>NZ_RZRT01000118.1:0-6705 GCF_003998295.1 Mesorhizobium sp. M7A.F.Ca.US.011.01.1.1
GACCGAGGGCGAATTCGGAATCTCGATGGAGTTCGACACAGACGGGGAATTTGAGGAATACATGAAGGACAGGCCGCATTTAGATTTCGCCTTCTCCCGCTGGTTCCCCGCTATCACCGTCTCCCGAGACATTACGTTTAAGTCACTCGATTGATGAGAGAGAGGAAAAACCATGCCCGGAGTCTCGGACCCCGCTCGTTACATCAACAAGGAAGTGGAGCATTTTCACCCGGTTCACCATGCGCTACGTCGCAAGCACATGCGTAAACTTATCACGCCGGATGTCATCGAAGAACATCGCCGCAATCCGTTGGGCTATGGACCAGATTTCCACAGCTGGCCTCTTCATCATCTACTTGGATACTTCCGGACGCAGCCAGAGAGCGCCTACTTGATGCCCTATCATCACGCAGATAAGCAGAGCTTTGGCATCGCCGTTTCCACGCGAGGCCAGGAGCCGTTCGTCTTAGAGGGACATTCCTACCCGACGGTCGACGCAGCAAGACATTCAATCTTCGAAATGCGAGTCGCTGAACTGACGGCCGAGGAAGGTAGCGACGATGCTTGACGGTCGTCAACTCAGAGGCTACACCCAAAGTCCCAATATTCCCGCTGGGAGCGGCGTCACTATCCATGTGTCCTCGGACGTCGGGGACTACGAGGCAACGCTCGTTCGCCTGATCAATGGCGACCCGAACCCGTCTGGCCCTGGTTTCAAGGAAGAGGAAGTCCGGGACCTTGGCCGCTTCAAGGGTAGACGGCAGGAGACGCGGCCTGGAAACATGATCCGCGCCGACCTCCGTCGTCCGATGTCGTTCGAGGGAGGGTTCACCTTCCACGCGTTTGTCAAACCTACACGTCCGAGAGACGGTTACCAGGTGATCGCATCCCAAGGGCAGCCGGGTAAAGCGGGCTGGGAATTGTCCATCCGCCAAGGGCGCATGGCCTTTTCACTAGTCGACAGCAACGGCAACCGGAACGAGATAGCATGCGATAAACCCTTCTTCGACTATGTCTGGTACGCCGTATCCGTCACGGTCGATACGGAGCTACGATCTGTCACGCTCCGCCAGCGCTCCGTCATCAACGGCTTTAACAGCCGCTTCGGTCCGGTCGTGCCAATCGATGCCATATGCGAAAAGGCGATCACACTTACTGGTATTCCTGCCATCGCGGATGACCCAGTGACGCTTGGGGCAGCCCTGTCGGCTGACGGGAAGGCGGGACTTCACTGCTACAACGGCAAACTGGATTCTCCTGTCATTTTCGAGGCCTGCCTCGGTGCGGAAGATTTGCGACTCCTGGATAATGGTCATTCGGTTGTTCGGCCCGAAAGCTGCTTTGCGAGGTGGGACTTCTCCTATGGCATCAGCCTCAACGGCATTGCGACCGACCACGTCCAGGACGTGTCCGGCAACGAGCAGCATGGAGTCTGCCATAACCAGCCAATTCGTGCCTGCACCGGGTGGAACTGGAAGGGGAAGTTCGACTGCTACATGGTAGCACCGCAACAATACGGTGCGATTTGGTTTCATTCCGATGCGCTTGAGGATTGCGGCTGGGATGCGGATTTCACCCTCGACGTGCCGGAGGATGCCAGCTCAGGAGTGTACTCTGTCCGCCTCCGCGGGGGCGGTTACGAGGACTATGTAACGTTCTTTGTCACTCCGGCCGCAAAAGCCAAGCGCGCTCCCATCGCGGTGATAATGCCTACGTTCACCTACATGTCGTATAGCAATTTTTATCCGCTGCAGCATTGGGCCGCTGACGAGAGCGGCTTCGACGGACAGGAGGCGAACAATGGAGGGGTTTCCATTGCGACCACCCGCGACTTCGAGATCGCCGGAGGCGCGGCTCCCTACGGCGTGGCAAACTACGAACGGCACGTAGACGGCTCTGGAGCGATCTTCGCCACATGGCGACGCCCGCAAATCATGTTGCGGCCCAAACACCTGACCTCGTGGAATTTCCAAGGCGATCTCTGCCTCATCGATTGGTTGGAGGAGTCCGGATTCGAATATGACGTGATTACCGATCACGACGTCCACGAAGGCGCCCAACTCCTCGGCCAGTACAAGGTTGTCGTCACATGCACGCACCCCGAATATACGACGACGGCGTACAATGACGCGTGGGAGCAATACCTCGAACGGGGCGGGCGCGGTATGTATCTTGGCGGCAACGGCATGTACTGGGTGACGGCGCAGCCTCAGGGGAAGCCGTGGTTGATCGAAGTTCGTCGGGGCGAGACCGGCGACGGTGCGTGGCAGTCCGAACCGGGTGAGCAGTACACCAGCTCGACCGGCGAGCACGGCGGACTCTGGAGGATGCGCGGCCGGGCAGGCTACAAGATATGGGGCACAAGCTATATCGCACACGCACTCGAGCAAGGAGGATACTATGTCCAGCTGCCGGATTCAAAAGACGCACGCGTGCGCTGGATCTTTGAGGGAATTGAGCCGGGCGAAACTATTGGAGCGTTCGGTCACTGGTACAAAGGGGCCGCATCCGTCGAGCTCGATCGATACGACCTGGGTCACGGAACACCGCCCCACACTATGCTGTTGAGTAGTTCCGTCGAGCACGGGCCGAACGCGACGATCGTACCTGAGGAGATGGGTACCACCCACCCGTTCATCAACGGCATCGAACACCCTAAAGTGCGGGCCGACATGACCTATTTTACCACTCCTGAGGGAGGTGCCATGTTCAGCTCCTCATCAATCGGATGGTGCCACTCGCTGAACTGGAACGGGTACAGAAACAACGTGTCGCGCCTGACGGAAAATGTCCTCAAGCGCTTTGCCTCCGCAGATCCGCTGCCCGAGGTCGTCTAAGAAAACTGGAGGCCATCCGGCCTCCTCAGAAAACATTTGGTCATTGAACAGGAGTGCCGACCATGCAGCACATGGCCGTCTTTAACCTTCGCTATGCCCCGGAGTCTTCCGAAGAGGCTTCCTTCATCAAAACGATCGAGTATCTTGGCACGCTCCAGGGCGTGAAGAATTACAAGGTATGGCGGCAGACCGGTGCCCAGGCAGACTTCGCTTTCGCAATCTCGATGGAGTTCGAGACGGTCGCGGACTTCCGGTCCTATATGCTGAACGAGGACCACCTGAACTTCGCCTATGACAAATGGTATCCGCACATCAGAAACTCGATGGACATTAATCTCGAGGAAATGACGGACAAGGAGGTGGGCCGCCCATGAAAGGGCTTACCGATCCGCGTCTCTACAAGGACAAATACGTTCAACATTTCCATCCCGTCTTCAAGGACTTCCGCAGGCGAAACGTTCGGCCGATGGTAACGCGGGAGATAATCGCTGAACACGCTGCCAACCCACTGGGACTGCGACCCGACTTCCATAGTTTGCAGCTCCAGTATGTGTTGGCCTACTTCCGCACGATTTCAGAAGAAGCAATGTACCTACCGATCGAGCTCCCGAATAACTGGGGCTTCTCTATCGTGGCGGCCGCCCAAGGACGACCGCCGAAAGTGCTCTGTGAAGAAATCTACCCAACGGTTGACGCAGCCAGACATGCGATTTTTCTCAAACGTGTGGCGGAGCTTGAAGTTGAGAATGTGGAGGAGGAGGCAGATGTTTGAGACACGACGGCTGCGCGGTTACACCGATTTCCCCACGTATCGGCCGGGCGACGAAATCGAGTTTCGCGTGTCCTCCGACGTGGACACATATGAGGCCGTCCTCGTGCGCCTGATCGCAGGGGATCCTGATCCTAGAGGTCCTGGTCATAAGGAAGAGGAAGTCTGCACCGTAGGCACCTTCAACGGGCGGCGTCAGGAAACCCAGATCGGATCGTATGTGGAAGTGAGGGGCTCGCCCGAACTCGCTCTCGCGGACGGTTTCACGATCCATGCTTTCGTGCAGCCCACATTGGCAGGAGGAAAGCCGCAGACCATTATATCGAGATGGTGCGCCGAAGCTGAAATTGGCTGGATACTCGACATCGCCGGCGACGGTTGTCTCAGGATCAGGACATCGGACGGCCAACGCCAGTCGTCGCTTTGTCTAGACAAGCCGATGTTCAACCACGTCTGGTATTCCGTCGCGGCCACTTTCGATGCCAAGCTTTGCAGACTTGAACTCAGCCAAAAGAGTGTCATTAACAGTGTCAACAGCAGATTCGGTCCGGTTGTCCCGTTAGACAGCGATGATTCGCAAGGCCTCGACGCGGCTGTTCCGCCGCGCTGCACTGGCGGACCATTGATCATCGCCGGGGCGCCGAGAAACGCAAACGCGGAACGGCTTTGGGTGGAGCACTGCTATAATGGCAAAATTGATTCACCTTCGATCAGAAGCATCGCGCTGACCAGTGACGATTTCACCTCGCTTCTCGACGGAACCCTCAAAGATGCTCTTGGTGTGGTTGCTCGATGGGATTTCTCAGCGGGAGCATCATCGGAAGGCACCGGAGGGGACCCGGTCGTCGACCTTTCTCACAACGGATACCACGGCAGGTGCGTGAACCAGCCAACGCAGGGCTGCACCGGGTGGAATTGGAAGGGAAAGGTCGATTGCTATGCCTTCGCCCCCAACCAATATGGTGCACTATGGTTCCATGAAGATGCCATGGACGACTGCCGTTGGGAGTCCGATTTCTCGTTCAAGCTCTCAGCCGATCTCCGGAGCGGAGTTTACGCGATGCGGCTTCAGGGCAGCGGCCTCGAAGACTACATTACTTTTTTCGTCACTCCGGCCGCAGACGCGAAACGCGCCCCAGTGGCAGTCGTATTTTCCACCTTCACCTACATGGCCTACGGCAACTTTTACCCTATCCCAAACTGGCAAGAAGACGCGCCGGGCGATTACGCTCAGGAAGCCAACTTCGGCGGCGCCTCCATCTCGACATCCCGTGATCTCGAAGTCAATGGCAACGTCGCCCCTTACGGGCTTGCAAACTATGATAGGCATGCCGATGGCACTGGAGTCATCTACGCTACGTGGCGCAAGCCGATGGTCATGCTGAGGCCTAAGCACCTCACGACTTGGAATTTCGAAGGCGATCTCGGCCTGATCGATTGGTTGGAACAGAAGGGCATCGAGTACGACGTCATCACCGACCACGAAATTCATGCAAACGGAGTTGCCGAATTAAAGCATTACAAGGCGGTGATGACCACTTCGCATCCGGAGTATTGCACGACCCCGTATGTTGACGCCTGGGAACAATACCTAATGTCCGGCGGACGCGGCCTGTACCTCGGCGGCAATGGAATGTACTGGGTAACAGCGCTAGATGGGGACAAACCCTGGCTGCTTGAAGTCCGCCGCGGTGAAGTCGGCGACGGCGCTTGGCAGTCAGAGCCGGGCGAACAGTACATGAGCACAACATGCGAGCATGGGGGCTTATGGCGCAACCGCGGACGCTCTGGTTACAAGATATGGGGGACTTCGTACGCCGCTCACGCTCTGGAACAGGGCACATATTACGTCCGGCTTCCGGACTCCATGGACGAGCGCGTGCACTGGATCTTCGACGGCGTCGATCCTGCTGAGAAGATCGGTGACTTCGGGCTGGGATACAACGGTGCAGCAGCAGTCGAGGTCGATCGATACGATCTGCGCCTTGGCACTCCGCCACATACCCTCCTGCTTGCGAGCTCTATTGAACACGGACCGAACGCGTCGTTGGTGCCGGAGGAGATGGGTGGTACTCACCCGTTCGTCTCCGGTGTAGAACACCCGATGGTCCGCGCTGACATGACCTACTTCACCACACCGCATGGCGGCGCGATGTTCAGCACTTCCTCGATCGGCTGGATTCTGAGTCTGAATTGGAACGGTTACGACAACAACGTGTCAAGGATTACTGAGAACGTAATTAGGCGATTTGCATCAGAGGATCCAATGTCACCAGTGTTCTAGCCGACGTAGGTGGCTGGTAGCCCGGGTTCCCTGGCTTGCAATTTCCCTCATAAGTCGCCCTGATCACCTCATCAGAACTTCGTTTTTGGGGCGGACCTGCCTGTATGGCTTGATCAAGTATAACATCTAACAACCGGCGAGAAAAACATGAGTCAAAATCTGCATGGGAAGACTGCGCTGGTGACCGGAGCATCGTCTGGCATCGGTGCGGCGAATACAGAATAGGATTCTGTCTCAACTTCAGAGTTGCCGCTCTTGCCAGCTGGCGAGAAACGCCCTCAGCCTCGGGCTATGCGGATTTGAAAAAGGTCATCCGGATGGCCTTTTTTTTGACGATGCGCCCGGCATCCATGAAGATCACGCGACTTGCTACTTTCGCGGCAAAGCCCATCCATGGGTGACGATAGCCGTCGTCATCCCTTCGGAGACAAGCTGCTTCATCGTCCCAAAAACTTCGCCAAAGCTTTGGATCGAGAGCGGACGTGGGTTCGTCACAGAAAATGACCTAGGGGCCTCATTGCCAGGGCGCCGGCAATTCCGACCTGTTGCTTTTGACCACCCGAAGGCATTGATGGATAAGACGCTGCCTTGTGCGACATCCAACCTTCGATCCGGCCGGCCATCTTAGTCGAGAAGAGATTGCTGAGCGAAAGTGCTGGAAGGTACTAATCCATCAGGTCGTGCCTGAAGGAGCGCCGTGTATGAGCATCACCCGGCAGGTGTTCTGCGGATCAACGCCGTCGATGCGTGACACCAGGATGAAAGCGCCCGACGTGGCCAGCCTGAAGGCCTGAAGTTCGGCAGAGAAATTGGCC
>NZ_RZRT01000119.1:0-6581 GCF_003998295.1 Mesorhizobium sp. M7A.F.Ca.US.011.01.1.1
ACTCGATCTCATTGGCTGACATCGCGACACCTCCTCAATCCCAGCATCGCCAACAGAATCACATCCCAACGCCAGACAACCAATCAAAAGAGAGTCATTCACCTCAAAAGATGTGTGCATCCCCTAGCCCTCCGGAGGGAGAGGAAAGGGAGCCAGGTGGCTCGGACAGCCTTGCGCCTTTCCTCTACCCCGTCGATCGGGGGAGAGGTGTCGAGCGAAGCTCGACGGAGTGGGGGTCGACCCTTTGGCGCCGGGCGAGACGATGCTTGCGCTTCTGCGTCACAAGCCTACTCCTGCTCAGCCTGAAGCCTGTTGTAGTCGTGGATCGTCTGGCTCAGCCGGCGGCGCAGGAAGTTGGAGATGTTGTCGAAGATGAAGACAACGGCCAGGATCAGCAGCACCATGTAGAAGACGTTGGCCCAGTTGGAGTTGGTGCGCATCGCTTCCCACAGCTTCAGGCCGATGCCGCCGGCGCCGACAGCGCCGATGATGGTCGCGCCGCGGGTGTTGGATTCCCACTGGTAGAGCGTCTGGCTGATGAACACCGGCACCACTTCCGGCAGCACGCCGTAGCGCTGCACCAGAAGGCCGTTGGCTCCGGTCGAGGTAATACCCTCGCGCGGTTTGTCGTCGATGTTCTCCAGCGCCTCGGAATAGGTTTTGCCGAGCGTGCCGATCTCGGTGAAGAAGATGGCTGCACTGCCCGCCAGCGGTCCCGGCCCGAAGGCACGGGTGAAGAACAGCGCCCAGATCAGCATGTCGATGGAGCGCATGAAGTCGAAGAAGCGCTTGAGCACCTGGTTGACCAGCCGGCTGGGCGTGATGTTGCGGGCGGCGAAGAAGGCCAGCGGAAAGGCGACGATGCCGCCAAGCATGGTGCCGAGAAAGGCCATGACGATGGTCTGCAAGAGCTTCGTCCAGACATCGCCATGCTGCCATTGGGCGTTGTTCCAGATGTTGTCGCCGGCCAGCGCCAGATTGGACGTGCCTGGTTTCAGTTCCGGTCCGGAGACGATCAGCGAGGCGACTTCGCTTGCCGACTTGCCGAAGAAGGGCGAGCGGGTGTCGAAGACGAAGTTTGCCCAGCCGAGAAATCGCTTTCGGATCCTGACGCGGTCAACGGCGACGCGGGCCTCGCCGGCAAAGCCCATGTCGGCGACGACCTCATCCTCATGCGCGGTGATCCAGCCGGGAACCGCTCCCGAGATCAGCGGCTTGCCGGTGCCAAGCGCGACCGCAACGGTCTCACCATGGGCAATTATCGTCGCCTGCGTCTTGGTGAAGGTGATCGACTTGGCGGTGCCGTCGATAAGGACCGTCACCGAACCATCGGCATTGGTCTTGACCCAGTCCGGATCTGGGTTCGGGCCGAGCACCGAGAAGCGTGGATATTTGGCGGTGATCCGTGGTTCGTCGAGGCGGAAGATCGGCTGCACGTCGTAGCTGATCCACTGGGTCAGAAACAGCGGCAGGCGCTCCCAGTGCGATTCCCGCATGACCTGCGGCAGGTTGAAGAACCACAGGGCATAGAGCAGGTAGAGAAAGATGCCGCCAAGCAGCATCAGCGGCCCGAAGCGCTTGTGGAACGGCCGCTGGAACACCTGCGGGAAGCGCTCTTCGATCGACTGGATTTGATCGGCGGTCAAGGCAGCCATGGTCAAGCCCCCACCACGAATGCCTGCTCGCCGACCAGCTTGCGGCGCAGCCAGGCGGAGAACTGGTCGACGATGAAGATCGTCGTGAACAGGAGCAGCACGAGGGCTATCGTCTTGGCGCCGAAGCCGCGCGAGATCGACAGCTTCAACTCCTCGCCGATGCCGCCGCCGCCGACCGCGCCCATGATGGTGGAAATGCGGACATTTATCTCAACACGCAGCAGCGTGTAGGACATGAAGTTGGGCAGCACCTGCGGCAGGCCGGCAAAGCGCACCCGCTCGAACCAGTTGGCGCCGACAGCCCTCAGTCCTTCCTCGGCGCGCATGTCGATGTTCTCGTTGATCTCGTAGAACAGCTTGCCCAGCGCGCCGATCGAATGCAGGCCGATGGCGATGATGGCGGCGATCGGTCCGATCGAGACGATGGCCGCGAACAGGCCGGCGATGACGATCTCGGGAAAGGCGCGCAGCAATTCCATGAAGCGCTTGACGATCAGCCGCAGCACCGGATGCGGCGTCAGATTGCGCGCCGCGATGAAGGAGAACGGCACGGCGAAGACGAAGCCGATGAAGGTCGAGACCAGCGCCACGTTGAGCGTGGTCAGCATCAGCTCGAAATATTCAGGGATGTAGAAGCTGCCCCAGACATAGGCGCGGCCAAGCGGGAAGTTGAATTCCTGGGTGCCGGTGTCGTGCGGGGAAGCGATGTCAAACATCGCTCGCCAGACATCGTTCCAGTCCTTGGGGACGAGCCAGCTCAGGAAATCCAGCAAATGTGGCAGCCGGTCGAAGAAATGCCCGGCATTGGCCTCGTCGGCGAACCACATGGTGCCGCCAAGCGCGATGATGAGAAGGCCGACACCGATGGCGGTGTAGAGCCGGCGCAAGGACGTCTGGCGACGCCAGGCGTCGGCCATCTGGTGAGTGGCGCCGGAAGGGGCTGTCACGGAAAGGGTCATGATCGGACATGCAAGAAGGGCGGCGTTTTCTCGACGCCGCCCTTCCTGATTTCGCCGTTAGCCGCCAATGGCTGCCTTACGGGCTTCGACGATGACGTTGTAGAAGTCCGCCTTGACCGGGACGTAGCCGGTAAAGTCGCCGCCTTCGACGCCTTCGAAGCAAGCCTTGTCCTTCTTCGGCAACTGCGTGAAGAAGTCGGCGAGCTTGGCGGTCATTTCGTCGCCGAGCGCGGTGCGCACGACCAGCGGGCCGTTCGGGATCAGGCCCGAGCGCCAGACTTCGACGAAGTCGTTGGGGTCGACGGCGCCCTTGGCGACTTCCTTGTGGAAGGTGCCCGAGGTGTAGCCGTCCTTGAAGTCGCCGATACCGGAGGAATCGTCCACCGCCACATCGACCTTGCCGTCGCGCACGGCCAGAACATTGTTCTCGTGGCCGCCGTTGAACTGGGTCGAAGCGAAGAAGGTTTCGTTCGAAGCGCCGGTGTCCTTCGGGATCTGGGTCAGCGGGATCAGATAGCCGGACGTCGAATCCGGATCGGCGTAGCCGAGTTTCTTGCCCTTGGCCGACTTGATATCGGTGATGCCGGAGGATTTCAGCGCCAGGCCGATCGAATAGTAGCCGGTGGCGCCGTCGGTCTGCTGGGTGGTGAGGATCGGGGTGACCGCCTTCGGGTCCTTGAGAGCGATGCTGGCGTAGCCGGAAGCGCCGAGTTCGGCGAAGTCGAGCGTGCCGCCAAGCAGGCCCTGGATCACGCCGTCATAGTCGGCGGCGGGGAACAGCGAGACCTTTTCGAAGCCGAATTCGGCCTTCAGATGGTCGGCGAGGCACTGGTAGTTGCGCAGCCGGTCGGTTTCGTTTTCGCCGCCGAGAATGCCGACGCGAAATTCCTTCATATCGGCGGCGTGGGCCATGCTGGTCGCCATGGCGAGCACCGAAACGGCGCTGAAAACCATCTTCCTGAACATCTGTAATCTCTCCTGTAGGTTCCGGCCCCGCGCCGGCAGCGTTATCGATTTTGACAGGTGCCCTTGACGCGGGCTGTCGATCCAGGCCGCTCTCAGTATCCCGGGAATGCGGGCTCGAGCGGTCCGGCGGATGCGGCGATCTTTCGGCTGAAGGCAACGCTGGTCGAGGTGATGGCCTCGGAGATTTCCTGGCCATTGCTGTCGGCGCCGTAGACGAGGCGCACGGCCTCGCGGTTGAGTTCTTCCGGCGGGCCGTCGAAGACGACCTTGCCGGCGGCCATGCCGATGATGCGGTTGCAGTAGGTGCGGGCGGTGTCCAGCGTGTGCAGATTGGTGACGACGGTGATGCCGTCGCGCAGATTGATGTCCTGCAGCGAATCCATCACCACCTTGGCGTTGAGCGGGTCGAGCGAGGCGATCGGCTCGTCGGCGAGGATCACCCTGGGCTGCTGCATCATGGCGCGGGCAATGGCGACGCGCTGTTGCTGGCCGCCCGACAGCGTGCCGGCGGGCTGCAGCGCGGTGCGGGCGATATCGAGCCGCTCGAGCGCGGCGACAGCCTCGGCGCACTCGGCGCGGGAAAACATGCCGAGAAGATTGGACATGGTCGAACGGTGGTTCAGCTTGCCGAGCAGCACATTGGTTAGCACGTCGAGGCGCGGTACCAGGTTGAACTGCTGGAAGATCATGGCGCAGTCGCGCTGCCAGCGTCGCAGCGGCGAGCCGCGCAATTGGGAAACCTCGGCGCCGTCAAAAAAAATCGACCCCTGGCTGGGATCGATGAGACGGTTGATCATGCGAAGAAGGGTCGATTTGCCGGCGCCCGAACGGCCGATAATGCCAACCATCTGACCCTGCGGGATCGCGATGTTGATGTCGCTGACGGCAGTGTTCTTGCCAAATCGTCGGGTGACACCGCGGATTTCGAGCGTGGCGGAATTTGCTGGCATGGGGGCAGGTTCCAGTCCGGACCATTGATCGTCAGGCATTCGCCTAGCGCAGCCACATGAACCTGCCGTGTCGCGTTGATGTCAGTTTTGTTACGCTCCACAGGTGTGGAGTTACGGTCGGCCCAGGACCAGCAGTTTCCTCGAAGTGCTCCATGTCCCTGAAGCTGCAGAAGGGGCGGCTTGATTTCGACTACGGGAGCCTGCTGTTCGAAAAGTGCCAGGCAATCATCGAACAGGCCCCAGCCATGCGGCGGCCCGATCATCCGCAAGATGCTGGATCTGGTAAGCGAAGGTGGTGTGGAGGACGTAAGCGTCGTGATCGGGATGCCGGTAGCCGAACGGCACGGCCAGCGCATTACGCCAAGCCGCAACCTGCGCCGGTGGTGTGTCAGGGATATGAACAGGTTCGCCCATGACGAAATGTGATGGCTTATCCGCCGTATTTTTCCAGAAAAGCCTCGGCCTCAAGCGAACGAAAATCATCCAACGCGGCGCGCAGCCTTGCATGGTCCCAGTCCCACCAGGCAAGCGCCTGATAGCGCTCGGCGGTGCGGCGATCGAAGCGCTCGCGGATCGGTTTGGCCGGCACACCGCCGACGATGGTATAGGGCGCGACATCCTTCGAGACGACGGCTCCGGCGCCGACCGCGGCGCCATCGCCGACGGTGACGCCGGGCAGGATAGTCGAGCCGTGACCGAGCCAGGTATCGTGGCCGATGGTGACCCGCTTGGCGCGGCGTTGGGCGAAGAATTCGCTCTCGTGCTCGGCATCGTCCCAATAGTCCGAGGCGCGATAGGTGAAGTGATGCAGCGTCGGCCGCCAGGTCGGGTGGTTGGTGGCGTTGATGCGAACGCTGGCCGCGATGTTGGAAAACTTGCCGATCGCGGCGCACCAGACAGCGCAATCCTGCATCATGTAGGAATAGTCGCCGAGTTCGCTCTCCAACACCCGGCTGCGGTCGGCGATCTCGGTCCAGCGGCCGAGCGTCGAGTTCTGCACCTCCGCCGTCGGGTGGACCAGCGGTGTCTCCGATAATTTCCTGGTCATGCGGCGACTTTTCCAGGAGCGAAAGCGGTGACGTCGATGATGCGGTCGGCAACCGCCTCGCGCACGTCGTGGTCATGGAAGATGCCGAGCAGGGCGACATCAGCCGCCTTCTTGGCGGCGATGAGCTCGATCACCACATCGCGGTTCCTGGCATCGAGCGAGGCGGTCGGCTCGTCGAGCAGCAGGATCGGGTGCTCGGTGATGAAGCCGCGCGCGATGTTGACGCGCTGCTGCTCACCGCCGGAGAAGGTCGCAGGCGGCAATGCCCAGAGTTTTTCCGGCAGGTTGAGTTGCGCCAGCAAGGTGCGTGCCTTGCCGCGTGCAATTTCGCGGTCCTCGCCGCGTTCGACCAGCGGTTCGGCGACGACATCGAGCGCCGAGACGCGCGGCACCGTGCGCAGGAACTGGCTGACATAGCCGATCGTTTGACGGCGCACGGCAAGCACGGTGCGCGGGCTGGCGGTGGCAAGGTCGATCAGCCCGTCGTCGTGCGTGACGATGATCTGGCCCTCGTCGACGGCATAGTTGCCGTAGAGCATCTTGAGGATCGAGCTCTTGCCGACACCGGATGGGCCGCCAAGCACGGTGCATTCGCCGGCCCTGATCGAGAACGAGACTCCGGCGACGACGGGCAGTTTGATGCCGTCGCGCAGATGCATGGTGAAGCTCTTGGCGACGTCCGAGACAACGAGGGGGGTAGCCATCAGAAGGTCCTCCAATCATCGTTCGTTTGCGGGCCAGCACCCCCCTCTGCCTTGCCAGGCATCTCCCCCTCAAGGGGGTGTTTGGACCGGAGACATCGCGAACAGGTGTGCGAGGACATCGCGAACAGTTTGGCGTGCTTTGCGCCGGGAGGTTCGCGATGCCATTTGGGAGCACCAGCGTGATGGATGGGAAGTTGGAGTTTGTGCGTCTTGCGGTGCAGGATGGCAGCAATGTCAGTGCGCTTTGTCGTCGTTTCGGGATTGGCCGAACCTGTGGTCACAAGTTGATCGCGCGGTAT
>NZ_RZRT01000011.1:0-139534 GCF_003998295.1 Mesorhizobium sp. M7A.F.Ca.US.011.01.1.1
GTCACAACTTGGGCGGGACCGCCATTGCCGCCGAGACTACCGCTGCCGCCCGAGGCGAACAGGCCGAAGTTCGAACCGCCGTCACCACCGCCGCCACCGATGGTCTGTGCCAGGATGCCTTGCGAATTGTTGCCCCAGGTGGTGATCGCGGCATTGTTGGTGACCTGGACGATGCCGCCATTGCCACCATTGCCGCCGCTGCCGCCGGAGGAGGAGAACAAGCCGAAACCACCGGCGCTGCCGCCGCCGCCGCCGCCGATCGACTGGGCGGCGATGCCATGCGAATAGATGCCATACGTGGTGATCGTGGTGCCGGCGCCTGTGAAGACATTGGCGTTGCCGCCGCTGCCGGCCGGGCTGCCGCCGCCCGGGTTGAAGACCAAGCCGCCGCCGCCGCCGCCATTGCCGCCATGGCCGCCCTGGCTGATGGCAGCGATGCCTGCTGAGTAATTACCCAGCGTCTCCACGCTTCCGCTGTTGAAATTGACAGTGGCGCTGCCGCCGACACCGCCCAGCCCGCCATTGCCGGCATTGCCGGAGATGCCCTTGGCGTCGCCGCCATCGCCGCCATCGCCGCCGACGCTGCTCGCGACGATGCCAGCGTTCGGGCAACCCGTCGGCAGCACGCAGTTGTTGCTTGTCTTGACGGCCCCATCCACATCGACCGTGACGGCGCCACCATCAGCGCCGTTATGACCGTCGCCACCGTTGGAAAAGACATAGCCGTTGCTGCCATTGCCGCCGCGGCTGCCATTCGAGGCACCCAGCACGCCGATGGTGCCGGTCGCGATCACCGCGCCGCTGCCGGACACATTGGTGTCGGCTCCCGGCTGGTTGTAGTTGACCGTCAGTGTCGGGCCCGAATTGCCTGAGGGTCCACCGGCTGCCTTGGCCGGCGGTGCGATACAAGCCGTTCCAGTACACGATTCGGGCACGGCCGGATTTCCCCCGCTGGCAGGTACCGCCGGGTGGATCGTGCACAGCGCGGGGTCATTGCTGCTGCAGGTATAGTGCTGCACTCCATCCGCTGGCAAAGCAGGCGCCGAGCCGGTGCCGGTCAAGGATATCCGGCTGGGATCGATCGTCAGCGTGTTGACGTTGAGCGTCGTGACTCCAGGCGCTGTGAAACTGATGTCGGATTGCGTTCCGGCGCCCGTGCAGTTCTCGACATTTCCACTGGGGCCGACGCAAGTCGCTTTGGCAGGACCGGTCGAGCCGACGAACAGCATCGCCGCCATGACCATGGTCACGGCAGCCCCTGAAATGCCGAAAAATCTCTGTCTCAACCACCTTGAAACAACGCGAGACTCGACTGCTCTCGATCGAACACGAGTCATCATCACCCCCCAGACCCGCGCCGCATCGGCGCGAATCACCCCTTGCTAATGCAACCTATCAGATTGCAGCAGCAACGGGGGCTCCCAAGAATTGAGGCGATGTAATTTAGGTGCGCTGTTGCCGCTTTGGCACAGAAATCACAGAAATGACCGGTATTTTCACACTATTGGAGAAAATATTCGAGGCCGGATGCGCGAACATTTGCTTTAAGCGGAGAGAATTGGCATCGACTCCGCGGCCGTACCAGCCAACATCTCTCGCTGCACGGCCAGGAAAAACCTGCGCACTTCATCGCTGGCTGCTGTTCTGTCCCTGCCGGATCCGACCACAAGATCGAGCAACTCCGACGCCTTGGCTCTCCAGAACGAGGTGGCGGTCTCGCCATGCAGGTTGCCGAGCTTGGCAGCAACCTCCCTGACCAAGAATACCTGACGGTCGATCGGGAATGCACGGACTTTTTCTGGGGACATCTTCCAAACCATGAGACTGACGCAACGAATCAACCATTGCCAACAAGCAAAGGCGTAGCCGGGAAGGTGGAAACGGAAGCTTAACGGCGCTGACATGGGTGCAGCGTGCTGCGGTCGTCGGGGACGAAAAGGGCGCAGCCCTACGCTCACGACATCGCCGCGTGCGTTCAAACGCGATCGTTGACGTAGGAATCGGGGCAGGCGAAACGGGCGACGGCCCTCAGGCCTGGAGCGCCCTCGCCTCACCGCCGCGCTTGCGCGGCGTCATCATGTCCCTGGCCATCAGTCCACTGGCGCGGCAAAACGCCATGAACGCCCGGCAGGCATCCTCGGTCTTGACCACGTCCACCGTGGCGCCAAAGCAGGCGTTGAACGCTTTCTGATAGATCGGGCCCTGACGGCGCGCAGGCCAGTCCTGGAGAAAATCGAGCGCCTGTTCGACGCCATAGATTTCCTCGACTGGCAGACCGGGTCCAGGCGATATGCGCACCGGCACCTCGAATTGCAGTCTATCCATGTCCTGTCTCCCGAACGGGGTCGCCGAGGCAACGCCGTTCGTCGTCAAAAGTTGCTTTCACCGGCTTTTGGCTCAGAAATGTGTCGTCACTTGGGTCGCGGGCCGCCACATCGCGCCAAAGAAATCTGTCCTGGGTGCCATATGCTCACTGGTTCGCCGAATCCGTCTCCGCGTCGAAGGCCATGCGAATGGCGGTGATCAGTACAAATACCGTCGGCACGGCGAAGATGCCGCCGAGAACAAGGGCCGCCATCGCCGACAGGCCGAGCGTCTCGGCAACCGCCCAATAGACGGTTCCGATGCAGATGAGCGCCTGGACGCAGAGGAACGCGGCAGCCGAAGCCGCACGCGACAGGGTTTTGAATGTCTTGATGCGTTGTTGCATTGAAATGATCCGGAAAATGACGCGCCGCGCGACCGCTGCGCGGCCGACAGCCGCCGCACGATCACGACGCAAACAGGAATAACGATGAGGTAAAGGGTACGGTTCTGGACCGCTCAGGCCGTGATGGTCGGCGGTGCGCGCGGCTGGTTGGTGCTCGCCCCGGGAACCGGAGCGGCCCCATATCCCGAAACCATCGCTCTTTGCGATGTCCGTTCGGCCCAAAGAAAAACAGCGTCGGGGACCGGAAGCGCGGGATGGCCGCCGGCGAACTTGACCAGAAGCGGACGGCCGGCACGAACTTCCAGCGCTTGCGCCTTGCCGGTGACACGCAGCAGCGCCGCCACTTCGCCCGACCGCTCGACACCGACGCTGGCACCACTCGGCGCAGAGCCCGCAAAGCCTGGCGCCGCCGGCAGGCCGAAGCACAGCATCGCCAGCAGCACCATGCCCATCAGGCATGAGCACGCTGCCGTCAGCGGCGCTTCAGGCCATCCGGTTTGCCTGGCCGCCGGGAAGGGACGCGATTTCGAAAACATCACCCGCCCTAACGCACCATGGCCAGAAAGGGAAGCAAACCGGGCAAAAACCGGCAAGACATCGCCCATGCGAGGCAAATATCCGGAAGCGCGCGGCTACATCAGACAGTTCTTCCTTGAACCTTTTGCCCTCAAGTGCCAAATCTGGGGAGATTTTTCACGTCGGCTCTCCTGCAGGGCCCTACCCGCTACACGGACAACATGGTCACCTATCTCGACGCCGCCACGGCCCCGCTCAGAAATACCGGCCAGATCCGCCTCTATGGCGAGGACGGCTTTGCCGGCATGCGCAAGGCATGCGATCTCACCGCGCGCTGCCTCGACGAGTTGGTGCCGATGGTCCAGCCCGGCGTCACCACCGAAGCAATAGACCGCTTCGTCTTCGAATTCGGCATGGACCACGGCGCGCTGCCGGCGACGCTCAACTATCGCGGCTACACGAAATCGTCCTGCACCTCGATCAACCATGTCGTCTGCCATGGCATTCCCGACAACAAGCCGCTGAAGGATGGCGACATCGTCAACATCGACGTCACCTATATCCTCGACGGCTGGCACGGCGATTCCTCGCGCATGTATCCGGTCGGCACGATCAAGCGCGCCGCCGAGCGCCTGCTCGAAGTCACGCATGAATGCCTGATGCGCGGCATTGCGGCGGTCAGGCCGGGCGCCCGCACCGGCGCCATCGGCGCCGCCATCCAGACCTTTGCCGAAGGCGAGCGCTGCTCGGTGGTGCGCGACTTCTGCGGCCACGGCGTCGGCCAGCTGTTCCATGACGCGCCGAACATCCTGCATTACGGCAGCGCCAATGAAGGCGTCGAGATGCGGCCAGGCATGATCTTCACCATCGAGCCGATGATCAATCTGGGCAGGCCGCATGTGAAGGTTCTGTCGGACGGCTGGACCGCGGTGACGCGCGACCGCTCGCTGTCGGCGCAGTACGAGCACACGATCGGCGTGACCGACACAGGGTGCGAGATTTTCACGCTGTCGCCCAAAAAGCTCGATCGCCCCGGCCTGCCGGCTTAGAGCGCATCTACCCGGCAGGAGGCCGTCTATGCCGACTGCAAATCCGCGGCATTCGGCAGGTCGATGGTAACGACCAGTCCGCTGGGCTGGTTGTCCTCCAATTCGATCCTACCGCCGTGACCCTGGACGATGTCGGCAACGATCGACAGGCCCAGACCGAAGCCATGCTTCGATGCAATACCGCGCGACGCATCTTCCTTGAAGAATGGTTCGAAAACACGGGCGCGTGCCGTCATCGGAATACCCGGCCCGTCATCCCCAACCGTGATGCGCGCCGCCGTGCCGGTCGCCGTCAATGCGACCGTGACGTTGCCGGCGAATTTGACCCCGTTGTCGCAGAGATTGGCGATCGCACGCGCCAATGCATTGGGCTTGCACCAGCCCAGGAGCCGGTCCGGCCC
Source organism: Mesorhizobium sp. M7A.F.Ca.US.011.01.1.1 (assembly GCF_003998295.1). Lineage (NCBI taxonomy): Bacteria > Pseudomonadati > Pseudomonadota > Alphaproteobacteria > Hyphomicrobiales > Phyllobacteriaceae > Mesorhizobium > Mesorhizobium sp. M7A.F.Ca.US.011.01.1.1. Next base: position 4,677 of record NZ_RZRT01000011.1, read on the forward strand.
GGAATATGAGACAGGAAATCCGACATCGGAGAATTCGGCGCAGACGGTTTGCAGAACGCTGGCAATGTCGGCGCGCTGCAGCTTCTCCGTCGAAACATCGTTGCGCAGATAGGTCAGGGTCTCGTCGATCAAGATTTCGATGTGCTGGACATCGGACAGGATTGCGGTTCGGATTGGGCCATCATCCATACGCTCGGCGCGAAGCCGCAGCCGCGTCAACGGCGTGCGCAGATCATGACTGACGCTGCGCAACATGCGCGTGCGATTTTCGATCATCGTGCGGATGCGCGTCCTCATCCTGTTCAGGGCGCGCGCCAAGCCCACCATTTCAATGGAGCCGTGTTCGACGAAGAGCTGTTCGCCATTCTCGATCTCGGCCGAACCGACTGCTGCCGAGATGCGCTTCAATGGATCCGTCACGGCCCAAACCGCAAACAGCCAGATCAGCACGGGCAAGGCGACGAAAGCCATGAACCTGTAGAACGAGGCACGGACGAGGCCCGATGTCAGCCAGGAATCGGGCATGCCGAAATGGGCCAGGACGTCCTGCTGGTCCAAATCGATGACAAATGCGTATCGGCCGCCGATCCTTAGCCAGCGTCCATCAACCGTCCCCCTGTCGATACGCAAAAGCCATTCGACACTTCGCCATTGCAGATAGGACTGGGGAATGCCGCGTATCTGGTCCTTGGGCAATATCTCGAAATCAAAGCCGGCCCGCTTTGCTGTCGCCAGAATTGCCCCACGCGCCTCCGCCGGCGTTTCTTGCAACAAGGCAGCCACAACGGCCGCACGCCTTGCGTTATCTTCCGCGGCGGGAAGGTCGACGTTCTCTATGAAAATCTCGACGACCGAACCGACGAACATGATCACGATCACCGCGATGAAAATGATTGCCACAAACTGCCCACGCACGGACTGCGGTAGGAAACGGCGGATGAAACCACTCATGCTTCCTCCACCGTCGCGGTGAAGATGTAGCCACCCAACCGAACGGTCCTCAAAAGCACCGGATCGCGCGCATCCTTTTCGATCTTCCTGCGGATTCGACTGATATGGACATCGACGCTACGCTCGATCGGCCCCGCGAGCCCGGCATGGGTTACGCCCAGAAGTTCCTCGCGCGAGAGAACCCGGCCTGCATTGCGACAAAACGCAAGCAACAGGTCGAATTCATGCGTCGTGGTCGTAACCCGCGCATTGTTGGGGTCATGCAATTGCCGTCGTATGGGATCGAGGCGCCAGCCGTTGAAACGAAGCACCTTCGACCAGTCCCGCTCGTCTGGAGCATAGGCTGTACGGCGCAGCAGCGCCCGTATCCTGGCAGTCAGTTCGCGTGCGCTGAACGGTTTCGTCACATAGTCGTCCGCGCCGATTTCCAGCCCGAAGATGCGGTCGATTTCCTCACCGAGCGCGGTCAGCATCAGGATCGGAATGTTGGTTCCGGCGCGAAGACGGCGGCAGATGTTGAGACCGTTTTCGCCCGGCAGCATGACATCGAGCACGATGAGATCGAATTTCTGGTTGCGAAGCGCGGCATTCATCTGGACGCCGCTCTCGGCAATTTCCACGATCATGCCGTTGTCGGTGAGCGTCTCGCCCAGCATGCGTGCGATCTCAAGATCGTCTTCGACAATGAGGATGCGCGAACCTTGCCTTGCCGACCTGGATTCGGCGCTCAAATCGCTTTGGTGCCGTTGCTGTGCCATTCCGGAGTTTGTCTAGCCTGCATTTGGTGCCTGGTAGGCGTCAGAACCGATATCCGACGAGAAGCATCCCTGAAGGCTGGATCTTTTCGACGACAACAGGGCTGTCGGCAGCGTCACCCAAGAGAACACCGACCCCCGCTTCGCCGCGCACCATCCAGTTCTCGTCGAGCATATATGTGGCGGAAATCGAAAAATCGGCGCGCTTCAAACCGGCGCCGGCATCATAGCTCGCGAGCCCCGAGCGAGCCGATTGTTCGGGCGTGACACCAAAATAGGCCTGCATGTAATTTTCGTCGGCGAAGACGGCGGACGCGCTGGCGCCGATCATCAACGATTGAGACAGAGGCCGGGTCACCTCGATCCCCACCCTGCCCTCCAGGCCATCGCTGCCGCCGATGGTCTTGTCCAGTTGCGCGAATATTTCGGCCGGACCGAACTTCGCCGCCGCCTTCACGCCGACCGTCGCGCCCATGTCGACGTCCCCCAAGCCGCGCAGATGGTCGGAGTCGTCTTCCTTGCGGCCCATCTCATAGCCAAGCCGAGCGCTGAATGCGAACGGTCCTTGTTCATAGACGGCGATGTTGGCACCTGTCGGGTCGATCGTCACCGTGTCGAGGAATGTCGCCGTGACGAAAGGCACCGGCATGATCTTGAACTCATCGCTGCCCTCGTATTTGGGAACGATGATGGCGCCGCCGCCGAGCACGACATGCCAGTCGGACAGTTTCTGTTCGAAGCGCGCGAAGCGGGAAGGCTCGGGCGGCAGGGTAAAATCATCGGAATTCACGGCAATGGCGTCTGCCGCCAGCGCGCCCTCCGAATGCGTCGAAAGCAGGATTGCCATGGCCGCGAGAGATGCCCGGCCGGCAAATAGTCCAGAGTCAATTTTGGCGAACATGCGCGCTCCAGTATAGCGAGGCCACGAGCCTCCGATGGCGCCAACATGTCAGGTGAAAGTGGCCGCATGCGTTAAGTGATGTTAAGTTTTGTTGCGCAATCGTGGTTTCATCTTGCCGTATAGGGAAGCCATAGACTGACAGCGGGAGCTGCCACGATCTGCCGTGGATCGTCTCGCGATCGGGGAACAGAACTGTTTCAATCCCGGCCAGAACAGTTCTAATGTCTGCGCTGGAGCAATGTGGGCGGTGTATGGGGAACACAAACGACGACGACGAGCGGAGTTTCTTCTCCGAAGCGCCGATGCGGCCTGCGGCGAAAGCCAAGGCGACGCTCGACGAAAAGCCGCATTACCTCGGCCATCGCGACCGACTGCGCGAGCGTTTTGCCCTGGCGGGCCCGGACGCCCTGCCCGATTACGAACTTCTGGAACTTCTGCTTTTTCGCCTGATCCCTCGTGCCGACACCAAACCGGCGGCCAAGGCGCTGCTGGCACGCTTCGGCACGCTGGCCGAAGTGCTCGGGGCGCCGGTTGGCCTCCTGCAGGAAGTCAAGGGCATTGGCCCTGCGGTGGCGCTCGATCTCAAGATCGTCGCGGCAACCGCGCAGCGCATGGCGCGCGGAGAGGTGCAGAGTCGCGAAGTCCTCTCGTCCTGGACACAGCTTCTTGCCTATTGCCGGTCGGTCATGGCCTTCGAGGCGCGCGAGCAGTTCCGCATCCTGTTCCTCGACAAGAAGAACGCGCTGATCGCCGACGAGGTTCAGCAGACAGGCACCGTCGACCATACGCCCGTCTACCCGCGCGAGGTGGTCAGGCGCGCCCTCGAACTCTCTGCCACCGCCATCATCCTGGTGCACAATCACCCGTCAGGCGACCCCACACCCTCACGAGCCGATATCGAAATGACGAAGGAGATCATCGAGGCGGGCAAGCGGCTGGGCATCGCGGTGCACGACCACATCATCATCGGGCGGAAGGGATATGCCAGCATGAAGGGCCTGTTGCTGATCTGACGGGCCGGGGGCATGCCACGACCGTCCGATCAAGCCCGGGCGATCGAATGAAGTGCAGGAAATTGGCTTGCACAATCTTTGCCAAAAAATTTGAAAATTGTTCAATCTTGGAAAGAGGAGCCCAGTATCCGCTCTATTTCTGGATTAATCTTCCAATCTAGAAGAATTCTATCTTTGATTTTTAGAAGATAGTTCCGTTGAGGCATCGCATTTTCGCTGCTACCGTTTTGAAACGCTTCAATTGGAACTCCGCCATTGCAACGCAAGCGCCCGACCATAGCGGATGTCGCACGAACCGCCGGTGTCTCCATCGGCACGGTGTCGAACTTCATCAATGGAACGGCCAGCCTGAGGGAAGGCACGCGCGACCGCATCGAGAAGGCGGTTGCCGCGCTGATGTATCGGCCGAGCTCCTTTGCACGGTCACTGCCGGGCCGCGCACCACGCAGGCCAAAGAATCTCGACCATCTGCCAAGACTTCTGGTCGCCGGTAGGGTGAGTGTCGACTTCCTGTGCCGCGTCGACGTGCTGCCGCATCGCGACGACCGGATCACCGCCAGCCACATCGACAAGGCGTTGGGTGGCCCCGCGGCCAATCTCGCGGTTGCCGCCGCCGGCATCGGAGCTCCCTACGCGCTGGACGTTGAGCTGGCGACAGCGGTCGGCCAGGATCCAGAGAGCGATTGGGCGCTCGGCGCGCTTTCGAAATTGGGTGTCCACGCCTTGCCGATCCGCAACACGCCCAACAACCGCCTCTCCCAGGCGATCGTGATCATCGAGCGCAACGGCAGCCGGACGATCATCAGCGAACCGTTCGAGCTTGGCGAGGTCGACCTGACAGCCAATCTGGATATCCAGCCCGAGCAACGTTCGGCCTGCCTTCATATCGAAGGCTTTCACTACGAGACGATGACCGCGTCCATCGCGCGCTTTCATCAGGCGGGCTGGAAGGTGAGCCTGCATTCGGCCGGTCTTCCCAAAAGCGCCCGCACGCCGGAAACCTTCTCGCAGATGGTCAAACAGATCGATCTGACCTTCATCAACGATGTGATGATACGGGAGATCTTCGACTTTCGCAGCCGCATGGCGACGACGATTGAAGAGGTGCGGCTGATGCTGTCACGCATCAAACAACGGGGAACTGTCGTGCTCACCCTCGGCGAGTTCGGCGCCGTCGTTTTTCCGGCGAATGGCGGTCCGCAGATCGAGGTGCCGGCGCTGCCGGTCAATCGCGTCGACGCGACGGGCGCCGGCGACAGCTTTGCCGGCATCTTCCTTGCCCTTTGGCTGCATGGCGCGTCGCTGGGCGACGCCGCGCGCTATGCGGCAATCGGGGCGAGCCTGACAACAACGGTCGAAGGCGCGCAGGGTTACATCGCAGACTTTGCCACGCTGAAGGCTGCGGCCCTGGCGAACAATACCGTGACGGCCAGTTGAAACAATGGCTTATCGATGTTTCGACCTGGCGCGGAAAACCGCATCAACCGACGAAATCAGGAGAGTATGATCATGGCGAAAACAAAAGTCCTTCTTGTCGGCGAAAGCTGGGTGAGTTCGGCGACCCACTACAAGGGGTTCGACCAGTTCGGCAGCGTCACCTTTCACCTGGGCGCAACACCCCTGGTGGACGCCTTGAAGGGCAGCGAATTCGATCTCGACTACATGCCCGCCCACGAGGCCGTCGAGAAGCTGCCTTTCACCATGGAAGGGCTGTCGCAATACAGGGCGATCATCCTGTCCGACATTGGCGCGAATTCGCTCCTGCTCCACCCCGATGTCTGGCTGCACGGCAAAACGGTTCCCAACCGGCTCAAGCTCCTGCGCGACTGGACGCTGGCCGGCGGCGGCCTGATCATGATCGGCGGCTATTTCAGCTTCCAGGGCATTGACGGCAAGGCGCGCTGGCATCGCACGGCGGTCGAGGAGGCGCTGCCGGTGACCTGCCTTCCCAATGATGACCGGCTCGAAATTCCGGAGGGCTTTCGTCCTGAGATCACTGGTTCCAGAGACCACCCGCTTTTTGCCGGCATCGAGGGCGAATGGCCGCTGCTGCTCGGTGCCAACGAGGTCATCGCCCGTGATCGCGACGATGTCGAGGTCCTGGCGCGGCTGCCGCAGGACCAGGGCGGTCATCCCCTGCTGGTCACCGGGCGCCATGGCGAAGGGCGTACGCTGGTCTGGACGTCGGACATCGGTCCTCACTGGCTGCCGAACAGTTTTGTCGAATGGCCCGGCTATGCGCGGCTTTGGACCAACGTGCTGCGCTGGGTCAGCAACGCCGCCTAGCCGATCCGCAATCGTCGGGGAACCCGTCATGACAGAGCCCTTTCTTGTCGCCAGAAACATCGCCAAGCGCTTCGGCGCGCTGACCGCGCTGGCAAATGTCGATCTGGAGATCCGCTCCGGCGAGGTGCTGGCGCTTCTCGGCGACAATGGCGCCGGCAAATCGACCTTCATCAAAATCCTGGCAGGCGCTCATCCGCCCAGTGACGGGGAGCTTGTGATCGAGGGCAATCCGGTCGCCTTTCACTCGCCCAAGGATGCCGCGGCATCGGGGATCGCGACGATCTTTCAGGAACTGGCGCTTTCGGAGAACCTGTCGATCGCAGAAAACGTCTTTCTCGGCCGTGAATTGAAACGCTCCATTTTGGGCATTCCGTTCCTGAAGCGCAAAGAAATGCGCCAGCGCGTCGACGGCCTGCTGAAGGAGCTCGATGCTCATATTTCCGATCCAGAAGCGCCTGTTGGCAGTCTGTCGGGCGGCCAACGTCAGGCCGTCGCAATCTGCCGGGCGCTTAATCTGAATGCCAGGCTGGTCATCATGGATGAGCCGACTGCGGCCCTTGCCGTTGCCGAAACGCGCAAGGTCCTGGCGCTGACACGGCGGCTTGCCGCGCGCGGCTGTGCCGTTGTGCTCATCAGCCACAACATTTCCGAGGTCTTCGAGGTCGCCGACCGCATCGTGGTGTTCCGGCGCGGCCGCAAGGTGGCCGAACGGCTGGCCGCCGATACCGATCACGAGGAAGTCGTTTCGCTCATAACAGGCGCTCATCCCGACGTGCGGGCGCTTGAAAAAACAAACTGAAACGCACGTCATTTCCAGAGAGGTTCAAACACAATGCTTTCACAGCTCAAGAAAGTGCTCGCCGCTTCCGCACTGTCACTCGCCATTGCAACCGCGGCGCATGCCGCGGACAAACACAAGGTCGCCTTCGTTCCGCAATTGATCGGCATCCCCTACTTCAACGCCATGGAAGCCGGCGGCAATCGCGCCGCCAAGGATTTGGGCGTCGATTTCATCTATTCCGGTCCCGTCGACACCAATCCGGTCGACCAGTTGCAGATCGTCCAGAACCTGATCGATCAGGGCGTCGAGGCGATCTCGGTCAGCGTCCTCGATGCCTCCAGCATCGCACCCGTGGTCGAGAGCGCCAAGGCGAAAGGCATCAAGCTGTTCACCAGTGACAGCGACGCGCCCGACAGCGGCCGCGCCGTCTATGTGGCGCAGGCGACCGACGAAGGCCTCGGCACAACCATTGTCGACGAACTCGTCAAGCGCGTCGGCGAGGACGCAACCATCGGCATCGTCTCCGGCGAGGCAACGGCGTCCAATCTCAACGCCTGGATCGGCTTCATGCAGAAGCAAGCCACCGCCAAATATCCGAAGCTGAAGCTGCTCGCGCCGCAATTCGCCGGCGGCACCGCCGAACGCGCCGCGCAAATATCAGGCGATCTGATGGCGGCCAACCCGGACATCAAGGCCATCATCGCCGTCGCCTCCTCGACATGCCCGGGCGTAGCCCAGGCCATCGAAACCGCAGGCAAGATCGGCTCGGTCATCGGTGCCGGCTATTGCAGCCCGAACACGGCACGGTCCTACCTGAAGAGCGGCGCCTTCGGCTTCACGGTGCTCTGGGATCCCGAGCAACTCGGCTATCTCACGGTCTGGGCCGGCAAGCAGTTGATCGACGGCAAGAGCTTCGAGGCGGAAAACAAGGTCGCCGGCCTGGAAAAGCCCGTCACCTATGATGCCGCCAAGGGCATTTTGCTTCTCGGGCCACCGGCTGTCTTCACCAAGGACAATGTCGACAAGTTCAACTTCTGAGCTCCGAAATGAACGTGGTGCGGCAGTTTGGAAACGGTGTCTTCTCCATGAACGGGCGGGAGCGGTCTCTGCTTGTCGCCTGTTTGCTGGCGATCGTCATCTTTTCTGTCGCATCGCCGCACTACGCGACATCAGGCAATGCAGCCACGGTCTTGCGCAACAGCGTCGAACTGCTGCTGATCGGCCTTGGCATGACCCTGCTGCTCGCCATGGGCGGCATCGATGTCTCGATCGGCATCGTCATGGGTCTGGCGGCGATCGCCATCGGGCGCGTGCTCGGCGCCGGCGGCAATCCGCTGCTGGCGCTCATTGCGGGTCCTTTGGTCGGTGCGGTGCTGGGATGCGTGACCGCCGCCGTCGTTGTCCTCGGCCGCGTTCCGGCAATTGTCGGTACACTCGGCCTGCTCGGTGTCTACCGCACCGCCGTCTTCGTACTTCTCGGAGGGCAATGGCTTTCGGGCCTGCCCTCGAGCCTTACAAATCTTCTTGCAACCAGCGTGCTCGGCGTCCCCGTCCCTGCCCTGGTGATTGCCGCTGCCTATCTGGCCGTCTGGCTGGCGCTGCGGCGAACCCCTTATGGGCTGCATCTGCTGGCGATCGGCAATTCGGAGGAAAAAGCGCGGCTTTCTGGCATCCCAGTGATCAAGATCCGCTTCACGACCTTCGTCATCAGCGGTGTGCTGACTGGCATTGCCGCCACGTTCTATGTCGCCACCTACCGCAATGTGGAGATGACGATCGGCAGCACGCTGGCGCTCGATGCCATTGCCGCGGTCATTCTTGGCGGGACCAGCATATTGGGCGGCAGATGCAGCCTGATCGGCACCGTGCTCGGCGTGCTGCTTCTGAGGATCCTGCAGAACGGTCTGCTGCTGATCGGTGTCCCGTCCCTTTGGCAGCCTGTCGTCACCGGCGTTCTCATCATCGGCGTGCTTGGCTTCGAAGCTGTTTGCAACCGATTGCCGCTCGGCAGATTTCAACGAGCCCGCGCATGAAAACGCTCCGCAACCTGCAGGGCCCGGCCCTTACCCTGGCTCTGCTCTGTATGCTTTGGCTGATCGTGATTGTCGGCCTGCTGGCGCTCAAGCCTTCTGTCTTCAATCTCGGCACCGTCACCACCATTCTTCAGTTCTCGACGATCCTTGCCCTGGTCGGCCTTGGACAGGGGTTGGTCATCATGGCCGGTGGCGCCGGCATCGACCTCTCGGTCGGCGGTGCGGTCTCGCTGTCCGCCATCGTCGCGATGCTTTGCCTCAAGCTGGGATTGCCGCCGGTCCTGCTGCCCGCCGTCTGCATCCTGGCCGGCGCGATGCTCGGTGCCTTGAACGGATGGCTGGTGAACGGGCTCGCGCTTCTCCCCTTCATCGCGACGCTCGGCACCTTCTTCGTCTATTCCGGCGCTGCACTTGCCATTACCGGCGGCGCGGCCCAAGCCGGCGTGCCCTCCTGGCTGCTTGTGTGGGGGCGCGGCGTCGTCATGGGCATTCCCCTGCCCTTTCTCACCCTTGCCATCCCCTGCTTTGCGCTAGCCGGTTTGGTGCTGCTCTCCACAGCGTGGGGGCGCTGGATCTACGCCATGGGCTTCAACGAACGCTCGGCCAGGCTGGTCGGTATTCCGGTCGATCGCGTTCGCTTGGTCCTCTACGCCTTGAGTGGCTCGCTCGCCGGCGCCGCGGGACTCGTCTCGATCGCCTGGCTCGGCAGCGGCAGGCCCAATATCGGCCAGAACCTCGCACTTGAATCGCTGACTGCCGCCATGCTCGGCGGCATCGCCATCACCGGAGGGCGCGGCGGCGTCGGCGGCGTGTTCGCGGCCGTCCTGCTGCTGGTCACACTGAAGACCGGCCTTCTGCAATTGAACATCAACACGGTTTGGCAGGTGGGGATTGTCGGCGCCCTTCTGGTTTTTGTCCTTCTCGCCGACCGACTTTCCCAACGTTGGAGATCATGATGCCGTCCATGGAAGAGATCATTGCCGCGCGCGTCGAGGCAAGCGCTGACCGTATCGTCCAAACGCTGAGCGATCTCGTCGCCTTCCCCTCGGTCGTGAAATCCGATCCAAAGGAGGCCGGCCCCGGCGAGCGTGATTGCCAGCTCTATCTGCAAAAGCGGATCGAGGCGCTAGGCTTCTCGACCGATCTCTGGGACCCGGATGGCCCAGCACTCTACGAAAAATACAAGGGGCGGGCCGGCGCCAACAAAGGCAGGACGTTCGAAGGCCGGCCCAATCTCGGCGGCGTCTTGAAGGGCACGGGCGGCGGTCGCTCCATCATGCTGACCGGCCATATCGATGTCGTCCCGCCCGGCGCCGCCGGTCACTGGACGACCGACCCGTTCCAGCCCGTCCTCAAGGACGGATTTCTACACGGCCGTGGTACGGTCGACATGAAAGGCGGCGTCGCCTGCATGCTGATGGCCGTCGAGATCCTGAGGGGACTCGACATTCCCCTGTCCGGAGACGTCGTCTTCACCACCGTGGTCGATGAGGAAATCGGCGGCATGGGGTCGCTGGCCATGGTCGATCGCGGCTTTCACGCCGACGCCGGCATCATGACCGAACCGACGGCGAACAGGATCGCACCGCTCTGTCACGGCATTCTGTGGGGAAAGATCATCATTGACGGCATAGGCGGGCATGCGGAACTGACGCCCAATGCCTGGTATTCGAGCGGCCCGGTCGATGCCGTCCAGCTCTGCCGGCAGATCCTCGACGGCATCGATATCCTCAACCGGCGCTGGATGTTCGATCCCAGAAAGAACCATCCGTTGATGGACCTGCCCAACCAGATCATCGTCACCCAGATGAGCGCCGGCGAACATCCCTCCTCCATGGCAGGGCGCGGCGAGATCATCATCGACGCCCAGTATCTGCCAAGCGAGCATGACGAGTTCAAACTGGGCGGCAACGTCAAACGCGAAATCGAAGAGCACATCGCCAATGTCTGTCAGGCAGACCCTTATCTTCGCCAGCACCCTGCCCGCGTCGAGTGGATCCTCGACGCCGACTGCGCCGAAATCCCGTCGGACAATCCCTTTGTCGGCGTCTTCCAGGAGGCCGTCAAAGAAGCCGATCTCTCGCCGGTCCTGAGTGGTTTTGGCGCACACAGCGACATCGGCCTGCCGACCGGACTCGGCAACACCCCGACCGTCAATTTCGGTCCCGGCGACCCCGCGCAGGCGCATCAGCCGAACGAACGCGTTTCGGTGCGCGATCTCGTCGACTGCACCAAGGCAATTGCAATTGCTGTCGAAAAATGGTGCCGCTAGCCTGGCAGCAGCAACATGAATTTGCCACGCTGCGGGACGTGGCCGAGCTTGCGCAAGGGATTGAGGTGAGCGCTTGAGCAAGCCGTTCCTATTGCCGCCTTGGTCTCACGATCCGGTTACGGCGGATCGGTGTTGCAGCTGCCGGCTACCTGGTTGACCGCTTCGCCGAACCCGGCGAGGTCGAAATCGGCCTCGCCGCGCCCCGCCAGCAGCCCGAACCGCCACGAAAGCTGGAGCCGGTTCGCGGCAACAAGGCGCCTGATGCCATCGGCGCCATCGCGCACAAGCATCCGGCCGCGCGGCCCGACCGCCCAGCTTTCATCGAACTTGCTCTCCTGATCGACCGTGATCGACATGGTGATCTTGCGGCTGGCCGAAACAGCGTCGTTCAATTGCAGCCATTCAGTCCAATGCGGCTCGCCGTTTGCCCGGCAGGCAATCGTCAGGATCGGGCTGTAGCTCAAGGCACCGCCGCCGGTGATCAGCTTGTTGGTGGCATAGAGCGAGGCCGTGACGAGGCCGTCTTCACTCGTGCCGAACCGCCAGTTGTCAGGCACCGTGCCGGCCTGGGCAATGCCGCAGACCGAGACAAGGATCAGCGCGATTACCGAAGCGTGTCCCAATTCGACGAACAGTCTCAACACGCCCTCCAACAACCAAGCGGCTTGCAATAGAAGCGCAGATAATGATCAAAGCTTGGTCGCCACAGGCCATCGCTCGCGAAGCATGGCGGCTGTTGCAGTTTGGCAACGAAAAAGGCCGCCTCGACGGCGGCCTTCCTGTTTCAGCGGAGCGCTGGTGTTATTCGGCGGCCTTCTTCTTCGGCGCGGCCTTCTTCTTGGGCTCTTCCGCGTCGTCGGCCTTCTTGGCGTCGGCCTTCTTGGCGGCGGCTTTCTTCGCCGGCTTCGCCTTGACGGCGGTCTCGTCCTCTTCGTCGTCGGCCATCAGCTCTTCCTTGCTGACCTTGACGTCGGTGACCGAAATCTGACCGAGCAGATGGTCGACCACCTTTTCCTCGAACATCGGTGCCCGCAGCGTGTTCAACGCTTCCGGGTTGTTGCGGTAGAACTCGAAGACTTCCTGCTGCTGATTGCCCGGATAGCGGCGCACCTGCTCGAACAGGCCGCGCTGCAGCTCTTCGTCCGATACGGTGACGCCGGCCTTCTCGCCGATTTCAGCCAGCACCAGGCCAAGGCGCACGCGGCGCTCGGCAAGCCGCAGATACTCGGCACGCGCCTCTTCTTCCGTCGTCTCTTCGTCGGCGAAGGTGCGTCCGGCTGCTTCCAGGTCACGATTGACCTGCGCCCAGATGTTGTTGAACTCGGCGTCGACGAGCTTCGATGGCGCCTCGAACGAGTAGGACGCGTCGAGCTGGTCGAGCAGCTGGCGCTTGACCTTCTGGCGCGTCATGGCGCCGAACTGGTTCTCGATCTGGCCGCGTACGACGTCGCGCAGGCGCTCCAGCGACTCCAGGCCGAGGTTCTTGGCGGTCTCGTCGTTGATTTCCAGCGCGCCGGGCTGGGACACTTCCTTGACGGTGACGTCGAAGGTCGCTTCCTTGCCGGCCAGATGCGCGGCCTGGTAGTTTTCCGGGAAAGTCACGGTGACCTGCTTTTCGTCACCGGCCTTGGCGCCGACCAGTTGATCCTCGAAGCCGGGGATGAATTCCTTCGAACCCAACACCAGCGGCTGATCGGTGCCGGCGCCGCCATTGAAGGCTTCGCCGTCGATCTTGCCGACATAGTCGATGGTGACGCGGTCGCCATTGGCGGCCTTGCCGGTCTTCGGCTCGTAGCTGCGCGCCGATTCGGCAACACGCTGGACCTGCTCGTCGATCTCGGCATCAGGCACGTCGAACACCTGGCGTGTCACCTTGATGTCGGAAAAGTCCTTGATCTCGATCGCCGGGATGATCTCGTAGTTGAGGCGGAATTCGAAGTCAGCGCCGCCGGCCAGGATCTTCTCGGCTTCCTTCTCGTCCTCGGTCATGATGACTTCGGGCTGCATGGCAGCCTTTTCACCACGCCCGGTAATGATCGAACGGGTCGAATCGTTGAGGATTTCGTTGACCACTTCGGCCATGAACGACTTGCCGTAAACCTTGCGCAGGTGCTGCACCGGCACCTTGCCGGGACGGAAGCCGTTGATGCGGACCTTGTTGCGGGCATCCGAAAGCCGCGCCATCAGCTTGGCTTCCATGTCACCGGCCGGCACGGTGATCTTGATCTCTCGCTTGAGACCGGAGTTGAGCGTTTCGGTGACCTGCATCGTAAAACCTTTGTTTTCACCAATGAGACTGCCACGGCCTCTGCCGTTCACAGCCTGCCGGTATATTCTTGCCGGGAATGGCTTTTGGTACGGAACCTGGCGATTTGACCGAAAACCCGGCTCAAACTCTCCCAAACTGCGTTCCAAAATGTGAATAAGTTCTTGTTTTTCCTACTTCTTATCACATTCTGCAGAAGCGGATCGTCGCGTCCCGTCACATTTGACACGCCTTTTGTCACAGGCGAGGCCAATTTTCAACAGTCTTCGCATCCCGGCGAATAACCAGCATTTGGACCTGACCACATCTTGTCCCTGACCTCTACATCTTGTCTCCGACATTGACAGAATGATGGCCACATGGGATTGCCGGTCCATGCGGATGTGGCGGAACTGGTAGACGCCCTGGATTTAGGTTCCAGTGCCGAAAGGCGTGGGGGTTCGAGTCCCTTCATCCGCACCACCCTTCGCTCTTCGAGCTTCGGGTGGCGGCCACCGAAGCTCGGTTCAGGCAGCGATCGGATTGAGCTTCAGATGCTGGATCAGAATAATGGTCTTGGCGTCGAGGATACGGCCATCGGCGATGCCGGCCAGTGCCTCGTCGAGCGGCATTTCCAGGACCTCGATGTCCTCGCCCTCTTCTTGCGCGCCGCCGCCGGCCGAGATGCGGTCGGCGGGTGAATAACGGGCGATGAAAAACCAGAGACGTTCGGTGACGCTGCCGGGGCTCATATAGGGCGAAAACAGCCGCTCGATATCCTTCAAGCGGTAACCCAGCTCTTCCTCGGCTTCCTTGCGGATGGCAGTCTCTGGATCGTTTTGGTCCAACAGGCCGGCACAGGCCTCGATCAACGGTTCGCGATGACCGGTGACATAGGCGGGATAGCGGAACTGGCGCACCAGAAGCACGGTCGAACGCAAGGGGTCGTAAGGCAGGATCACCGCGCCATCGCCGCGATCATAGGTCTGGCGGATTTGCGTCTCCCACTGACCGTCGCGCCGGCGGTAGTCAAGGACGGTCTTCTTCAAGACGGCCCAGTCGTCGGAGAGGATTTCCTCCGAACGGACGCGAATACGATCTTCCATCCAGGTCTCCATACTAAAAGCGCGTCGCGCTTTATGCTCCTGTTTTATGCATGTCGTTCTCCCAGAACCGGAGCCACTTTTGGGCGCCATGCATGCCGAGGCCTATCCGCGAACCGGCATTTCGGCAATCCCGTCAGTGATTGGTCCAGAACCCCTTTCACCGCCTCGTGTCTGGCGCGGGCGCCATCGGTTGCCTAAATAGCTGCGAACCCTCCCGGAGTTTCTCATGACAGCGTCGCTTTTCCAGTCGATCACCCTCGACGGCCTCACCTTCCCCAACCGCATCGCCGTCGCGCCGATGTGCCAGTATTCCGCCGACGACGGCTCGGCCAGTGACTGGCATCTCCATCACTGGATGAATCTCGCAATGTCCGGCGCCGGCATGGTCACAGTCGAGATGACCGATGTCGAGCGGCGCGGGCGTATTACCCATGGCTGCCTCGGCCTTTATTCCGAAGACAATGAAGCCGCCGCCCGCCGCGCACTGGACGCCGCACGACGCGTCGCCGCACCCGGCACGAAATTCGGCTCCCAGCTCGCCCATGCCGGCCGCAAGGCTTCGAACCGCAAGCCGTGGGAAGGCGGCGGGCCACTGCAGCCAAATGAGGATCCCTGGCAGACCGTCTCCGCCTCGGCCATCCCCTACGACACCGGCTGGAACGTGCCGCACGCGTTGGAGGACGAGGAGATCCTGCAGCTGATCGAACGCTTCGCCGAGGCCGCAAGGCGAGCCGAACGCGCCGGCTTCGATTTCATCGAACTGCACGCCGCGCATGGCTATTTGATCTTCCAGTTCCTGTCTCCCTTGTCCAACCAGCGCTCGGACCGCTGGGGTGGCTCGCTGGAAAACCGCATGCGTCTTGCCGTCGAAATCGCCAAGGCGGTGCGCAAGGCGGTGCCAAAGCTGATGCTCGGCGCAAGGCTGTCGGTGAAGGATTGGGTCGACGGCGGCTTCGATGTGGCGGACGCGATCGAAGTGGCCAAAGCGCTCAAGGACGAAGGCGTTGCCTATCTCTGCTGCTCGAGCGGCGGCAATTCGCCGTTGCAGAAATTGCCCGCCGGCCCCGGCTATCAGGTGCATCTGGCGGAGGCGGTGCGCAAGGGCGCTGATATTCCGACCCGCGCTGTCGGCCTGATCGACGACCCCAAGCAGGCCGAAGCGATCCTCACCGAGGGCCGCGCCGACATGGTGGCGCTGGCGCGGGCCTTCCTGGCTGATCCGCGCTGGGGATGGCGTGCGGCGGCGACATTCAGCGAAACGATCCACCCGGCGCCGCAGCTTGCCCGTTCGGTGACCACGATGCAGCATTGGATGAAGGCGGTGGGCTGAACGGTCGGCGCTCCCGACACGCGCGCCCCTCCTGCCTCCAGACAGCTTGACGGTGCTTCGCTGCTATTCCGTCCGCAAGCTGTTGGCGTGGAGTGGGCGTCGCTGGGTTGGGAGGAAACCTGTTCAGGGCATTCTTGCCGGTTGCGGCGCTGACCGCAGGTGTAGAGCCTTCAAACAGCCTCTGAGACGTTTGGGCGCAGGCTGACGGCCATGGTTGCAACCAAATTGGCTGCTTTGCGTTGCGGCCATGATGGACAACAAACCTTTTGAAGTGCCGGTCGTCGTCGAACTTGGCCACGTCGGCAAATATCGCCACATCCGCAGCGCCCAGGAGGCCGCGGAGTGCCTGATGACGGTGTGGCCGCTCAATCGCGGCCCGCGCCATCGTGATGCCCTCGACACTTGCCTCAAAGTGCTGGAAGGTTATCGTTCGACAGCAGATGCGCGCCGGGCGCTGATTGAAGCCGCCAAGGAATCGGAAGTGCTGGTGCCCGACGACAGACTGCCCGACGACCGGCTGCATTGAGCAGACGGACCTTTCAACCGGAGGTTTTCCATGGCGAAGCTGACTTACAAGATCGTCGAGCATGACGGCGGCTGGGCCTACAAGGTCGGAGCGACCTTTTCCGAGACGTTTCCCACGCATCAGGACGCATTGCGCGCAGCCGAAATCGCCTCGGCCGAGCAGCAGGTCGCCGGAGCGACCGACGGCATCCAGTACGAGGACGCCGAAGGCAAATGGCACGAAGAATTGGCCGACGGCCGCGACCGGCCGCAGACAGAAGTCTCAGATTAATTCGGTATAGCGCTTGATGTTGAGCGGTCCGACAGGGCGCCGACCGCAGCGCCGTCCGGAGAAAGGACGCGCCAGCGGCCAGCGGCTGTCCTTGCCGACTAGCCCTCGAACATTGCTTTCCAGAAAATCAGTGTGCGCTTTTCGGAAATCGCGTTCTGGCTATTTGCCGCAATACTGATCGTTGACGTTTTGCCCTGCGTTGGCGTCCGGGCCTGGCGTGTTGTGGGCACATGGGCCTATTGCGCCGGTATTGCCTTGGGTGTTCAACCCGGAGCCGTCACTGATGCTTCCCGTGGTATAGGGATCGACAGTTGTCTGATCGTTGTTGCCGAATAGCCACCAGTCACGGTTGTTGGAATACCTGTCGTCCAGTGACTGCGCCATCGCCGATGTTGCGAGGCCGATCGTCAGAACAGATGCTGCGAGAATTTTTGTAACCATTGAATCACTCCGTATCTTAGCCGCCTTGGGTGCGACACTCATAAAACCCGGTAGTCAGCCGAATGGTTCCTTGAAATTGTCGTGAAGCTCAGTTGAGGCCCTGACCAGCAAAGCCGGCCGGCGATGCGCTCGACGAATGCGGCGGTTCGCTCCGGGATCACGAATTGCGGCATGTGCCCTATTCCCTCGACCAGTTCGAACCTAGATCCTTGACCTCATCGGCTCGCCTTGGCGGCGCGAAGATGACATTGCGGCCACCGTCGCGCCGCGCTATCTCAGACCACTCGCCTTCCCAGGCCACTCGCCTTGCCGGAGCCTTCCATGCCTGAAATCGTGACCGCCGCCATGCTCGTTATCGGCGATGAGATTCTGTCCGGCCGCACCAAGGACAAGAACATCGGCCATCTCGCCGACATCATGACGGCGATCGGCATCGACCTGAAGGAAGTGCGCATCGTCCCTGACGAGGAAGACGAGATCATCGCCGCGGTGAATGCCGTGCGCAGTCGTTACACCTATGTGTTCACCACCGGCGGCATCGGTCCGACGCATGACGACATCACGGCCGATTCCATATCCAAGGCTTTTGGCGTGCCTTGCGAATACGATGCCCAGGCCTATGCGATGCTGGAAGCAAGCTATGCCGCCCGCGGCATCGAATACACGCAGGCCCGCAAGCGCATGGCACGGATGCCGCGCGGCGCCGATCTCATCGACAATCCGGTGTCGGTCGCGCCTGGCTTCCGCATCGGCAACGTCCACGTCATGGCTGGCGTGCCGTCGATTTTCCAAGCCATGCTCGACAATGTCGTGCCGACGCTGAAGGCCGGCACGAAGATGCTTTCGGCGACCGTGCCCTGCCCGTTCGGCGAAGGCCTCATCGGCGGGCCGCTGGGTGATATCCAGAAAGCGCATCCCGATACGATCATCGGCTCCTACCCGAAATATGGCGACGGCAAGTTCTGGACCGAACTGGTCGTGCGTGCCCGCAGCCAGGAGGCGCTGGACGCCGCCCGCGCCGATGTCGAGGCGATGGTCGCCGGCTTCGCCAGCAATCCCGGCTGATCTGGTCCAGGCCGGAACAAAGCACGACTCTGCAACGTTTCCCCGGCACGAGTTCGCCAGCTCGTAAACCGAGGGATTGTCATGCGATTCAAAACCATCGTCGCCATTCTGCAGAACGAGCAGGACGCCGAGCGCGTGCTCGACTGCGCCATTCCGCTCGCCACCCGGTTTCAGAGCCATCTGGTCGGCATCCACGCCGAAACGCTTCCCGTGCCCTACACCTCCGCCACAGGCTTTCCGGACACCGAATTCCTGCAGGTTTCGGCAGATATGAACCGGGAACGGGCCGAGAAGTTGAGGACGCTGTTTCTCAGGCATATCGAGGATTCCGGTCTTTCCTTCGAGTGGCGAAGCCTGGAAAGCTTTTCGGGTGACAGCGCGCTGACCGGGATTTCGAGCGTGCGGGCCGCCGACCTGATCATAGCGGCGCAGCGCGAAACGGGCGGCGATTCCGGCGCGGACGTAGACACGCTGGTCTACGACGCCGGTCGGCCGGTGCTGGTGGTGCCTCACGAGGGTCCGCTGATCACCACCTTCAAACGCGTCTTGCTCGCCTGGAACGGCAGCAAGGAAGCGGCGCGCGCCGCCTTCGACGCGCTGCCCTTCATCATCGAAGCCGAGAAGACCGACATATTGGTTATCGACCCTCCTGAAACGCTCGACGACAGCCCGGAGGCCGCCGGCGCCGAAATCGCGTCGGCGCTATCGCGCCACGGCGCCACCGTCAGCGTCTCGGTGCAGCAGTCGGGCGGCAATTCGGTCGATGACATCATCCAGACCAGGATCGCGGAAACCGGCGCCGATCTGCTGGTGCTCGGCGCCTACAGCCACTCATGGCTGCGTCAGCTTCTGTTCGGCGGCGTGACGCGCAGCGTGCTGCGCACCGCGCCGGTGGCAGCCTTCCTGTCGCGGTAGGTCCACAGCGATCGCTGGCCCTTGCCTTTGCCAAGGCCCTTGCTCTTGCCAAGATGGGGGCTTTCCAGCTAATTCCGCGCGCATTCCCCTGTTTTTCCTGCGCGCGATCCCCGCGTGCTGTGGAGTGCGCGACATGTCCCTTCCCGAAAAAGCCTTTCCGGTCTCCTGGGACCAGTTCCATCGCGACGCCCGGGCGCTCGCCTGGCGGCTTGCCGGCGCCAACAAGGGGCAATGGAAAGCGATCGTCTGCATCACGCGAGGCGGGCTGGTGCCCGCGGCGATCATCTCGCGTGAACTCGGCATCCGCGTCATCGAGACGGTCTGCGTCGCCTCCTATCACGACTATGCCAGCCAGGGGCAGCTGCAGGTCCTCAAGGAGATCACCCCTGCCCTGCTCGCCGAAGACGGCGCCGGCGTGCTGATCATCGACGACCTGACCGACACCGGCAAGACGGCGGGCATCGTGCGCGCGATGATGCCCAAGGCGCATTTCGCCACCGTTTATGCCAAGCCGAAAGGTAGGCCTCTGGTCGATACTTTCGTCACCGAAGTCAGCCAGGACACCTGGATCTATTTCCCGTGGGACATGGGCTTCACCTACCAGAAGCCGATCGCCGACGACCACGCCGGCTGATTCGGAACTACCTGCCTGTTACAGACCGGCAGCTTGCACCGGGCATGATTTGCTTTCGCAAACAGGTCCGGGCAGGGCCGGATATTTGTGAAATCGACGTCTATCGGCGGAAATCGGCCAGGCGAATGAAATTTTTTACTTTTATTGCCGACAATTAGCCGTAAGATTCGTGAGACGGCAAACGATTCCGGAGGCTGGGGCTAGCTTCTTCGATGTTGACGAGGCCAACGACACACAATCATCTGGCCGAAAGGGTCCGACGGCTCTTCGGCACGGCGCCGTGCCGCCTGCAGGTTGCCGCCCTGCCTTGGCGCGACACGGGAGACGGCGTCGAAATCATGCTGATCACCAGCCGCGATACCGGCCGTTGGGTTTTGCCCAAGGGCTGGCCGGAGGCCAGGGAGCCGCTCTGCGAGGCCGCGGCGCGCGAAGCCGGCGAGGAGGCCGGGCTGCGCGGCCGTGTCTCTCATCTTGAAGCCGGCCGTTACTTCTACGCCAAGGTACTGGCTTCCGGCGAAGAAGTGCCGTGCGAGGTCCTGGTGTTTCCGCTGCATGTCGACAAAGTCGCGGACCGCTGGAAGGAAAAACACTCACGCACCCGCAAATGGGTTCGTGCAAGCGAAGCGGTGCGCATGGTCAACGAACCCGACCTTTGCCAGATCATCGCCTATTTCTGCGCCGACCCGCACAGCTTCTCCTGACGCGCGGCTACACCGCGCTCTTTGCAAAACGGGACTGGCTAGCAAAGGCTAGACACGCGTTGCCGCGTATCGACATGAATGCTTTGCTAAGGAATCAAGGATAGGATTCGGCAGCTCTGGTATTTTTGATCGATGGCGAATCCCGCAAATCCAATTCCAAACGAGTCCGACGAGCCCCAGCGTGAGCGTCGTCCGCGCGTGCTCAAGGGCGGGTCGATCATCACCGGAATTTCGAATTCGGAAGTCGGCTGCACGCTGCGCAATCAGCACGACGGCGGCGCCGAACTGAAGATACCGCTCGAAGCCCGGGTCCCAGATCGATTCCTTCTCTATGTGCCGCTCGACGGCGTTGCCTATCGGTGCGAGGTCCGCTGGCGTCGCAACGACCGTATCGGGGTGCAGTTCACCGGCACCGAGCCAAAGCCCCGGCTGCATTACGGCTGACGCCCGGGCAAGCTTGCGCGCAGAAAATCGTGATCCGCGCCTGCATTCTATCCCCGTTATCCACATATGTGACACACAAGATGTTGGGGTCACAAAAGCTACGCAAACGAATCCTTGACGGCGCAAAACGAGTCGCCTTTTATAGGCCATGTGCTCCTGTTGAGAGTGCGACCGGAAAGTTCTGAGCCCGGTCTTTTTTCCCGGATTATGTGCGTTTTTGCTCGCATTTCCGCCTGTTTACGAGGCCGGCGGAAGCGTTGGGATTGTGGGCGGTTGGGGACGATAGGGACAATTGTCGGGCTTGAATAAATTGTCTGTTAATACTATATTTAGTGTTTGCAGGTAGGTTCGACGCTAGATAGTGTGAATTTCCCTGGATCGAGGGAATCGGAAAAATCAGTTTTGAGGGACCCGTGGGTTCGTCGGCGCGTTGGACATTCACTTCGCAAGGAGTTTGACCAGCAGGGCCGGCGGAGGCTGCGAAATGGAGAGCCGGCCGTTTTCGAACGCCGGCAGACGGCGGACATGCGCGTTTCGCATCGGGGCAGAAATCCCTGGGGAAAAGCGCTATATATAGACAAAAGGGACCGGACCAATGCGCATCGAGCGTCGTTTCACCAAGCCAGGACAATCTGCCTACGCGGAGATCGAATTCCGCAAGGCGCTTTCGGAGATCAAGAATCCGGATGGTTCGGTGGTGTTCCGCTTGGACAATATCGACGTGCCGGCGCAGTTCTCCCAAGTTGCAGCCGATATCCTGGCGCAGAAATATTTCCGCAAGGCCGGTGTCCCCGCACGCCTTAAGAAGATCGAGGAGAACGACGTCCCCTCCTTCCTGTGGCGCTCCGTCGCCGATGAGGCGGAACTGGCGAAGCTGCCGGAAGCCGAGCGCTACGGCTCCGAGATCGACGCCCGCCAGGTCTTCGACCGGCTTGCCGGCACCTGGACTTACTGGGGTTGGAAGGGCGGCTACTTCAAGGCGTCGGAGGAAGACGCGCGCGCCTTCCGCGACGAGCTTGCCTACATGCTGGCCACCCAGCGCGTCGCGCCGAACTCGCCGCAATGGTTCAACACCGGCCTGCACTGGGCCTATGGCATTGATGGCCCTAGCCAGGGCCACTTCTATGTCGACCCGTTCACCGGCAAGCTGACCAAGTCGAAATCCTCCTACGAGCATCCGCAGCCGCATGCCTGCTTCATCCAGGGCGTGCAGGACGACCTCGTAAACGAGGGCGGCATCATGGACCTTTGGGTGCGTGAAGCGCGCCTGTTCAAATACGGCTCCGGCACCGGTTCCAACTTCTCGCTGCTGCGCGGCGAAGGCGAAAAGCTGTCCGGCGGCGGCCGCTCATCGGGCCTGATGAGCTTCCTCAAGATCGGCGACCGCGCGGCGGGCGCCATCAAGTCGGGCGGCACCACGCGCCGCGCCGCCAAAATGGTCATTGTCGACGCCGACCACCCCGATATCGAGGAATTCATCGACTGGAAGGTCAATGAAGAGCAGAAGGTCGCCTCGCTGGTGACCGGCTCGAAGATCGTCAAGAAGCATCTCGAAGCGATCATGAAGGCCTGCGTCAACTGCGAAGGCAATGGCGACGACTGCTTCGACCCGTCGATCAACTCCGCGCTGAAGCGCGAGATCAAGGCGGCCAAGAAGTCGGCCGTGCCGGAGAACTACATCTACCGCGTCATCCAGTTCGCCAAGCAGGGCTATAGCTCGATGTCGTTCAAGACCTACGACACCGACTGGGATTCGGATGCCTACCTCACGGTTTCGGGCCAGAACTCCAACAATTCGGTGTCGCTGAAGGACAATTTCCTGCGCGCCGTCGAGGACGATGCCGACTGGCACCTGACCGCCCGCAAGGACGGCAAGGTGATGAAAACGCTGAAGGCCAGGGATCTCTGGGAAAAGATCGGTTACGCCGCCTGGGCGTCGGCCGATCCGGGCCTGCATTTCAACACGACGATGAACGACTGGCACACCTGCGCATCGGCCGGTGCGATCCGGGCGTCGAACCCGTGCTCGGAGTACATGTTCCTCGACGACACGGCCTGCAACCTCGCCTCGATCAATCTGCTGCCCTACCGCAACGCTGACGGCACGATCGACATCGCAGCCTACGAGCACACGGTGCGGCTGTGGACCATCGTTCTCGAAATCTCGGTCATGATGGCGCAGTTCCCGTCGAAGGAGATCGCCAAGCAGTCCTACGAATACCGCACGCTCGGCCTCGGCTATGCCAATATCGGCGGCCTGCTGATGACGTCGGGCATTCCCTACGACTCCGATGAAGGCCGCGCGATCTGCGCCGCACTCACCGCGATCATGACCGGCATGGCCTATGCCACCTCGGCCGAGATGGCCGGCGAGCTCGGCGCCTTCGCCGATTACGACCGCAATGCGCAGAACATGCTGCGCGTCATGCGCAACCATCGCCGTGCCGCCTATGGCGAGAAGCAGGGCTACGAGAAGCTTGCCGTCAATCCGGTGCCGCTGGTCGCTTCCGACCTCAAGCAGCAGGACCTTGCAACCCACGCCAAGGCCGCCTGGGACCGCGCCATCGAACTCGGCGAGGAGCATGGCTACCGCAATGCGCAGGCGACCGTGATCGCGCCGACCGGCACGATCGGCCTGGTCATGGATTGCGACACCACCGGCATCGAGCCCGACTTCGCGCTGGTGAAGTTCAAGAAGCTGGCCGGCGGCGGCTATTTCAAAATCATCAACCGCGCCGTGCCGGAAGCGCTGCGCACGCTCGGCTACTCCGAAGCCCAGATCGCCGAGATGGAGGCCTATGCGGTTGGCCACGGCAACTTCAACCAGGCGCCCGCCATCAACCCCGGCGCGCTCAAGGCCAAGGGCTTCACCGACGACAAGATCGCGGCGCTCAACGCAGCCTTGAAATCGGCCTTCGACATCAAGTTCGTCTTCAACCAGTGGACGCTCGGCGCCGACTGGGTGAAGGAGACGTTCGGGTTCACCGACGAGCAGCTCAACGACTTCTCGTTCGAGATCCTGCCGGCGCTCGGCTTCTCCCGCAAAGACATCGAGGCCGCCAACATCCATGTCTGTGGTGCGATGACGCTGGAAGGCGCACCGTTCCTCAAGGCCGAACACCTGGCGGTGTTCGATTGCGCCAGCCCGTGCGGCAAGATCGGCAAGCGCTCGCTGTCCATCAACAGCCACATCCAGATGATGGCGGCGGCACAGCCCTTCATTTCCGGCGCCATCTCGAAGACCATCAACATGCCCAACGATGCGACGGTGGAAGACGCCAAGGGCGCCTACATGCTGTCGTGGAAGCTGGCACTAAAGGCCAACGCGCTCTACCGCGACGGCTCGAAGCTGTCGCAGCCGCTCAATTCCTCGCTGCTCGCCGATGGCGAGGATGACGAGGATGATGCCGTCGAGCAGCTGCTCGCCGCACCTGCGGCAGCACGTGCCGCACAGATCACCGAGCGGATCGTCGAGCGCATCATCGAGCGCGTGTCGCGCGAGCAGGAAAAGCTGCCCGGCCGCCGCAAGGGCTACACGCAGAAGGCCAAGATCGGTGGCAACACCATCTTCCTGCGTACCGGCGAATATGACGATGGCCGTCTCGGCGAGATCTTCATCGACATGAACAAGGAAGGCGCGACCTTGCGTGGCCTTCTCAACAACTTCGCCATCGCCATTTCGCTGGGCCTGCAATATGGCGTGCCGCTCGACGAATATGTGCACGCCTTCACCTTCACCAAGTTCGAGCCGGCCGGCATGGTGCAAGGCAACGACGCCATCAAGAGCGCGACGTCGATCCTCGACTACGTGTTCCGCGAGCTGGCGATTTCCTATCTCGGCCGCAACGACCTCGCCCATGTCGACCAGTCGGACTTTTCCAACACCGCGCTTGGCCGTGGCATCAGCGAAGGCAAGACGGACGCGGTCTCCAAGGGCCTGACCCGTGGCGCCTCGCCGGTGAAGCTGGTGTCGCGCGTCAGCGGCAACGATCCGAAAGGCTTTGCGGCTCCCTCGGGCGCCCCTGCCCGCTCAGTGCCGACCGCCTTCTCCGGCTCCAACGTGCTGGCGCTGAAACCTGCTAGCGACGAAGCGGTCGCCTACAAGCGCGACTATGAGGAGCGGGCAAAGGAACTGGCCGAGGACATCGCCTTCGAGGAAGCCGCTGCTTCCGATGCCACGGCAGGCTTGTTCACCGACGCCGCGGCCGTTGAGGCGGCCGAAGCCAAGAAACTCGCCAACGACCGCCGCGCCAAGTCCCTGCTCCAGGGCTACACCGGCAATTCCTGCTCCGAGTGCCAGAATTTTACGATGGTAAGGAACGGGACCTGCGAGAAGTGCGATACGTGCGGCTCGACGAGCGGGTGCAGCTGAGAAAATTCTGAGGCGCTGCTAAAACGTAGCATCATCGGCCCGGTCGTAAGATCGGGCCGGAATGGCAAAGGGAACAAAAGGGGAAACTCCTCTAAAAAATTTAGATCGCACTTGAGCCAGAAACACCAAAGCCGACCCAAACTGGGCCGGCTTTGATACCGCGAATAAGCCGGAGCCCACGCGGGGCGACGAGATCGAAATCCCATCTCCTCTAGCAAGGTGATCATATGGGGAGTCGGTTCTCGGAGTCGAGGTAGCCGAGGCGTATATGGCCAATGATCGGAGATCAAAATGGCTAGCAATGAACGTACCTCGCAGTCGGTTGCCTCAAAGGCCTCCAAGCTCTTGAGCAATCCGAATACCTCGAAAGCGGTCAAATCCGTCGCCGCGTCGGCGCTTACCCAAGCGCCGAACAAGGGCGGGAAAAGAAAATAGTAGCTCATCTGGTTTCGGCCCGGTCGCACGATCGGGCCGAACTAACAAGCGGACAAACGTGGTGCAGATGCCTCTTCCACGTCCCGCAGGCGCGGCCAAGACCGTCATACGCTATATCTAGTTATTTTTTGAGATTTATAGCTACATATTGATTTTTCTTGTAGACGCTGGGGATCATTTCGTTTAGTTTTGCCAAGCTGACTTGGAGTCATCCGCAACAGACGATGCGCTGAGCGATAGCTTAGACCAACGGTGGCAAATATGTCTAATTTGACGGCAGAGGTTATCGAAGAACAAGCTAGTTTGGTTCGCCGGAAGCTAAATATCGAGAACGTTCCTGCATTCGACATGTATTGTGTTCTTGAAAAACTCCAACAAATGGCGAAGAAATTTTCGTTCCGATGCGCTCTTGAGGATGAATTAGGCGACAACGAAGCAACGATGAACGACGAGACTGGTACGTTGGTCGTTCAGGAGAACGTCCTGGATGATGTCAAAGCCGGACGAACTCGAGCGAGGTTCACAATTGCCCACGAACTCGGCCACTACTTTCTCGGCCACGAAGGTCATCGCCGTCGAAACCCCAAAGGCGTATATGCAGGCTCGACCGAATGGGCTGAAGAAAGTGAGGCGAACATTTTCGCATCCTACCTTCTCGTACCGACAAAATTGGCTTGGGATGAGAAAAGTCCGGAAGAGATTTCTGATCGCTTTCAAGTAAGTTTGCGGGCAGCAGAGATTGCATTCGAGAGAGTCCAGGCAGCGAGGCGAAAGGCCATGGGACAGAAGCGCCGTCTCCCAGACTCGGTGATAGATTTTTTGAAAGAGGCCCGGGAGAAAGGATATCGCGTCAAGTCTGATATTTCGGACCTCGACCAATAGCCTTCAATCAATTCTCGGTCGGAGCCATGACATGCGTTACGCGGTGGTGATTGAAAAAGCAGGAAGTAATTTCTCTGCCTATGTGCCGGACCTACCCGGCTGCATCGCGACAGGTGCCACTGTGCCTGAAGTGGAAACCGAGATTCGCGATGCAATACGCTTTCACATCGAAGGTTTGCGAGCCGATGGGCTGGATGTGCCCAAGGGTGTCAGCCTCGCGGAATACGTAGAGGCGTAGAAGGCAATTCACTCAATCGGATCAGGCTCTGATTCCGCCTGCTATCACGGCAACACCTCCAGCGTCTGCTCGTCCTGCCCTATCCGCACGAACAGCACCTTGCGCCCCTCACCCGTGGGCACCTCGAAATACTGGATGCCGTCAGGCATTTCGCCGCAGGGCGGCTCGGGGATTTCATTGAGGTCGGCTACTGCTTTCAGTTCTTTCGCGTGGGCGGCGTCGGGGCTGAATGTGTAGCGTTTGACGGCGGCAGACGCGGCGCCCTCGGTGTAAGGCGTCGGATTCGATAAGTTGTTTGCATCTGGCCATGCCTCGGCTTGCCCGCTCAAAGTCTCTCGCCATGCCATCTCAGATGGTCGTCCATGAAGCTGGAGATGAAAAGATACGAGTGATCATATCCATCCTGCATCCGCAATTTTAGCGGAATACCCGCTTTGGCGCAGGCCGTCTCAAGCAGCCAGGGCCTCAGCCCATCGTCAAGAAATCCGTCCGACGTTCCCTGATCCACCAAAAATTCGGGGAAACGGTATCCGTCCTCGATGAGCGACGTCGCGTCGCAGGTTCGCCACGAGGCCTCATCGTCGCCGAGATACTTCTCAAAAGCCGGTCTCGACCAGCCGGCGGTGCTTGGCTGGGCGATCGGGGCAAACGCCGAGCAGCTCTTGAAACGCTGCGGATTCTTCAAGGCAATCGTCAGCGCGCCATGCCCGCCCATCGAATGTCCGGAGATAGCCTGGCGCGCCATATCGGCTGGAAATTCAGCCGCGATGAGAGCTGGCAACTCCTCGGTGACATAGGAATACATACGATAGTTCTTCGCATAAGGCTCTTGCGTCGCATCGAGATAGAAGCCAGCGCCGAAGCCGAACTGCCAGTTGTCTTTTTCATCCGGAATGTCGGCCCCGCGCGGGCTGGTGTCGGGACAGACGACGATCAGGCCAAGCTCGGCGGCCATGCGCCTGTACTCGCCCTTGTCCATTACATTGGCGTGGGTGCACGTCAGGCCTGAGAGATACCACACAACGGGACAAGGCGCCTCCCGCGCCTGCGGAGGTATGAAAACGGCAAAAGTCATGTCGCAACGGCAACTCGTCGACAAATGGGAATAGACGCCCTGCACGCCGCCATGGGCTTTCGTTTGAGAGATGATTTTCATGTGTTCTCCACGTTGCGGGTCGGATGACGGTCGCCACCTACTGCCATCCAGCGGCAGCACTTGCGTCCTGCCATCCTATGGCTCTTGTGTCGACGGATCTCAGCGCGGAAAAAGAACCTCGCCCATTCCGAGCACTGCGTTATCCCCGCCATATTTGCGCGGTGCGCTCCCCAGAAGCGGCCGCTTCAAAATGCCCTGGGCGATCAGATGACGATCGATGATGGCGGCGAAAACGCTCTCGGGCGCGCCGCATTCGACGAAGCTCGGCGACATGCGTGCCGGCGCGCGATCGAGAAGGATCGAACCGCGACGCATCAAATAGCCGGGCATCTCGCCGGTGCCACCGGCCACCACCAGCGTGCCGGCGATCATGCGGCTGCCGGCAAGGTCGCCGGAGCCTTTCAGCACCGCGATCAGGCCGCGCCGCATGCGGTCCGCCGCGAAGACGCCCGCCTTGCCCCTGACGATCAACACACCGCCGTTCATGCCGGCCAGTTCCCCCACGAGCGGCGCACCGAGGTGGTCGCCGGCATTGCCCGTTATTTCAAGCCTGCCGCCGCGCATGCCGGAGCCGGCGTATGGACCCGAATTGCCTTCGATCGTCAGCTTGCCACCGCGCATGGCGCGCCCGGCCTGGGCGCCGGCATTGCCAACGAGGCGAACCGACCCACCCCGCATGCCTTGCGCCACAAGGTCAAGGCGCGTGCTTCCGCCCTCAAACACGATGACTGTCGGATCGCTGCCTGCGACGCGAAAAATGTCGCCCACCTTCGATCCGTGCTTCGACATGCCGATCTGGATTCTTTCGACGTCGCGCCTTTCGATCCCGGCCAGCCGCTCCGGCGTCAGCGGCGACAGGTCAAGGCGCTCCGGCGGCTCGGCAACCAGGGTGAAGGTCAGCCCCTTCATGGCAGCATATCCTTCAGCGAGTAGATGAATTTTCCGAGCTTGCCGCCGTAATTGCCGGCGCTGATGCGAACCGCGCCTCTTTTCGGTCCGAGCTGTATGACAGCCTTGATGCCGGCCTTCATCGCGGCGGCAACTGCATCATTGGTTTCACCATCGATGACGATTTCCAGGACGGCGTTGATGTCGGGACCGAGTTCACTCGCGACGACGCCGCGCAGCGTCGGCGCGTAGGCTTCGTTGGCCGAGGCGATCATGCCTTTGTATTTGCCACCTATCTTGGAACCCGAACGGGCAATGCCGCCCGGAAACGGCACGATGGCGCCAGGCACCATGCCGATCGCAGCGACCGCGGCCTCGGCAGCGGCCAAAGCGTTGGGGCTGCTTTGCGCCATGACAAAGAAATTGCCGCCACCGACAGCTTCCTTCGTCAGTCCGGTCGTTGCTTCGCACAGGAACTCGCCATCCATCACGGGAATACGCCAAAAATGCCTGTCGCCGATCTTCTTGGAGATTTGCCAGCCGTCGCCGAAATAACGCAGCGCCGAACCGAGCTTGAGCTCGGCGCTGCCCTGCAGTCCGGCAAAGCAGGCGGAACCCGGCGAGGTCAAAACGCACTGGCCGACACGATTGAGCAGTTGTTTCTGCAATTCGTCCGTTCCCATCGCGAAAATCATGACGCGGCAGCCCGACCGGCCATCCGGTGTGGCCGATGGCGGCAGGTCGAGATCGATTGCCGCTTCGCAGCCGCAACCGATCACCGAGGTGGCGAAGCCGGTCATCGTGATCGCCGCCTGGCGAGCCCATTTCCGGCTCGGCGCGGTGATGACGATGGCGGTTGCGCGCATGCCGAAGGCTTCGGCGAAGGTATCGTCGATCGTTACCCCATTGACGCTCATGTTCGGCATGGCACCTCGCCGAATGGCTGTTCGCGCGCAATCGCGGAATCCGGAAAATTGAACCAGTCCAGCGACAGGCCGTAGCGCTGCTGGTGATAGTCCTCGAGCCGTCGCACCATTGCCTTGTCGACAGGCGGCTTGAGCCTCAATGCCTTGCCCCAGCGGTAATAGATGATTTCCCCGTCTTGCACGACGAGATCGCCATCCTTGAAAACATACGCCGCCCGCCCGAGCATTTTCGCGATACTGCGGTCCCTGCGATAGATAGCGATGTCTGCTGTTGCGCCGGCGCCGAGATGGCCTCGATCCGTCAAGCCGAGCAGCTTGGCCGGCGCCGCGCGCGTCATGATGGCGATTTCCTCGAACGTGTATTCGCGGTCGATTGCGGCCAGGGTAGAGA
Source organism: Mesorhizobium sp. M7A.F.Ca.US.011.01.1.1 (assembly GCF_003998295.1). Lineage (NCBI taxonomy): Bacteria > Pseudomonadati > Pseudomonadota > Alphaproteobacteria > Hyphomicrobiales > Phyllobacteriaceae > Mesorhizobium > Mesorhizobium sp. M7A.F.Ca.US.011.01.1.1. Next base: position 34,634 of record NZ_RZRT01000011.1, read on the forward strand.
GCGCCAGGGCGGATCGTGAAAGTCCGGCGGTCATTTCGGCGCGCGCTTCCCGGCTCATCAGCAGTTCGAACAGCGCCGGATAAGCGGTAAAAGGTGCACCGTTGGGATGATCGGTGGTGAAGAACACACGCCAGGGATCGTCGATCAGGAGAAAAAGCTCGAGCCCGATCGCCCACTGCATCGTGCCGTAGAAGTCCTTGCCATAGCTGTAGGGCACGATGCCGCCGCCATTGCCGTCACCATCATGAATGACGGTCTTTTTCGGGTGCGCGCTGCCACGCGCCGAAAACTGCCGCATGACGTCGGAGGAGACCGTGACCGTCTGGCCGAACATGACCTGGCCGATATCGATGGTGACTTCCGGCGTCGCGTTGACCAGTTCGGCAAGCCGTGCGGCGGCGGAAGAAAACCCGCGTTTTCCTTCCGTGCCATAGCCATAGAACTGGAGGTGGGCCAGGTGCAGCGGCAGCCCATCCGCCGCTGCAATCGTCGCAGCCGCCGTATCCGCCGATCCGGGGCTGCCCAGATTGTTGCAATGGACATGCAAAGGATGCGGCAGGCCAAGACTGTCGACGGCGGCCTGCAGCGTCTTGACGATCTTGCGCGAACTGACGCCATAGGAAGGCACGACATCGTCCAGCGAGAAGGTGCGGACGTTCTCCTTGAAGGCGGCGGCCGCACCGGCGTTGATCACCTTGACCCCAAGCGCTCGCGTCGAAGCGACCGTCCAGGCGACATAGTCTTCGATCATCGTTCGGGGGGCGTCGTCGCGGATCATCGACAACAGGAAATCGTCATTGCCGAGAATGGCAAGGGTCGCTTTGTCGATGATCGGGATGTCAGCCAGTTCGAGATGCGTGTGAAGCGCCGCTCCCGGCGACATCGCCGGCTCGACCACGGTCGTAAAGCCCATCTTTGCGTAGAGGCAGCCCGTCTGGAACGTCGACCAGCCGGCATTGGAGAGCGGCGTCATTGCCGGCCTCACCTGATGGGCGGCGTGCTGTTCGGGCAAGAGCAGCCGCGCGGTGTTCACATTGCCGCCGCCAATGTGGGAGTGGATGTCGATGGCGCCAGCCATCACGATGCAGCCGCTGGCTTCGATGATCCGGTCGGCCGCCCCTCCCGCCGGCGCCGCAACGATCTTGTCGTCCTTGATCCAGAGGTCGCCCTTGCCGAGACGGCCGTTGACGGGATCGATGATGTCGCCGCCGGCGATTTTCGTCAGCATGGCAGTGGCTCGGCGAAAGCATGGGTAGCGATCTGGCGGATGATCGTCGCGGCGGAGGGCAATTGCGAGGCCGCTTGCGCATCGATCGACCTGAGCGAGCCCGTGCGGCTGGAGTAGACAACCGCATCGTGATCGACCCCAGCCTCGCCGATGGCGATGGTGACCGCGGCGCCGGCAACCGGCTCTTGCGTTTTCGTCAGCACAATCAGCGCCATGCGTGCCCTTTTTTTCTGTGGTTGGGCCGTTGCGGCGGAGATCCGCAGGTGCAGGTCGGCTTCGCCGGCAGCGATCATGCGCGCCACATCGCAGCGCCAGGGATCGAACTCCGGGAAGCCGCGCGCAAAGCCGGTGCGCAGCGGAAAACCTGTCATCCAGGCCGAGGCGAGTGTGCTTCCCCAGCCGTTTTCGTTCGCCGGCAGATGAAGGCCGGATGCGCGCGATTTGCGATTGAGATCGGCGATCAGTCCTTGCAGCATCTCCAATGCCAAGCCTTCGGCGGCGTGGCCTGAAAACAGGAACACGGGGAAATGCGCGGCCGCCAGAGCTTTGGCGAAATCATTGAAATTCGACACCGGTTGCAATGTACGCTGCCCTTTGTACTGTGCCCTCAGTGCCGCCAGCGTGGCGGCGAGGCTGGATTGGCCACAGGAAAGTTGCGTTGCCTTGCGGCCGCCGTTCAGCGGCGGCACGGACATCCCGTTTGGGCCTACCACGAAGAACGCGCGCTGGTTCCCGGTCGAGAGGTCGGGAACCGTCCCAGCGAGTTCGCCAACAAGACCATGATGGATCCGCGGGAGCTCGCCCACGATCACCACGACATCGGCACGCCGGCGCGTCTCACCGGGGGCGACGGTCATTGCCCCCTTGTCCGTAAAAAGCGCGGTCTCTCGGGCAAGTGCCGCGCCATCGGCATGGTCGTATGCCGCGCCAGCCCGCTCGGCCAGCGCGATCGCCGCCCTCGTGCCGTCTATATCCGTATCAAAGCTGAAAACCGGGCACCGACTTGACGACAATAGCGACGCGGCATGCGCAGCCGCGTGCTCAATCAGCGCTTCCCGGTTGCCGATCCAAGCAACCGCCATTCGCTAAACTACTTTCTGGTGCCGGCCCGATCCTAGACGAAACTGGATTGGCCGTGAACCCCACCTTGCAGCGGTTCAGCGAATGTTTTCATGCGCGTCAACAAATTCCGACCCTGCTTAGTCATATTTGACGTAAGCGAAGCGTTGATCGGTCAGCGGAGTGCCTTCCAGTGCCCCGCCTTCCTTGGCCGGCTGCCACTGAACAACATCCTCGATCTTTTTCGCCAACTCGAAATCCTTGTCGGTAATGCCTTTCGCCGCGTGGTTCGTCAGGCGCACCTCGACCCAGGCATAGGAGGCGGTGATATCGGGATGGTGCCACGCCGCCTCGGCGAGATGGCCAACCGTGTTGATGACCATGAGCGTCGATTTCCAGCTGTGGGTCTTGTATTTGCGCCGGATCCAGCCGTTTTCATAACGCCATTTCGGCAGCTCCTTCTCAAGCCGGTCAGCGATCTCGGCTTCCGAATAGACCTTTTCCTTGACTGTCTCGTTCATGTCGACCTCCGCGAATTGCTCGGTCTGTCTACGCGCCGGAGCCGGCAAACACGTGATGCATTCTCTTTGGCTTGCCCCATCGACGAAAACAGTTATCATGGTACCGGGCACCTAAACTTCCATGATGCATCCATGATGCACCCATCGGGGGGCAGATGTCGAATTCTGTTACCATACGAGTGCCCGCTCGCCTGCACCTTGGCTTCCTTGATCTCAATGGCGATGCCGGACGGCGGTTCGGCAGCGTCGGGCTTCCATTGAGCGAACCCGAAACCGTCGTCACCCTGTCGCGGTCCGGCGAGACCATCGTTGAAGGCTCCGAGAGCACCCGTGCCGGCGAGCATCTGTCGACGCTCTGCAAGCATCTCGGCATTCGCGCCCAGCACCATCTGGTGGTCGAGCAGTCGATCCCCAGTCATGCGGGTCTGGGCTCCGGCACGCAGATCGCCCTTGCCGTCGCCTCGGCGTTGCGCACTCTCCATAATTTGCCTCTGGATATCGCCGGCGACGCGAACCTGCTCGAGCGGGGCGGCCGATCCGGCATCGGCATCGCAAGTTTCGAAGATGGCGGCGTCATAGTCGACGCCGGCAAGAACGACCGCGGCGGAACGCCTCCGGTCGTCGCGCGGCTGCCGTTTCCGGAAGAGTGGCGCGTCATCCTCATCCTCGACCATTCCGGGCATGGACTGCATGGCGCTGCCGAGGTCGCGGCGTTTCGTTCGCTGCCGCCATTCCCAACGGCAGGCAGCGGGGAGATCTGCCGGAGGGTGCTGATGGGCATTATGCCGGCTCTGGTCGAGCGGGACCTTCCGGCATTCGGCGCCGCCGTCACCGCGATACAGATGCTGATCGGCAGCCATTTCGCCCCGGCGCAGGGCGGCGTGTTCACCTCGAAGGGGGTCGAGATGGCGGCCCACCGTCTCAATGAAGCAGGCGCCGTCGGCATCGGCCAGAGTTCCTGGGGGCCGACAGGCTTTGCCTTCGCGCCATCGCATGACGCCGCACTCAAGTTCGTCGACGCGGTTCGGAAGACGAAAGTTGGAGACGGCCTTGAGATCAAGATCGTCAAGGGCAGGAACTCCGGCGCGAAGATCAGCTCAACCAGGCTGAATCTCGTCGGCAGCTGACGCTCCCGTTTCAGGCAGAAAGGCAAGAAATGGCCCGCAAACACATCCTGCACATGCTGACACCGTTGAAGCAGATGAGCCCCTTCGACGTGAATATGGCGCTCGACGCAGGTTTCGACGCCGTCGTCCCCTATGTCGATGTAAGCCTCGCCGAAGTGACAGGCCTGGTCCAGGACGCGATCTTTTCGCGCCCGCCGGATGCGGGTGTCGATACCGGCATCTTCATCGCCGGGAAGGATGCCTCGTTGGCGCTCGACATGTTCGACGCCGCGAAGAAGGCGATGGTGCCGCCTTTCCAGGTTTCGGTATTTGCCGATCCGGCCGGCTCGTTCACCACGGCCGCGGCGATGGTGGCCAAGGTCGAAAAGGCGCTGGAGAAGAAATTCCAGCGTGGGCTCAGGGATACGAGGGTGGCTGTTTTCGGCGCCACCGGCGTCGTCGGCTTCTGCACCGCCGTCATCGCGGCAGAGGAAGGTGCACGGGTCACACTTGTCGGCCATGACGGCATCGAAAGGGTCAAGCAGATCGCGGCCGAGATCGAAAGCAGATTCAACATCATCGTCGATGCCGCTGACGGATCGAGCGACGCCCGCAAGACAAAGCTGGTCGAGGCAAACGAAATTATCCTGGCTTGCGCTAAAGCCGGCGTCCAAGTGGTCTCCAAAGCCCAATTGAAAGGCAATGACCTGCTTATTGCGGCCGACGTCAATGCTGTTCCCCCGGCCGGCATCGAAGGATTGGCCGTCAATGCCAATGGTGATCCACTCGAAACGGCAAAAGCTGTCGGCATTGGTCCGCTTGCCATTGGCAATGTCAAATATAAGGTCGAATTCGGTCTCTTCAAAAGAATGATCGAATCCGAAAAGACGATCACGCTCGATTTTCAGGAAGCGTTTTCCCTTGCACGCGAGATTGCCAAGTAACGCCGGATCTCTTTTGATCGCGGCAATTTCAGGCCGGGCGCTGGCCGCCGCCGCGCGTCGCGCCGGTTATCGTCCGCTGGTCGCCGATTTCTTTTGCGATACGGACACCGTCGCGCTCGTAGAACGCGCGACGATATTGCCGGGCGACCTGCAGGGGGGCGTCGATGGCGAGCGCATCATCGACACGCTTCGGCGATTGGCTGGCGACGACCTCCCGGTCGCCATTATCCTGGGCTCTGGGTTTGAGCGGATGCCTGAGACCGTGGACAAGATCGCGCGACACTTTCCGCTCGCAGGCAATGGCGGCGGCGCGATCCGCAGGATCAAGGATCCGCAGTTGCTGGCTGATGATTGCGCCGAACTCGGCATCCCGCATCCGCAATTGCGATGGGACCAGCCGCCTGATCCGGAGAACTGGGTGGTCAAGACCGCGGGCGGCGCCGGCGGCGGGCACGTCAGACGAGCAGCCGGAGAAAGCCCGACCGCCGGCCGCTATTTCCAGCGCTTCGTTGCCGGACGCAGCATCTCGGCCCTGTTCGTCGGCAACGGGCAAACCGCGCACATCGTGGGCTTCAGCCAACAGTGGACGTCCCCCTCCCCGACAGCGCCCTATCGCTACGGCGGCGCCGTGCGGTTGAGACGCTTCGATCGCAGACAGGCGGCGCTCATCGGCGGTTGGCTCTCAAGTCTGACGCGGCGCGCCGGCCTGGTTGGATTGTGCAGCGCCGATCTCATCCGCGGGCCGGATGGCTACAAGTTCATCGAGATCAATCCGAGGCCAGGCGCCACCCTCGACATTTTCGACGATATCGAAGCGCCATTGATCGAAGCGCATCTGCGCGCCGCGACGGGTCAGGTCTTCCGCTTGCCGCGCTTCGTCGATTCGATGGCGTCGATGGTGACTTACGCCGCGACGCCAATCACTCACTTTCCGTCGATCGCCTGGCCTGAATGGACAGCGGACCAGCAGTCGGCTGGCACCCGTCTGATTGCCGGCGACCCTGTCTGCACGGTCTTCGCTCGCGGTCCGAGCGTCCAATCGACCAAGCGGCTCATCAAGGGACAAGCCAGTCAATTGCAACTCCAATGGGAAGGAGACCGGACATGAAAGACGGTTCGGCATTCCTGAACGACAATGCACAGCGCATCGTTGACGGCATGATTGGCGACGCCGAACGCCTGCGTATCGTCGTCTCCACGGGGCCATTGGGCGAGCGCCTGATCGATGCCGGCGCCAAGACCGTCGGCAGCGTCGAAGCCGGGCTGCGCATGGCTGAGGCCGCGATGGGCGGTCTCGGCAGCGTTTCGGTGTTCATGGATCGTGCGTCACAGCAATGGCCGTTCACCGTCGAAGCGCGATCTTCGCAGCCGGTGCTAGCCTGCCTGGGCAGCCAATATGCGGGCTGGAACCTGTCTGGCCAGGACTATTTCGCCATGGGATCTGGGCCGGCGCGGGCGCTCGCCCGGGTCGAACCGCTGTTCGAAACACTTTCCTATCGCGACATCGCATCGTCCGCGGTGCTTATCCTGGAGACGGCCGAACCGCCTCCCCGCGCGATCGTTGAGAAAGTGGGCAAGGCAACTGGACTGGCGACGGAAAAGCTCACCTTCCTCTATGCGCCGACACAAAGTCTTGCCGGCGGCGTGCAGATCGTTGCGCGCGCGCTCGAGGTTGCCCTGCACAAGATCAACGATCTCAAATTCCCGCTGGAGAACGTTGTCGATGGCATCGGAACGGCTCCGATCCCCGCCCCCCATCCGGATTTCCTGACCGCCATGGGCCGAACCAACGATGCCATCATCTATGGCGGCAGCGTCCAGCTCTTCGTGAAAGGATCGGCGAAAGAAGCTGGCAAACTCGCGGAAAAACTTCCCAGCAGCGCCTCACGGGACTACGGCCAACCCTTCGCCGAGATCTTCACGCGGTTCAAGGGCGATTTCTATGCCATCGACCCGCTGCTGTTCAGCCCGGCCGAAGTAATCGTGACCGCGATCGAAACCGGCGATACGTTTCGCGCCGGTCGGCGTGATCTGAAGATGCTCGAACGAAGTCTCGGCTAGAGCATGGCGGTGCAAAGAGATTCGTCTGTCATTCGCCTGCCCGACGCCTGCATTTCGTGCAGCCCTGCCGCGGACGCGGCAATGAGGGCGCGGGATTGCTCGCGCCGCCGACATTCCCGTACCCGAGAGGCCACATGATCCCTCGCATCCTGATCGTCAGCGACAAAGTGGACACCGGCTCCAACGGCCTGGCGGCAGGGCTTGGTCGGCGAGGCGCCGCCGTTGCAGCCGTGCCGCTGGCGGCGATCGCATTCGACACCAGCAGCCCGAGCGGGCTTTCGATCCCTGGCTTCGGCGGCACGCTGCCCGACGCCGTGCTCGTCCGTTCGATCGCCGCCGGATCGTTCGAAGCGATTACCCGGCGCCTCGGCGTGCTGCATGCGTTAAGCAGACTGTCGGTTCCCGTGTGGAATTCCGCGCTGGCGATCGAGCGCTGCGTCGACAAGTCGATGACGACATTCCTCTTGAAAAATGCCGGCCTGCCTACGCCACGCACCTTTGCCGTAGAAGGACTTGCCGTCGCCGAGGAGATCGCGGCGCAAGAGCTTCCGCGGGGACCGCTGGTGCTGAAACCATTGTTCGGCGCGCAAGGCCGCGGGATAAAGCTGATCCGCACGCTCTCGGACCTGCCGGCTGCAGAAGAGGTGAACAGCGTCTACTACCTTCAGCAATATGTGTCGCGTGCCGGTCCGCCTTTCCGGGATTTTCGCGTCTTTGTCTGCGCCGGCGAGACCGTGGCGATGATGAGCCGCATCAGCGACGACTGGATCACGAACGTCAACAGGGGCGGCGTGCCGGAACAGGTTTTCGAACATGGCAAGGCGGAACTGGCATCGCTGGCCGTCGCTGCGTCAGCCGCAGTCGGCGCGGATTTTGCCGGCGTGGACATCGTGCGGGCTGACGACGGCAATCTGTTCATACTCGAAGTGAACAGCATGCCCGCCTGGTCGGGATTGCAATCGGTGGTCGCCGTGAACATCGCCGAAGCAATCGCCGATGCCTTGCTGAAACTCCTGGCCGACCGCGCCGAAGCGGCCGCCGCGCCGCGGCCCTACCGTTTTGCCGCGCCTGCGAATTCGTGAGGGCCGCTAGGATGGCGCTATCGCGTGAACGCCTCCGGGCCAGCTACAAGGATGCCTGCAGGATGGAGATCGAAGCCCTCAAACCGGGCAACGTCCATCTGTTCGCCGACGGACACGGCATGTCGGCCGCCCAATTCATGATGAGTGCGGAGGTTTCCTCCGGGCCGCTGACCGATCCTCGTCTGCCGGTCGGACAGCGCATGCTGGAGGCGGTGCGCGCGACACGACTGGCGGTCGCAACCAATACCAATCTCGGAATCATCCTTCTGACAGGGCCACTGATATGCGCCGCCGAAATGAGCGGTGACAGACTGCAGGACAATCTCGACTCGCTGCTTCGGGCTTTGAGCGTGCAGGATACCAAGGCGGTGTTCGAGGCGATCGTCACGGCCGCGCCAGGCGGTCTCGGAGAAGCCGCCAACGATGTGCGGCAGGAGCCGAAGATCCATTTGCTGGACGCGATGCGGGAGGCCGCCGACCGCGACATGATCGCCCGCCAGTACGGCAGCTGTTTCGGCGACGTGTTCGGGGTCGGGCTCGCGGCGCTGGATGGAGCGTTGGCACGTGGAGAAACCGGCATGTGGCCGACGGTATTCGTCTACATGGCGTTTTTCGCCGACTTCCCCGACAGCCATGTGATGCGCAAGCACGGCGTTGACGTCGCAAATCAGGCGCGGCAGGAAGCCGTTGCCGTCCAGGCGGCGCTCCATGCCGAGGGCGACGAGCCGTCGCGCATTCGCCTGCTCATGGAGTTCGACCGTCGGTTAAAGGCCGACAACATCAATCCCGGCACTTCGGCCGACCTCACCGTGGCTACTCTTTTAGTCCACACCCTCGCCCTCACCTTGCATAATCGCGGCGTTGGTGCTTGACTTCCAAAAGTGGAAGCTGTGCTTCCGCGGCTATCTAGCCAACCGGTCCGGGCAAATCCGGACGCTGCCAACAAGGATAGCTGTCCATCGAGCGCCTGCTCGGTTGCAGCGTCCGTGGACACCATAATTGTGTCTTGGAGGAAATTGGCATGGCAAAAATCTCAAAGGTTATGGTCGGTGAATCGCTGGTGGGAGACGGCAACGAAGTCGCGCATGTCGACCTGCTCATCGGCCCGCGGGGGAGCGCGGTCGAAACGGCATTCTGCAACGCGCTTACCAACAACAAGGACGGCTTTACTTCGCTTTTGGCGGTGATCGCGCCCAATCTTCAATGCAAACCCAACACCGTGATGTTCAACAAGGTCACGATCAAGGGCGCCAAGCAGGCGGTCCAGATGTTCGGCCCGGCGCAGCACGCCGTGGCAAAGGCCGTGCAGGACAGCGTTGCGGACGGGACCATTCCGGCCAACGAAGCAGACGACGTGTTCATCTGCGTCGGGGTATTCATCCATTGGGACGCGGCGGACGACGCCAAGATTCAGAAATACAATTACGAGGCGACGAAGGAAGCTATCCAGCGTGCCGTTGCAGGAACCCCGACCGCCGCCGAAGCAACGGCCCAGCGCGACAAGGTCAAGCATCCGTTCGCAGCCTAGACAAGAGACAGCCCCGCACAGGAAAAACCCTCTTCTGAGACGGATGGTCTGTTGCGCCGGCTGAAAAAGGTTCTGGGCTTTTGAAACGTCAGTTCCCGAAGGGCGCTCGCCCTTCGGGAACTGACGAGCGACGATTGTCAGGCGCCGAGTGACGCGAGGCGGCCGGGTGTGAGCGTAGCGTTGTGCAATGAGGTTGCGACCAGCGCCGCGGCGACACCCATCGCCGACAAGGCGCTGATGTCGGTCTCATCTCGGACGCCGCCGGCCGCGATGACGGCGCGATTTCCGGCCTTGGCCTTGACCTCCTGCAACCGCCCGAAGTCGGGACCGGCGGCCGCACCGACCTTGGCCAGCGTCATGACAATCACCTTTTGCGGCCAAAGCTCGGGCTCATCGAGAAGAGAACGTGGTCCGCAAAAACTATCGCCGACGAAATCAAGGGACAGGATGAGATCGGGATGATCGCGAAAACGCCGCAGCAACATGTCGTCCCGCTGCGATTCAGAGCCCAGAACAGGAGAAAGCGAGCGTTCGGCAAGCGCCGCCAAAAGTGTCTTTTCGTCGGCCACACCGGCATCGATCCAAAGTTCCGGCGGCTCCGCCATCGTCCTCAGCCGGGCGAGTGCGTCGCTGTTTGGCACACCGCCTTCGATAGCGTCCAGATCTGCGATGTAGAAGGTCGAAAAAGGATAAAGCCCACGCAGTCCTTCAGCGACCGCGACGACATCAGGGCTTCGGCTGAGCGGCGTAACGATCGGCCTGTAGCGATCGCGTTTTCCCTGCTGGGCGCGAACCACCACACCGTCTTTCAGGTCGAGAACCGGAATGATACGCAACGCTTTTTTCACCGACCAATTGCCCCCGTCATGAAAGCTTGAAGCGTGGAAAAAAGAAAGGGCATCATTGCCGGTTTCGACATTGGCGGCGCACATCTGAAGGTGACCCGCGCACAAGACGGTCGCATCGTCGAGGCGGTAACGATCGCAACGCCGCTCTGGCAAGGGCTGCACAAGCTGGCTTCAGCCCTCGACGAAACGGCTCCGATCTACGCGGGTGCGGATCTCAACGCGTTCACCATGACAGGCGAACTGTCGGACATCTTTCCGTCCCGCGATGTCGGCGTAGGGGCTCTGCTGGGTCAGATTTCCACCCATTTCCCCACAGACAAAAAGCTGGTCTATGCCGGACCATACGGTTTCGTCGGGGTCGAGCGGGCAGCGCAGTTAGCCGCCGATGTGGCTTCCGCCAATTGGCACGCGACAGCCTTGTTGGTGGCAAAACTCGCCGGCGATGCCCTGTTCGTCGACATGGGCTCCACCACCACCGATATCATTGCCATCAAGAACGGCGCCGTGGCCAATGACGGCTACACCGACGCCGGACGGCTTCTAACCGGCGAATTGGTCTATACCGGCTTCACCAGGACATTCCTGTTCGGCGTAGCCTCCTCGGCTCCCGTCCATGGCAGGCTAACGCCGCTGATGAACGAGTATTTCGCCTCGATCGCCGACGCTCACCGCATCCTGGGCGTGCTCGACGAGGACGACGACAGGCACCCTCCCGCCGACGGCAAGGAAAAGACCGTGGATGGCTCGATCGCGCGGCTGGCGCGCATGGTCGGGCGCGACGCCACTGACCTGGCCCCGCCGGAATGGGGTGAAGTCGCGCGCTGGTTCAGCGAGCAGCAACTGCGCAAAGTGCACGATGCAGCGTCGCTGGTTGCCGGAACCCTGCCTCGGGATGTCCCGATCGTCGGCGCCGGAAGCGGCCGCTGGCAGATCAGGCGACTGGCCGAACGCATGGAACGCAGCTATGTCGATTTCGCCGACATCATCCCCGCGGATGACACCGTTCGCGGACAAGCGAGCAGCGCGGCACCCGCGTCCGCGGTGGCGCTTTTGGCGGGATATCCTTCGTAAGCAGGTTGCGGCGCTCGCGCCTATGCTCGCGCGTCCTCGCTACCGGAACCTTTGGCGGTCAAATGATCGCTGACACGCTGCATCAGCCAGCCCCAGGCTTCCTTTTCACCGTCGCCTGCTGTCTTTTCGATGGCGATCGAAAGGTAGGCGATTTCCGCCTCGATCTTATCGCGCGGCAGCATGCCGAGCCGGCTGACCAGGATGGCTAGCTCAAGCACCGCCGCCTTGGCTCGGTTGAGGCCGGTGAACGGCGCAAGCGCTTCCTCCCGCACCACGCGGCAGAGATGGCGGGGGCGCACGCCATTGTCATCGACCGCCTGGACTTCGAGGCACGAATACGCCAGCGCCGCCTCGAGCCTCGGCACCGGAAACCCATCAACCGGAACGATTGGCCAATGCTTGCGGCCTGTCAGGCAGCCGGCAAAGACACGCACGTCGTCGGTATAATTGGCGATGGCGAACGGCACTTCGGCGAGATTGTCGAGCGTGACCGACGGCCGGAAGGGCGCAATCACCCAGCCGTCATTCTCGGCGATGATACCGATTGGCGCGATGTGGACGTTGCCTGCCTTGTTGACCGTCGTGATGATCGATTCGCGAATGTAGGGCATGGTCCTAGCGCTCCTTCCTTGCGCGGAGCGTCTTGCCCGGCTCGGCAAGACGGGTACGGTCGGTTTCGGGAGCCGGCGCGGCAACGCCCCATGCGAGCGGCTCGTCCTGCACATAACGCTTGCCGAGGCGCCACGCGATCTCGGCCTTCATCAGTTCCGCGCCGAGGTAAAAAGCGTGTGCGCCATCGGCGTTGACGTCCAGCCCGGCAAAAAGTTCGAACGCATCCGTGGCAACTGCATGCCCTCTGCTATTGAAAACGTGGATGCCGTCCTCCGCTACCGCGATCCGGAAGTTGGCATCGCGCACCTGGGCCGCCAATGCCTCGATATCGTCGGTTGAGGCTGTGAAAGGCTTGCGATCGTGGACCTGCAACAGGCCTGGGTGATAGCCGCGCGGCAAGGCGCCGTCCGTGCAAGCAGCCAACATGACGCGGCGGGCGATATCGTGCTCCTCGATCGTCCGCACCGTGTGTGGACTGACATGCACCGCCAGCACGTTTCGGATCCGGAGTTCCGAGCAGAGTCCCGCTAGAACGGCCGTAACACCAGAACTGTCCGCGTCGGTCAATTCGGTGAGATTGCCGGTGCCCATCAGCAATTCGACGTCCGGCCAGCGGCGCCGCGCCTCGATGAAGCGCCCGAGTGAAACGGCGAAGCCGAAATGGATCGGGTCGAGCACGGGATCGGCAATGAAGGCGATACCGGCCTTTTGCGCGGCTTCGATGGCCCGGCCGAGCGAATCCAGATCGCCAGGCGTGGAAGGTATCAACACTGCCGTAGCCCTATGATCGAAGATCAACGGCAGCGTGTTCTCATCGAGGCTGAGAAGATAGTCCGCGCCGGCGCGTGCCCCGATCGTCAGTTCGTCCACGCTGGCCGAATCGACGCTGACCATAAATCCCCGTGCCTTGAGCGCTCGCACAGCCTCCGCCAGCAACGGAAACGGCGTCTCCGGCAGGCAGCCCAGATCGATGACATCGGCGCCGGCCGCAGCTAGCATCGAGGCCCTCGCCATCAGTGCCTCGACCGACAGCATCGGCGCATCGACGATCTCGGCGAAGATGCGCATATCGTGACGCGTCAGATCCGGCAGTTTGCCCGCCCGGCCAAGGAAGGCCGGAAGGTCGGCGATCTCGTCGGGGCCGCGCACAAAAGGCACGCCGAAATGCTCCGACAGGTGCTCGATGTTTCCCCGATAGCGTCCGGGCAGGATGACGCGGTCGACGTCTCTCGTCAGAGTGAGCCGACGCTTCACAATGTCCTCGCTCATCAGCGCGGCGACCTTGACGCCGACGTTGACGATTTCCCACGCGAATTCGGTTTTGCCCAGCCCGGCCAGCAGCTGTTCCAGCCGCGCCTTGGCCAGATGGCCGGTAAGAAAAACCAGCCGCTCAGCCATCGCTTGCGAGTTCGGCCTGTCGCCGTGTGAGCGAGGCTTCGAGATCAGCGAGCGACTCGACCACCTGGGTCCGCTCGAAACTCTTCAACTGCTCGGTATTTTCCAGATCGATCCTGCGCGGATAGACCTTGACCAGCCCGTGCGGTGCCTGGGTTTCGAGTTCCGGTGCGGTGTCGCAAGCAAAGACGATGGCTGGCACACGGCACTTTCCCGCTTGGGCAAAGACATTGGTGGCGAGCGTGTCGGAAATGCCATGCACGCATTTGGCGACCGTGTTGGACGTGGCCGGCGCCACCACGACCGTGTGATAGACGCCGTGGTAGAATTCGCCGACAGGGATCGCACTCGCGGTCTTGTCGTGCAGCACGCGCGTCGTCTCCGGGAAATCAAGTTTAAGCTTGTACATGCGCAGCACTTCGTTGGCGGCCTTCGACACGAAGACATCGCAATGTTCGAGTTGGCGAACAAGTGCGAAGCTCTCCGTAAAGAAATGCCCGGAACCCGTCAAAACCCATGCCCAGCGCGGCACATGCAGCTTCACCATCGGCTATCCCGCCTTCTTTGCCGACGACCCTGTTGAAGCCACGATCCTGATGCCGGGCAGCTTGCCCAACGCGAGCATCGCGCCGGCCTCGGCAGCATCCTTCGGACCAGCGAGATGGAAATCGACGCCGTCGGGCAGCATGGCGGCAAAACCCGGGTCGACAATGCCTCGGGTCCTCAGGCTGTCAGCTGTATCGCTGTCGAAGAATGCACCGGTCTGCTTGATAAGCAACAGCGCGTTTGCGCCAAGCTTGCCGGCAAGCCAGGCGGCCAGAGAATCGGAGGTAATGTCCCAGGAAGCCGGAACATCCAGCGCCGGCAGTGCCAGTGACGACGGCAGCCATACCGGAACCTTCCCCGCCTCCAAGACTCGCCCGATCTCATCCAGCGACCGTGCCGGCGTCAGCCTTTCGTCCCGGTCGAGGATGACATGGCCGAACTGTTCCATGGCCAGGATCGCCATGGCATGTGCGGCGGTGTCGGAAAAATCCATGCGTGTCTGCGTCTCACGCACATGATCGGCAAAGAGCCCGCCGCCGGGCACGATGACGATCGGCAGCCTGGAACCCGCCAGCGCTGCGATCCAGCTCTTCATCTCCGCCGCGTGGGCCGTGCTGCCGCCAAGCTTGACGATGGCCCGTCGGAGCATTTCGGGGCGTTCCTGGCGCGGCCGGAAAACAACGCTTCGGTCTTTTCGGCCAGCAGTGCCGGAGGCAGCGCCGCGTCCCGCCGATTGGCGCTTGCGTTCGATCTCGACGCCGACACCGCCAGGACCGAGCTCGAGCTTTTCCACCCTTACCGTGACGCGCACGACACGCTGGTTCTCCAGGACGTGCGCTGCCACCTGCTCGGCCAAAGCTTCGCTGAGCTGGATATGGCCCCGCGCGACGATGGTGCGAATGCCGTCCATGATGATGTCGTAGGAGAACACATGGCGCATGTCCTCGGGATGGTCGGTGATTTGCAGCACGTCGGCGGTCACATCAAAGCGCACTTTTTGAGTATGGCCATGCTCGAAGCTGTAGGCACCGATCTGGACCGGCAGTACAAAATCCCGCACAAAAATCCTGTCCGTGCCCAGTGTCGGATCGGTGTCCGGCGAATAGCCTCTCGCCGCCAACAGGCGATAGTCGATACTCGATTGACCGCCGGTCCCGGATTCCGCCGGGACCAACTCGCGAATCTGCGAGACCGCCTCGGCGCTGATCGAACTCGTGCGACCGGAATGGCCACACAGCGCCCCCCGAAAGCCGAGAAAATCCGGAGCGAAAGGCAATAGGCGCGGAATATCCGGAGCTTCCAGCGATCCACTCAGGCCGACCATCAGACCGAGCGATTTCGTGCGATCGACGAATCCCGGAATACGCTCCGGCGGCAGATGATCGAGCAGCCGGCCCTTCCCCTTTTGCGCGGTATCGACCATCACGCCATGGAAGCGATGCCTGGCGAATATCGGCAGAAGTTCGAAGTCCGGCGCCAGATCGGCAAACAGCACGGCAATCAGCTTCGTTCGTGCGGCGAGCGGTTCGAGCGCCTGTGCGCAGGCAGAGATATTTGCCGAAGGAAAAAATCCGATCTTCACATAGTCGACGCCGGTCGCCGCGATCTCTTCGGCCTTGATGCGGATCGTTTCGGGTTCCATCGGCAGGTCGCCGCAGACCGCGCTGACCGGAGCCCGACCAGCGATGAACGAAATGGTTCGGCGCATGGTTTCCGTGGACACCGCGCCCAGGGCTCCCGCCTTCGGGTCCTTCAGGTCGACGATATCGACACCTCCAGAAAGAGCGATCTCCGCCTCTTCGATGCCGGTGACGCTTGCCAGCATTCTGGTCATTTGAACAGTTTCTCCAGTTTGGAGGACAAGACGTTTTTATAAAGGCGGTCGATGCCCCTGCGCCACGTCTCGTCGGTGTTGCCACGCGAATCGACGCTGGCGACTTTCCGCACCGTTCTGGCAGGCGCGAAAAGTCGTCCGATAGGGTTTGATAAATTTTGCGGGTCGGCTAAGTTGATCATGGGCACCTTGACTTGGCGCGGGTCCGGCAACCGTCGAACCTTTGCGCAAGAATGGGTAATTACTATCGATGACGAGCGCGGTGCCAGGCACTCTCGCTGCCTTTTTGTGCTTTTTTTCCCTGACCGTCAACGTTTCCGACGCGACAGGCCAGGAAACGGTGGCGAAGCCGGAAAAAAAGACAACTGAAATCAAGATAGGCTATTTGCGGGCCTACGCACCGCAATTGACGCTTTCCATGCTCGACCTGCCGCCACGTGACGAAGGTGTCGCCGGCGCCGAGGTGGCGATCGGCGACAACAATACGACGGGAAAGTTCACCAACCAGAAATTCAGCCTCGACGTGACCGAGATCAAGCCCGAAGGCGACGCGGTTCGAGCATTCGAGAACCTGATCGCCAAGGACGACCGCTATGTGGTCGCCGATCTTTCAGCCAAACAATTGCTGTCGATCGCCGACATCGCCCGCGACAAAGGCGTGCTGATCTTCAACGTCGGCGCCACCGACGACAGCCTTCGCGAGGAGGACTGCCGCATCAACGTTTTCCATATCGCGCCGACGCGCAGCATGCTGGCCGATGCGCTGGCGCAGTATCTCATGGTGAAGAAGTGGCCGAATTGGGTGCTGCTCTATGGATCGCATGAGCAGGATCATCTCTACGCCGATGCGTTGCGCCGCGCGGCAACCCGCTTCGGCGGCCAGATCGTCGCCGAGAAGGAATTCAAGGATACCGGCACAGCCAGGCGCACCGACACCGGCGCCACGCAGATACAGCAGCAGATTTCCGTGTTCACGCAAGATCTGCCGGAGCATGACGTGGTGCTTGTCGCCGACGAAAGCGAGGTTTTCGGGACATACGTGCCCTATCGCACCTGGACGCCGCGGCTGGTCGCCGGCACGGCCGGTCTGGTTGCATCGTCGTGGCATCCCGCCAGCGAACAATGGGGCGGCATCCAGATGCAGAGCCGCTTCCTGAAGACGACGGGACGGCGGATGCTCTCCAAGGACATGTCGGCCTGGACGGCGGTGCGTGCGGTCGGCGAAGCCACCACGCGCACCAAGGGCGACGATGCGAAAAAGATTAGCGACTACATGCGCTCTGATGATTTTTCGGTTGCTGCTTTCAAGGGGCAGAAGCTGACCTTCCGCAAATGGAACCTCCAGCTTCGCCAGCCGATCCTGCTTGGCGACACCAAGTCCGTCGTCTCGACATCGCCACAAGAGGGCTATCTTCACCAGGTCTCCGAACTCGACACGCTCGGTGTCGATCAGCCGGAAACGAAATGCGCTCTCAAGTAGAGTCAATCGGGAGGAATTTGCGTGCAGAAACGAGCTTGCGCATTCGCCATTCTCGCGGCCGGCCTGACGGCCAGTCCGGCATCGGCCTATACGGCCTACGTTTCCAATGAGAAGGACAACACGATGACCGTCGTCGACACGGCGACGATGCAGGTGGTGAAGACAGTTGAAGTCGGCCAGAGACCGCGCGGCATCACCATCTCGCATGACGGCAAATTCGTCTACCTATGCGCCAGCGATGACGATACGGTCCAGATCATCGATACCGCGACGCTTGAAATCGTCGGTACGCTGCCATCCGGCCCCGATCCCGAATTGTTCGTGCTCTCGCCGGACGGCAAGACGCTTTATGTCGCCAATGAGGACGATAATCTCGTCACCGCCATCGACGTCGAAAGCAAGCAAGTCCTGGCCGAGATTCCGGTCGGCGTGGAACCGGAAGGCATGGGTGTCAGCCCCGATGGCAAGACCATGGTCAACACCTCGGAAACCACCAGCATGGCGCATTTCATCGACACCGGCACGCATGAGGTGACCGACAACGTGCTGGTCGACACGCGCCCGCGCTTCGCCGACTTCAAGCCCGACGGCACGCAGGTCTGGGTCAGCGCCGAGGTTGGCGGCACCGTCAGCGTCATCGACAACGCCAAACGCGAAGTGGTGAAGAAGATCCAGTTCGCGATTCAGGGACTGCGGGCCGAAACCATCCAGCCGGTAGGCATCGCCATCAGCGCCGATGGCAAGAAAGCCTATGTCGCGCTTGGCCCGGCGAACCATGTCGCGGTGATCAATACCGACACCTACGAGGTGGAGAAATACATCCTCGTCGGCCAGCGCGTCTGGCATCTGGCCTTCACGCCCGACCAGAAAACGCTGATCACCACGAATGGCAATTCCAACGATATCACCTTCATCGACACGGCCACCGACGAGCCGGTCCAATCGCTCACCGTGGGCCAGCAGCCCTGGGGTGTGGTCATTTCGCCCAAATAGCAGACATTGATCATCGGGAGGCTCAAGACATGAAACTTTGCCGCAGGTTTTTCTTCGCCGCACTCGCCGGATTTGTCCTTGCTCCGATCGGAGCAAATGCCGACGATGCAACGCCAAAACCGTCGCGTGCCAGCAAGAACCTGCCGGAATTGATTATCGGTTCGGCCGATTCCACTTACGCCGTCAATCAGAAGGATTTCGAGCTGATCGCCGGCCAGGGCTATCGCTGGAAGATCACCTCCAAAGGCGGTTTCGAATACAAGTTCGTGACCGACCTCTTCCGCAATGTCTGGATGGACCAGATCGTCATCAACGATTTGGAAGTGCATATGGACGGCGGACCAGCCTGGCTGGAATTCGACGACGCGGGAACGATCCAGGTGCAGTTCCATACCGTTCGCCCGGGCGAATATACCTGGTCGGTTCCCGACCTTGCCGACAAGGGACTGAAGGGCAAGATTACGATCAAGTGAGACAAAGGCGACCAGGGGCGCCAGATAGCCAACGCGTCCTGAAGGAGCGACCCGGCATGCAGCATATGAGGACAAACGGACCGGGAGAAGAGGTGGCGGCGCTCGATGTCGGCGCCGTCAGCCATTCCTATGGCCAGAAGCGGGCGCTCAACGACGTCTCCTTTTCGATCGCGCCGGCGACTTTCACCGTTCTGCTCGGCCTCAACGGGGCCGGCAAGACAACGCTGTTCTCACTGATAAGCCACCTCTACGACACGCGTCACGGATCGATCCGCATCTTCGGCCATGATATTCGCCGCGCGTCCGGCGAAGCACTCAGACGCGTCGGCATCGTGTTCCAGGCACGCACGCTCGACCTCGACCTCAGCGTCTACCAGAATCTCTCCTACCACGCCTCGCTGCATGGCATTGGCGGACGCGAAGCTCGCCAGCGCATTGCTGCGCTGCTTGAAACGGTCGACATGCAGGGCCGCCAGCACGACAAGGCACGCAGCCTATCCGGCGGTCAGATGCGGCGCATCGAAATCGCCAGGGCGCTGCTTCACCGACCTTCCCTGCTCCTGCTTGACGAGGCGACCGTCGGCCTCGACATCGAGTCTCGCGCGGGCATCCTCGACACCATCCGCAAGCTCGTCCAGGCAGAGGGCATCGGCGTGCTCTGGGCCACGCATCTGATCGACGAAGTCGAAGACACCGACCATGTCGTCATACTGCGGCGGGGTGACCTGGTCGCGAGCGGCAAGGTGTCGGATGTGATCCGCGCGAACGGCGGAAATTCGATTCGTGAAGCCTTTTCGAAGCTCAGCCGCGTCGATGCGGCGGGCCTGGCGGAGACGTCACCATGAGCGCTCCTGCGATGCCCGGAAAGGTCGTCGGCATCATGCCGGTGCAGTCTGAGCCATTCGGCCTGCGCCACTATCTCATTTGCCTGAAAGGTGTCGTCCTGCGCGAGTGCCTGCGCTTCCTGCACCAGCGCGAACGCTTCATTTCCTCGCTGGTCCGGCCACTCGTCTGGCTGTTCATCTTCGCCGCCGGCTTTCGCCAGGTGCTCGGCGTGTCGATCATCCCGCCCTACAAGACCTATGTGCTCTACGAGGTCTATATCACACCGGGCCTTTGCGGCATGATCCTGCTGTTTTCCGGCATGCAGTCTTCGCTGTCGATGGTCTACGACCGCGAGATGGGCAACATGCGCATCCTGCTGGTCAGCCCGTTTCCGCGCTGGTTCCTGCTGGTGTCGAAGATGCTCGCCGGGGTGGCCGTATCGATCGTGCAGGTCTACGCGTTCCTGATCGTTGCCTGGTTGTGGGGCGTCAAGGCGCCGCCACTCGGCTACCTCTATGTGCTGCCGGCACTGTTCCTGTCGGGCATGATGCTCTGCGCGCTCGGCATGCTCTTGTCTTCGCTGATCAAGCAGCTTGAAAACTTCGCCGGCATCATGAACTTCGTCATCTTTCCCGGCTATTTCGCGTCTCCGGCGCTGTATCCCTTGTGGCGCATCCAGGAGGCGAGCCCGCTGCTCTACAAGATCTGCCTCTGCAACCCGTTCACCTATGCCGTCGAACTGATCCGCTTTGCCTTCTACGGGCAGATCGAATGGCTGTCGCTGGGCGTCGTCGCCGGCTGCACGCTGCTGTTTCTGGGCGGCGCCATCATCGCATACGACCCTTCGCGCGGTTTGGTGATCCGCAAGCAGGACATGGGAGGAAACGCCTGATGGCGCGAATGAGACTTGTTCACACTCTCGTTGTGGTCGCCACGCTTGCCTCGATGGGAGGCGCCGGCGCGGCAAACACCGATCCCGACTGGCCTTGCATGCAGCGTAAGGTGCCACAGCTCTCGCTTGGCCAGATCTGGAATGGGCCGGAGCTTCCCGCGACCGCGAAGGATTGGGCGAAGGATGCCCGTGTGTCGGCGCTTGTCGAGGCGGTGGCGGCCCGGCGGACGCCGATTGCCGAAGCCCAGAAAGAGATCAAGGATTTCGCGACTTCCCTGCCGCCCGAGCAGGTTGCGCCAAAAATGGCGATGCTGGTGCAGGGACTGTTCGACCATATGGACGCCGAGCGTTCGCACGTGATCTCCGGCATCTCCCGCTATGCCCACAAACAGCTCGAAATGGCGGCGCAGTTGCGCAAGGAAGCATCCGAAGTCGACGCGCTGCGCGCCAAGGCCGATGCGGATCCGGACGAAGTCGAACGGCGAACCGACCAGCTGAATTTCGCGACGCGAATTTTCACCGAACGCGTCCAGTCGCTGACTTATGTCTGCGATGTGCCCACGATAATCGAGCAGCGGCTTTACCAGTTGTCGAAGACCGTCTCGGAAACGCTCGTCGTGAAGAAATAGACATTGACCGCCTGTCTCACGACTCTCTGCCAGGCAGCACACGCCAACGCTGCACGAAATAACCGGGATGGGTCTCGATCCACCTCGCCACCAGCGGCTGCGCCTGCATGAAGGCAGTCCCGGGATTCATCGCCAGACCGTCTACTATCTGTTCGCGTTGTTCGCAGGTCCGCGGTA
The DNA here is from genome assembly GCF_003998295.1 of Mesorhizobium sp. M7A.F.Ca.US.011.01.1.1. Classification (NCBI taxonomy): domain Bacteria; kingdom Pseudomonadati; phylum Pseudomonadota; class Alphaproteobacteria; order Hyphomicrobiales; family Phyllobacteriaceae; genus Mesorhizobium; species Mesorhizobium sp. M7A.F.Ca.US.011.01.1.1. The sequence goes on from NZ_RZRT01000011.1 coordinate 55,938, forward strand.
CATCCGTCAGGCAGACCATCATAACGAGTGTGTAAAGCATTGCCCCCCATCGAATTCCCGAACCCTACCCAGGAGGTTTCTGCAGGGGGTGCACATACGGATCGCTTACGGGTGTGAAAGGACGTGGCCCCCGCTCTTTCGCACTGCAACATAACATATTGCTTATAACACCAACGATCGCGAGCGTTCTCCACCGGGCTTTCATCCGTTGCGTTCGTGCAATGTCATCCCGCCTTGTCTGGATACAGCTTTCCGAAAAGGGGCAGATACGTCGCGCCCTTGCGCATCAGGAAATCGTTGAACGTGGCCATGGCCGGCGAGATCGCGTGATCGGTTCGCATCACCGAAAACCATTGCCGGCGGATCGGCATGCCGACAACGTCGAGGATGACAAGCCGGCCTGCTTCGGTTTCCGCAGCGATGGTGTGGGCAGAGATGAAGGCGATGCCGAGACCAGCCATCACCGCCTGCTTGATCGTTTCGTTTGAGGCCATCTCGACACCGAGGTCGTCGATGCGCCCAGGCACGTCGCTCAGGAATATTTCCAACGAGATGCGGGTTCCAGAGCCGGGCTCACGAATAAGGAAATGCTCCTCCGCGATCCGTTCCTTGGAGATATCGCGCGCCGCCACCAACGGATGGTCGGGCGGCGCGATGATGACCAGCGGATGATCGCCGAAGACCGAAGCGCGCACCGGAACCTCTTTCGCCGGACGCCCCATCAGCGCGATATCGATGTCGTGGTTCCTGAGGTTGTCGATCGTCTGGGCACGATTGCCGATGGCAAGCCGCATGTCGATGTCGGGATGATCCTTCATGAATGCAGCCATCAGCCGCGGCGCGAAATATTTTGCGGTGGAAACGACGCCGAGCCTCAGGCTGCCGGTGCGCACGCCCTTGATGGCGTCCATCTTGTCTTCGAGCAAACCGAGATGCTCATCGATAGCCTGCGCCGTCTCGACGAAAGCCAGACCTGCGGCAGTGGGACGCATGCCGTCCGATGTTCGGTCGAACAGAGCCAGCTGGAATTCTTCCTCCACTTGCCGCAACTGGATTGTCAGCGCTGGAGGAGACAGGCCTAACATCTTGGCCGCGCTGACAATTTTGCCGCACATGATGATTGCCTGGACGGTCTTGAAATGCTTGAGCGTGAGGTTCCTCATGCCGCATACTAAATTATTTTTAGTGGCTAAGTAAAGTTATTGAATTTTACTTATCTCGCGACGTTTGTTTCCATTCCTCCAGTCCAGCCGCTCCGAGGAGATGCGGCCGGACCGGGAGGTTACGATGCCAGCGGCAACGCTCGACGCTTTTCTGAACTCCTATCTCGGCCAGCCTGACGAATTCCGCTCGGCAGTTGTGACGACCGTCCGTCAGTTGACACAGGCCGCCATCAAGGTCCGCAACACCATCAATCAAGGGGTGCTCGGCGCCGCCTTTGCCGAAACCCGTGGCGCCAATGCCGATGGCGACGTCCAGAAGGATCTCGACGTCTTCTCCGACGACATCTTCCTCGACGCCATGCGCCGCGCACCGGTCGCGCTTTACGCCTCCGAGGAGCTGGAGCAGCCAGTCCTGCTCGACAGGCAAGCGCCACTCGCTATTGCGATCGACCCGCTCGACGGCTCTTCCAACATCGACACCAACGTGTCGATCGGAACGATCTTCTCGCTCCTGACCGCAACTGGCGCGCCGGACGCTGATCCGGCCGCCTCTTTCCTGCAGGCGGGCGTGAACCAGCTAGGCGCCGGTTTCTTCATCTATGGGCCGCAGCTGGCACTCGTCCTGTCGCTCGGCAGCGGCACGCATGTCTTCGTCTTCTCGACAAGGCTCGGAACCTTCGTCCAGGCCTATGAAAGCCGGATCATTCCGCAACGCACTCAGGAGTTCGCCATCAACGCCGCCAACTACCGGCACTGGGACGAGGCCGTGCGGCTCTATGTAGACGACTGCCTGGAGGGCACCGAAGGACCGCGCGAGAAGGATTTCAACATGCGCTGGATCGCCTCTCTGGTTGCCGACTGTTACCGCATATTGATGCGCGGCGGCGTTTTTCTCTACCCCGGCGATCGGCGCAAGGGCTATGGTCAGGGACGGCTGCGCCTCGTCTACGAGGCCAACCCGATCGCCTATCTCATAGAACAGGCTGGCGGTGCCGCCACCGATGCGATCAACCGCATCCTGGAAATCGAACCCGAGAGCCTGCATCAGCGCGTGCCGATGATCTTCGGGTCGGCGCGGGAAGTCGCGCGCATCGCCCGCTACCACACAGAGCCGAGCAACATCGGTGAGCGTGCGCCGCTGTTCAGCCGCCGCGGCCTGTTCAGAGCCTGAGCAGCGCCATGTCAGCCAAGCACCCCATCATCACCATTACCGGGTCATCGGGCGCCGGCACGACCTCGGTCAAGCGCATCTTCGAGCTGATTTTCCGGCGCGAGAACATCGAGGCCGCTTTCATCGAAGGCGACGCCTTCCACCGCTACGACCGCGCGGCGATGAAGGCAAAGGTGGCCGAGGAGGAAAAGGCCGGCAACCCGAACTTCACCCATTTCAATGCCGCGGCCAACGAACTCGGAATTCTCGAAGAGGTGTTCGCGGAATATGGCCGCCGCGGAACCGGCAAGACCCGCACCTACATTCATGATGAGGAAGAGGAAAAGCAGCACGGCACGCCACCGGGAACCTTTACCGAATGGCGCGAATTCGCTCCCAGCGACCTGCTCTTCTACGAGGGGCTGCACGGCTGTGTCGTCACCGACACGATCAATTTGGCCAAGCATGCGGATCTCAAGATCGGCGTCGTGCCGGTCATCAATCTCGAATGGATCCAGAAGATCCATCGCGACCGTTCGACCCGCGGCTATTCCACCGAGGCGGTGATGGACGTGATCCTGCGCCGGATGCCCGACTATGTCCGCTACATCGTCCCGCAATTCTCGCAGACCGCCATCAACTTCCAGCGCGTGCCGATCGTCGACACGTCCAACCCGTTCATCGCGCGCTGGATTCCCACGCCCGACGAATCGATGCTGGTTATCCGCTTCGCCAATCCGCGCGGCATCGATTTTCCGTATCTGCTGTCGATGATCCACGACTCGTTCATGTCGCGGCCAAATTCCATCGTGGTGCCAGGCAACAAGCTCGATCTTGCCATGCAGCTGATCCTGACGCCGCTCATCCTGCAATTGATTGAACGCAAGAGCCGTGTGTCGTGAGGAGGATGCAATGACCAGCCAAACAGCACTGAAGCCCGTCACCACAACCGCTCCTGTATCGGAGCGTGACATGGCGAACGCCATTCGTGCACTGGCGATGGACAGTGTCCAAAAGGCGAATTCGGGACACCCTGGCATGCCGATGGGCATGGCCGATGTCGCAACGGTGCTGTTCAACCGCTTCATCAATATCGACCCGTCGAGGCCGGACTGGCCCGACCGTGACCGTTTCGTGCTTTCAGCCGGCCATGGCTCGATGCTGCAATACGCGCTGCATCATTTGCTCGGCTATGAGGACATGCAGGTCGAGGAATTGCAGCGATTTCGGCAGTTGGGCAGCCGCACCGCCGGGCATCCGGAATACGGCCATGCGCTTGGCGTGGAGACCACCACCGGACCGCTCGGACAGGGCATTTCCACGGCGGTCGGCATGGCGCTGGCGGAACGCATGCTTGCCGCCCGCCACGGTGCCGATCTGGTCGATCATTATACCTATGTGATTGCGGGCGATGGCTGCCTTCAGGAGGGAATCAGTCACGAGGCGATAGACCTCGCTGGTCACCTGAGGCTTTCCCGCCTGATCGTCTTCTGGGACGACAATGCGATTTCCATTGACGGGCCGACCTCCCTCTCCACGTCGATGGACCAGCCGGCGCGCTTCAAGGCCGCCGGCTGGGATGTCCAAAGCGTCGCCGGCCACGACATGGAGGCAGTCGCCGCGGCAATCGAGGCGGCGCGGCGGTCGGATCGACCATCGCTGATTGCCTGCCGCACAGTGATCGGCATGGGTGCCCCCAATCTCGGCGGTTCCGAGAAGACGCACGGCGCACCGCTGGGTGAAGCAGAGATCGCCGCGACACGCGAAAACATCGGCTGGGCCCACGCGCCGTTCGAGGTGCCGGATGATATCCTCTTCGCCTGGCGCGAGATTGCCGGTCGCGGCGAAGCGATGCGGCGCGGCTGGGAGCAGCGGCTTGTGGCCTCGCCGCGGCGCGAGGCTTTCGAGAGCGCCGTCGCCGCCGAACTGCCCGACACGGTCTTCGAAGCGCTCGACGCCTTTCGCCGCGAACATGTCGAGAAGGCAACCAAGGTGGCGACGCGAAAAGCCTCCGAAATGGCGCTGGAGGCCATCAACGGCGTAACGGAATTGACCGTCGGCGGCTCGGCCGATCTGACGCATTCGAATCTGACGATCACCAAGGGCATGAACCGCATTGCGCCGGGTGATTATGCCGGCCGCTACATTCACTACGGCATTCGTGAGCACGGCATGGCGGCCGCCATGAACGGCATCGCGCTGCATGGCGGTTTCGTGCCCTATGGCGGTACGTTCCTGTGCTTCGCCGATTATGCGCGCGGCGCGATGCGGCTCTCGGCGCTCATGGGCCAGCACGTCATCTATGTGATGACACACGATTCCATCGGCCTCGGCGAGGACGGCCCGACGCACCAGCCGGTCGAGCACCTTGCGATGCTGCGTGCCACGCCTAGTCTCAACGTCTTCCGCCCGGCGGATGTCATCGAAACGGCGGAGTGCTGGGAACTCGCGCTAAAGAGCAAGGATCGGCCGAGCGTCCTGGTGCTGTCGCGCCAGAACCTGCCGATGCTGCGTCGGTCGCACAGTGACGAGAACCGCTCCTGCCAGGGCGCTTACGTCCTGCGCGAGCCGGCAAAGCACCGCGCCGTCACCCTGATCGCCACCGGCTCGGAAGTCGAGATCGCGGTTGCTGCCGCCGAAAGGCTGGAGACCGAGCATGGCGTCGCCGCCGCCGTCGTGTCGATGCCGTGCTGGGAGCTTTTCGAGGAGCAGGAAAGCGCCACCCGCAAGGCCGTTCTCGGCTCGGCGCCGCGCGTCGCGGTCGAAGCGGCAGCCCGGCTGGGCTGGGACCGCTGGATCGGCGAGACCGGCGCTTTCGTCGGCATGACCGGCTTCGGCGCCAGCGCCCCTGCCCCCGACCTCTACCGGCATTTCAACATAACGTCCGAAGCGGTTGCTGCAGCGGCGCTGAAGCTCATCATCTAGGAGGATTCACAATGGCTCGCATCACCCTTCGCCAGCTTCTCGACCATGCCGCCGAGCACGGCTACGGCGTTCCGGCATTCAACATCAACAACATGGAACAGGGCCTCGCCATCATGGAGGCGGCCAAGGCCTGCGACGCGCCAGTCATCATCCAGGCTTCACGTGGCGCCCGGTCCTATGCCAACGACATCATGCTGGCCAAGATGATGGAGGCGCTGACCGAAATCCACCCGGCCATCCCGCTATGCATCCATCAAGACCACGGCAACAGCGAGGCCACCTGCCTTTCCGCGATCCGCCACGGCTTCACCTCAGTGATGATGGACGGATCCCTGATGGCGGACGCCAAGACGCCGGCAAGCTACGACTACAACGTCGCCATAACCGAACGCGTCGCACGCATGGCGCATTGGGTCGGCGCTTCCGTCGAAGGCGAACTGGGCGTGCTCGGCTCGCTGGAAACCGGCCAAAGCGAGGCGGAGGATGGCCACGGCGCCGAGGGCGCGCTCTCTCACGACCAACTCTTGACCGATCCAGATCAGGCGGTCGATTTTGTGACCGCAACCCAGGTCGACGCGCTGGCGATTGCCTGCGGCACCTCGCACGGCGCCTACAAATTCACCCGCAAGCCGGACGGCGACATCCTGGCCATGCAGGTGATCGAGGCGATCCACGAGAAGCTGCCCAACACGCATCTGGTCATGCACGGCTCTTCCTCGGTGCCGCAGGAGCTGCAGGACATCATCAACAGATATGGCGGCGAGATGCCCCAGACCTTTGGCGTTCCGGTCGAGGAGATCGAGCGCGGCATCCGCTACGGCGTGCGCAAGGTCAACATCGACACCGATTGCCGCATGGCCATGGCCGGGCAGTTCCGCCGCGTCGCGACGGAAAACCCGCGCGAGTTCGATCCCCGCAAATTCCTGAAACCCGCCATGGATGCCTTGCGCGATCTCTGCCGGGACCGCTTCGAGCGTTTCGGTACGGCGTCCAACGCCTCGAAGATCAAGGTCATCGCCATGGACGAGATGGCGAAACGTTATGCCGCGGGAAAACTCGACCCCCATATCGCAACCGCGAAAGCCGCCTGAGCAACAAACAGGAGACCTGTCATGAACAAGATCGACATACTGCCAGCGGGGACGCTCAAGGAAGGCAAGGAACGCTACAAGTCAGGGGTCATCCCCTACAAGAAGATGGGCTATTGGGAGCCTGACTACAGGCCCAAGGAAACCGATCTGATCGCCATGTTCCGGATCACGCCGCAACCCGGTGTCGACCACGAGGAGGCGGCGGCCGCCATCGCCGGCGAATCTTCCACCGCGACGTGGACCGTGGTGTGGACCGACCGGCTGACCGCTTGCGAGCTCTATCGCGCCAAGGCGTTCAGATCCGAGCCGGTGCCGAACACCGGTCCCGGAACCAAAACCGAACAACAGTACTTCGCCTACATCGCCTACGACCTCGACCTGTTCGAGCCGGGCTCGATCGCCAATTTGACCGCCTCGATCATCGGCAATGTGTTCGGCTTCAAGGCAGTCAAGGCTCTGCGGCTGGAAGACATGCGTATCCCGGTCGCGTATCTCAAAACCTTCCAGGGGCCGGCGACCGGTATCGTGGTGGAGCGTGAGCGGCTCGACAAGTTCGGCCGGCCGCTGCTCGGCGCTACGACGAAGCCGAAGCTCGGCCTCTCGGGCCGCAATTACGGGCGCGTCGTTTACGAAGCGCTGAAGGGCGGCCTCGATTTCGTCAAGGACGACGAGAACATCAACTCGCAGCCCTTCATGCACTGGCGCGACCGCTTCCTCTACTGCATGGAGGCCGTGAACAAGGCGTCGGCTGCCACCGGCGAGGTCAAAGGCCATTATCTCAACGTCACCGCCGGCACGATGGAGGAGATGTACGAGCGCGCCGAATTCGCCAAGCAGCTTGGCTCCTGCATCGTCATGATCGACCTCGTCATCGGCTACACGGCGATCCAATCTATGGCCAAGTGGGCACGCCGCAACGACATGATCCTGCACCTGCACCGTGCCGGCAACTCGACCTATTCGCGCCAGAAGAACCACGGCATGAATTTCCGCGTCATCTGCAAATGGATGCGCATGGCCGGCGTCGACCACATCCATGCCGGCACGGTGGTCGGCAAGCTGGAGGGCGATCCGCTCATGATCAAGGGATTTTATGACACGCTGCGTGAGGAGCGCACGCCGCAGAACCTCGAAACCGGGCTGTTCTTCGATCAGGAATGGGCCTCGCTCAACAAGGTGATGCCCGTCGCCTCGGGCGGCATCCATGCCGGCCAGATGCATCAGTTGATCCACTATCTCGGCGAGGACGTCATCCTGCAGTTCGGCGGCGGCACAATCGGCCATCCGGACGGCATCCAGGCAGGCGCGACGGCCAATCGCGTCGCCTTGGAAGCGATGATCCTGGCCCGCAACGAGGGGCGCGATTATTTGCGCGAAGGAACCAAGATCCTCGAACAGGCGGCCAGATGGTGCACGCCGCTGAAGGCTGCCCTGGAGACTTGGAAGGACGTCACCTTCAACTACGAATCGACCGACACGGCCGACTTCGTGCCAACCGCAACGCCCAGCTTCTAGACGAAAGGAACCGTCGTCATGATGACCAATCCGGGAAACAAGGTCACGCAGGGACAGTTCTCGTTCCTGCCCGACCTGACCGACGAGCAGATTTCAGCGCAGATCAAATACGCGCTGAAGAACCATTGGGCGGTCAGCGTCGAGTACACGGACGATCCGCATCCGCGAAACACCTACTGGGAAATGTACGGCAACCCGATGTTCGACTTGAAAGACCCGGCGGGCATACTGCTCGAGGTCAACGCTTGCCGGAAAGCCTGTCCGAACATGTATGTGCGGGTGACCGCCTTCGATTCGACCAAGGGCTGGGAAGCGCCGCGCATGTCGTTCATTGTCAACCGGCCGCCCAGCGAACCCGGGTTCCGGCTGCTGCGCCAGGAGCGCGACGGCCGCAGCCAGGGTTATTCGATCGTGCCTTATGCGACCGACAGGCCCGAGGGCGAGCGGAGCTAGCCGAACCATGCTGAACGCGATGACCAAGGACGCTGCCGCACAGGACGCGACGGTTGATCTGCAGGCCGAGTTCGAGGCGTCCAACATCGACGAGGTGATGGACAAGCTCGACCGAGAACTCGTTGGCCTGAAGCCGGTCAAGACCCGCATCCGCGAGATCGCCGCTCTCCTCCTGGTCGACCGGCTTCGCCGCAAGTTCGGGCTGACCTCGGGCGCCCCGACGCTGCACATGAATTTCACGGGAAATCCCGGCACCGGAAAGACCTCCGTGGCGCTGAGGATGGCCGAAATCCTGCATCGTCTCGGCTATGTCCGCGAAGGCCACATGGTCGCCGTGACACGCGACGATCTCGTTGGCCAGTATGTGGGCCACACCGCGCCCAAGACCCGCGAGGTGATCAAGCGTGCCATGGGCGGCGTGCTTTTCATCGACGAGGCCTACTATCTCTACAAGCCCGAGAACGAACGCGACTACGGCCAGGAATCGATCGAAATCCTGCTGCAGTGCATGGAGAACAACCGTGACGATCTGGTTGTGATCCTTGCCGGCTACAAGAACAAGATGGACCGCTTCTTCGACAGCAATCCCGGTATGCGTTCGCGCATCGCCCACCATCTCGATTTCCCCGACTACGGTGTCAGCGAACTGAAATCGATCGCCGAGATTATGCTCGCGGAGCAGAATTATCGCCTCAGCGAGGCGGCATCCCGTGCGCTCGAAGAGTATCTTCCGATCCGCATGAGGCTGCCGCATTTCTCCAACGCGCGTTCGGTCCGCAATGGGCTCGATCGGGCACGGCTGCGCCAGGCCAACCGGCTTTTCGCATCGCGCAGCCGGGTGTTGACCAAGGCCGATCTTATCACCATCGAGGAATCCGACATTCGCGGCAGCCGCGTGTTCGCCGAAGGGAAACTCGAAGGCGAACCGGAGACGAAGATGCGCTGACAGGATGGAGCCGGCTGGCGCAGCGACCAACACCCGCAGACAGAATTGGAGACGACGACCATGGTCACCAGGACAATCATCGCACCCTCCGTGCTTTCCGCGGATTTCTCGCGGCTCGGCGACGAGGTCGAAGCTGTCGTGCGGGCGGGTGCCGACTGGATCCATCTCGACGTGATGGACGGCCACTTCGTGCCCAACATCACCTTCGGTCCGCCGGTGATCAAGGCGATCCGCGACCGAACGGACAAAGTCTTCGACTGCCATCTGATGATCGCGCCGGCCGACCCCTATCTGGCCGCCTTCGCCGACGCCGGCTGCGACATCATCACGGTGCACGCCGAGGCCGGGCCGCATCTCGATCGTTCCCTGCAGGCGATCAAAAATCTCGGCAAGAAGGCCGGCGTATCACTGAATCCTTCGACGCCGGAGAGCGCCATCGAATATGTGCTCGACAGGCTCGACCTGGTGCTTCTGATGACGGTCAATCCAGGCTTTGGCGGCCAGGCCTTCATTTCCGCGGTCATCGAGAAGATCAGGCGAATCAAGGCACTGGTTGGCCACCGCCCGATTGACATCGAAATCGATGGCGGCGTCACGGCCGAAACCGCCCCGCTGGTCGCCGCGGCCGGCGCCAATGTGCTGGTCGCCGGATCGGCCGTGTTCAAGGGCGGCACCGAGGCGGCCTATCGCGCCAACATTGGAGCCATCCGACAGACGGCCGACGGTGCGATCCGGAAAGCCGCATAAACCATTCCATCGGAGGCAAGCATGGCGGCCGTCCCCCCTGTCTGCGATTTCGGCTGGCGCGCCATCGATGCCGTTTTGCCTGGCGTCGACGGCAGGTCGCAATCGATCTTCAGCCAGGCCGGCCCGAACGGCCTGGTCGTGGCCTTCATCTGCAATCACTGCCCTTATGTGAAGGCGGTGATTTCACGTATCGTGCGCGATGCCAACGACCTCAAAGCCGAAGGTATCGGCTTTGTCGCGATCAACTCAAACGATGCCGATGCCTACCCGGAGGATTCCTTCGACCAAATGAAGCTATTCGCCACGACGAGCGGCTTCAGCTTCCCTTACCTGCACGACCAGCACCAAACTGTGGCGCGCGATTACGCAGCCGTGTGCACTCCCGATTTCTTCGGGTTCAACAGCGAGTTGGGACTGCAATATCGCGGTCGGCTGGACGCCTCGCGACGAGAAGCCGGAGCGCCCGGGCTGAGACGCGATCTGTTCGAGGCGATGAAGCAGGTTGCCCGAACCGGCGACGGGCCGCTGGACCAGATCGCCTCGATCGGCTGCTCGATCAAGTGGAAGGATGCCGCATGAACGTCGGCGCAGGTAGGCCGCTTCGATCGCCGAAGGCGATCCTGTTCGACCTCGACGGCACGCTGGTCGACTCGGCGCCAGACATAGCGGCCGCAGTCAACGAATTGCTGGCCAGCCGCGATCTGCCGCCGCTGCGCCTGGATCAGGTCACGGCCATGATCGGCGGCGGCGTCAGGAAATTGATCGAGCGAGCCTTCGCGGCGTCGGGAGCGCCACTGCTCGGCAACGCTCTCGATGAGGCCAACCGCGTCATGGCGCCTATCTACCGCCGGCATCTGACCGGCCTGACAAGGCTGATGCCTGGCGTCAGGGAGGCTCTCACCCACTTTCATTTGGGCGGAGTAAGCATGGGGGTGGCAACCAACAAGCCGCAGTTGGCGACCCGCGAAATCCTGCTTCATTTCGGATTGACGGAATATTTCGGTGCCATCGTTGGCGGAGACGCGGTGACATACCTGAAACCGGCGCCCGATGCCCTGCTGCTGGCGTTGGCACAGCTTGGGGTCGACCCGGGTGACGCGCTGCTGGTCGGAGACAGTGGTGCTGACCTGGGCGCCGCACGCGCCGCCGGCATGCCCGTCATTCTATTGCGCGGCGGCTACAGCCACATTCCGGTGGAAGAGCTTGGCGCCGACCTTGTTTGCAACAGCCTTTTCGATCTGCCTTCAGCAATGCAGAGGCTGCAAGCCGATGCGTGATCGAGGCGAACGCCGGCCGAACGCAAGTTCGAACGGCCGGCGGCGCGCTATTTCGAGAATTGCTTCAGATAGGCGATGACATTGGCGATGTCTTCGTCCTGTTTGAGGCCGACAAACGCCATCTTCGTTCCTTTGACCATGGCCTTGGGATCGTGAAGGTAAGTCTTCAGCGTGGGTTCATCCCATTTGACGCCGGACTTGCCTGCCGCGACCATCGCCTGAGAATAGCTGAACCCCGGGTGCGTGCCGGCCGTTCGGCCTATGACGCCGTTCAACGACGGGCCGACCTTGTTCTTGTCCTGGTCGGCGACGTGGCAGACCTTGCATTTGGCGAAGACCTTCTCACCCGCCGCCGCATCCTGTGCCTGGGATTGGCTCGCGATGAAGGGCACAACGGACATGACTGCGAAAAATGCGATTGCGCGCATGGCATTTCCTCATTGATCGTCTGGGTGCCCTGGACGATTTGCGCATGCCGATCCTTTGATCCGTCGGTATGCGCCTTACGCGGTGGAGTGGAAATTCCGCTTCTCCCGTGGAGCCGCGCCGCGTGATTCAGAAGCTAATTGGCATGTTGTGAAAGTCAATCGTACAAAGGTTTAGAGGCCTGGGTGCTCAACAGACCCGTCCATTCGTCTTTGTTGACGGTGATCCGGCGAGCGCGTAGCTTGACCTCATTCCGGTTTCTCCATTGGCACCTCGGGAAATCCGGCAAACGGTGATTTTGCCCTCGCTTCTGGTTGGGCTCGCCGGAATGGGCGTTTGGGAACGCGCAAGAGGTGCTGAATGGATATGGTCGATCTTATATTGACGGTTTGCCTCAGCGCCAATCCGAACAATTGCCGAGACGAGCATCTCTATTTCGAGAGCCGCGGCACTCTGTTCCAATGCATGATCCTTGCCCCCAGCGAAATCGCCAAATGGTCTCAAGAACACCCGGCCCTCAAGGTCATGCGCTGGAAATGCGCGTTTCCGAGCAAGGAACGAGCCATCTGATTTGGCAGCGCGGAACCCTGGGGAGGAGGTGTCATGATGGTTTCACGGCGCATGACGCTGCGTCTAGGGGTTCTCGGGACAGCCGCTGTTCTTGCTACCAAGCCGGGCGTTGCGGCAGCCAGGATTCGCCTCGGTGTGCTGAAGTTTGGAACCGTGAGTTGGGAGCTCGATACGCTAAGGCAGCACAAATTCGATGCCGCCAACGGGATCGGTCTGGAGATCATCGACTTCGCCGGCGAAGATGCGACCAACGTCGCGATGCTGGCTGGCGCGATCGACATGATCGTCTCCGACTGGCTGTGGGTCTCGCGCCAGCGCTCCGAAGGCGGCGACCTCACATTGACCCCCTATTCGACCGCGGTGGGTGCGATCATGGTGAAGGAGGGTTCGCCGATCCAGACGGTCGCCGATCTCAAGGACAAGAAGATCGGCGTCGCCGGCGGCCCGCTCGACAAGAGTTGGCTGCTGATACAAGCGCTGACCAGACGCGATCTCGGCGTCGACCTGTCGGCAACCAGCGACATCGTCTTTGGCGCGCCGCCGCTGATTTCGGAAAAGGCGATACAGGGCGAACTCGATGCAGTGCTGAATTTCTGGCATTTTTGCGCGCGTCTCGAGGCCAATGGCTTCCGTCGATTGATCGGCGTGAATGACGCGGCAAAGGCGCTCGGGGCTCTGGGACCCGTGTCGGCGCTCGGTTACGTCTTCCATGACCAATGGGCCAACGAGAACCCCGATGCCGTCAGGGGTTTCGTGAGGGCCTCCGCGCAAGCCAAGGACTTGCTGGCCAGATCCGATGACGAATGGCTGCGCCTGGCGCCGATCATTCGCGCGGAAGGCAAGGAACTGGAAAAGCTGCGCGATCGCTACCGCCAGGGCATTCCCAGACGGTCTATCGCCGACGAAGCGGCCGACGCCACCAGGCTATACCATGTGCTTGCGGCGATCGGCGGCGCGAAGCTTGTCGGCAGCGCGCCGGAAATGGCGCCCGGCACGTTCTGGCAGGAACCCGAGAAATGACCGCATTGGGAACCGACGGCACGCGTGATGCCCCGCCGACCATGTCCGGCCGACGCAATCTGGCGACGGCACTCATGCCCGCGCTGACCGTAGCGGTCTCCCTGCTCGGGCTTTGCCTGCTGTGGAACCTTGCGGCAAGTGTCTGGCCAAGCCGTGCCTTTCCAGGACCTGGGCAGGTCTGGCAGGTGCTTCTCAGGGAGGCTGCGAGCGGCGACCTTTTTTACCATCTCGGCGTGACCCTCGGCCGGGTCGCCGCGGCATATATCGTCGCTATGATCATCGGATCCGTCATCGGCGTTTTGCTCGGCAGCCATCGTCGCGTCGACCGTTTTTTCAACCCGTGGGTGATCCTGTTCCTCAACATCCCGGCGCTGGTGGTCATCGTCCTCGGCTACATCTGGTTCGGCCTCAACGAGGTGGCGGCGATCGGCGCGGTGGCGGTGAACAAGATCCCGAATGTCGTGGTGACGATGCGCGAAGGCGCAAGGGCGCTTGATCCAAATTACGCCGAAATGGCCACCGTCTATCGCTTCGGCCGCCTTGAACGCATCCGCCATATCCTGCTGCCGCAATTGCAGCCCTATCTTGCCGCCGCATCGCGATCCGGCATCGCCCTCATCTGGAAGATCGTCCTGGTCGTCGAGCTGCTCGGCCGCTCGAACGGTGTCGGCTTCCAGATCCATCTCTATTTCCAGCTCTTCGATGTCGCCGCCATTCTTGCCTACACGCTGGCTTTCGTGGCGGTGATGCTTGTCATTGAACTTCTCCTGGTGCAGCCCGTTGAACGACATGCAACCCGTTGGCGCCGTCGTCCCGCTTAAGGTCGACATCGCCGAAAAGACCTTCAGGTCCGCGCGAGGCGTCTCGATCACGGCGCTTCAGGACCTTTCCTTCGAGGTCAGGCAAGGCGAATTCGCCTGCTTGCTGGGACCGTCGGGCTGCGGCAAAACCACGACGCTGCGTATCCTGCTTGGCTTGGACAAAGACTTTTCCGGCTCCTTCCAGTTGCCGCAAGGAGGTTCGAACCGCATCGCCGCCGTATTCCAGGAACCGACCCTGCTGCCGTGGCGAACGGTGGAGCAGAATGTCAGGCTGGCGTTGCCGAAAAGCTTGAGAGCGAAAAATCTCGACAGGCTGTTCGACACGCTCGGCCTCGCCGGCATGCGCTCGCTCTATCCTGCCGAACTGTCGCTCGGCCTTGCGCGCAGGGCAGCACTTGCCAGGGCTTTCGCCACCGAGCCGGCGATGCTTTTCCTGGACGAACCCTTTGTCTCGCTCGACGAACATACCGCCGAGCGGCTTCGGCATCTGCTTTTGACCGTGTGGTCGGCACGGCCAACGACCGCCTTGATGGTGACGCACAATCTACGCGAGGCACTGATGCTGTCGGACCGCATCATCGTGCTCGCGCCGCGGCCAACCCATGTGCTCGGCGTGTTCGACGTACGGCTGCCACGGCAACATCGCAATTCGCAGGTGATGAGCGACCTTCTGCGGTCGTTCCATCATAGATTTCCGGACGTCACCTGATCGCCAGCAGGCGAAATGCATATCGGAGGCCTTCATGTCGGTTGATCTGCTAAGACGCAGGCTTGTGAGTGGCTTCGCCTGCACCGCCGCCAGCGCCGCCTTGCTGCCGTGCTGCCTCGGACGAGCAGTTCTGGCGGCAGGCGGCAGTTCTCGGTTCTCGGTCAGGCAAATCGCCGACGGCGTCTTCGCCTTCCAGGGCGCGGATGAGTTGATGACCGCCGCCAACGACGGTGCGATCTGCAATCTGGGCGCCGTCATCGGCACCGATGCGGTTGCCGTCATCGACAGCGGTGGCAGCCTGATCGAGGCGCACGCCTTTCTCGCCGCGATCGGAGAGCTGACAGCAAAGCCGGTTCGCTTCCTGGTCAACACCCACATGCATCCCGACCATATCTTCGGCAATGCGGCATTCCGGAAGATCGGCGCGACCATCGTCGGTCACCGCAATCTGCCGCGTGCTCTCGAGGCGCGTGGCGCGTTCTATCTGCACAACTATCGCGAACAGCTTGGCGAGGCGCTGATGGAGGGGATCGAGATCGTGTCGCCGACCATGCTGGTCGACCATCGCCTGCAACTCGACCTCGGCGGGCGCATGATCGAACTGCGGGCATGGAAGGCGGCGCACACCGACAACGACCTGACCGTGTTCGATCCCGCGACCAGAACGCTCTTTGCCGGCGATCTCGTGTTCATGGGCTCCTTGCCGACGCTCGACGGATCACTGCTTGGATGGCTCCGCCAGATGGATGCGCTCACCTCGATCGACGCCGCGCGCGTCGTTCCAGGTCATGGCCCTGTAACGGCCGACTGGCCACAGGCGCTGGCGGGGGAGCGACGCTATTTCGAGATTCTGGCGCGCGATATCCGAAAGGCGATCGCCGACGGAACGCCGCTGCGCGAAGCAGTTAAAACCGCGGGCGAAACCGAACGGGATAAGTGGCACCTGTTCGACGATTACAACGAGCGCAACGCAACGGCCGCATTTGCCGAACTCGAATGGGAATAGACGACACCGACATGCGTCAGGCACCTGTAACGCACGGCGATTTGCCAAGGCGTCGCCAAAGGCTTATTCTCAACGCCAGCCTGGGCACCACCTCTCTGCATTGGTGGAGGCATCGAAATGCAAAATCACGCTTATTCGAGCCGGCAGCTCGCTTTGCCGCTCGCATCCGTTTTCGTCGCGATCATCTTGGCCATCGGCACGCTGCTCGGCTCCCCGGGAGCCGCCAGCGCACAGCAAACAACCGCGTCCTCGGACAGGATCTGGCAGGATTTGAAGGGCGACGTGTTCGGCGATCGGGCAATTCTGGTCGATACCGGCGTCGTCAGGATCGAAGCGCCGAAGCGGGCGCAGGATGCCGCCATCGTGCCCGTCGACATCTATCTCGATCCAGCCAAGGCGCCGGACGGCATCAAATCCGTTACCTTGATCATCGATGCCAACCCTGCACCGGTGGCGGCAACGTTCCAGCTCGGCAAGGATGCCGGCGTGACGCATCTGTCGACGCGCGTGCGCGTCAACGACTATTCCTATCTGCGTGCGATCGCTGAGACGCAGGGCGGCCAACTCCATATGGCGCAGACCTTCGTCAAGGCGTCAGGCGGATGCTCCGCCCCTGCGGTCAAGAACCAGGACGAGGCCAACGCGACGATGGGCCAGATGAAGCTGCGCCAGTTCCCACCCAAAGAGACGATGACCAAGACCGAGGAACTGCAGTTGATGATCCGGCACCCTAACAATTCGGGGCTGCAGCGGGATCCGCTGACCCAGTATTTCATACCGGCGCATTTTGTCCAGAAACTGTCGATCTCCCAAGCCGGCCAGCCGATCCTCTCCATGGAAGGTGGAATATCGATTTCGGAAGACCCCAATTTCCGATTTGATTTCACCGTGCACGGCAACGGCGAAATCCAGGTCGAAGCGATCGATACGGATGGCAAGACATTTCGCAATCAGTGGCCGCTGGAGACAACGGGACTCTGAAGTCTCGATATCCTGTGCCGGACTGCCGGGTGCTTGCCAGCTTGACCCCGAAAGTGGAGCTTGTTTCGGGAAGATACTGTCCAGACAAAGGATGGAACTCCATCCGGCTTGCGGATTTGAGCAGGTTCTAAAAGCAGCGCACGTCGGCTTCCGACTGCGCGCGCTTCAATTCGGTACGGGCTGCCTTCGCCGGTGCACTTTCGCGAAACAGCCCCGCGTTTTCCCCTGTGGTCAAAGACATGCTCTTGAAAGTCTCGGCTCTCTCATAGTGGTCGTAGGGAAGGATCGAGGCGATGACGTCGATCGAGCAGGAACAGCTTTCCAGCGCCTGACGTGTCTGGCCGTTCGTCTGCATGCAGCCGAGCACGTAATCGGCAATCGTTGCTGTCGGGTAATCTCCCGCGGCGCCCGCCGGGTTTGCGAAGGCCAGCGGCGCGGCAAGGAGCAGCGGCAAAGTCGAAAATCCAACATATCTGATCACGGGAAAACCTCCGGTTGGCCTGGGCGCGATGCGCCCAGTCGGGATCACCGTGGCAGTTGGCAACGTGCCGCAGAGTCAGTCAAGCGCCCATGGCTTCCGTATACGACCAAAGGAGGAATGCAGTGCTGGTCGACGATGGTTCCGCATGGGGGCCCCATGGCCCGCTCCACGCTCCAACTCCAACGATCATCTCATGCTTGGCTCACTATCGTTTCCCAACGGGGCACGTACATGGCCAGGCCGAGACATCGAAGTGAATACCTCCAAATAAAATCCACACTTAGGTGAAATGTAAAACTCAAAAAATAATCAAATTTTATCCGGCCTACCGTTATTTCTCAATCAGAAATACTTCATCTAACAAATACTACCCCACTTATTTCCTTATATTGCGCCGCATCATTTACGATATTGCGGTGCAAAAAAACACCCAGGCTTTTTTGCTTGCCTAGCGTTTTGCGATGACATAGCCTCACCCTGTTTCCGGCTTCAAGGGCGTCACCGTCATTAGGGAGCGGCGACAGTCTTTCGTAGGCCAAGGTGAGGTGGGCAGTAACGGTGCCCTCTGCACATCTGGCTTAGGTCGTGACACGCTGCCGGAAATATTTCCCCCCCGTGAATCGCTTGGGCAAGCCCTTGTGGGCTCAGCAAATGATTCATCACTATGAACCTCGGGAGGAATTCGGATGCGTGTACTTACGAAAGCTACCTATATTCTAACCACTGCGGCGTTTCTGTCGCTCGGCGCGGCCTTTACGGCGTCGGCTAACGAGGACCTTGCAAAGCTGGCTTCGGATTCGAAGAACTGGGCAATGCAGACGGGTGACTACGCCAACACCCGCTATTCCAAACTCAACCAGATTACTGCGGACAATGTGAAGAACCTGCAGGTCAAGTGGACCTTTTCCACCGGCGTGCTACGAGGCCACGAGGGTGGACCGCTTATCATCGGCGATGTGATGTATGTTCACACGCCTTTCCCGAACAATGTCTTTGCGCTCGATCTCAAGAACGACGGAAAGATCCTCTGGAAATACGAACCCAAGCAGGATCCCAACGTCATTCCGATCATGTGTTGCGATACGGTCAATCGCGGCGTTGCCTATGGTGACGGCAAGATCATTCTCAATCAGGCCGACACCACGGTCGTCGCCCTCGACGCGAAGACCGGCAAGGTCGTCTGGTCGGTCAAGAACGGCGACCAGACCGATGGCGGCAAAGGCGAATCCGGTACGGCTGCCCCCGTCGTCGTCAAGGACAAGGTGCTCATCGGCGTATCCGGCGCCGAATTCGGCGTTCGCGGCTGGCTGGCCGCCTACAATCTGAAAGATGGCAAACTCGCCTGGAAAGCCTATTCGGAAGGTCCGGACGCAGACACCCTGCTCGATCCCGAAAAGACCACGCATCTCGGCAAGCCGGTGGGCAAGGATTCCGGCACGAACACCTGGGAAGGCGAGCAGTGGAAGACAGGCGGCGGCACGACATGGGGATGGTATTCCTATGATCCCAAGCTGAACCTGGTCTACTATGGCACCGGCAATCCCTCGACGTGGAACCCGGTACAACGCCCCGGCGACAATCGCTGGTCGATGACGATCATGGCCCGCGATGCGGATACCGGTGTTGCCAAATGGCTCTACCAGATGACCCCGCATGACGAATGGGACTATGACGGCATCAACGAGATGATCCTCGTCGATGGCATGGAGGTCAACGGCGCCAAGCACGACGTGCTGGTGCATTTCGATCGCAATGGTTTCGCCTACACCATGGATCGCGCCACCGGCGACCTTCTCGTCGCCAAGAAATACGATCCGGCCGTGAACTGGGCGACGGAAGTCGTCATGGACCCCAAGAGCGAACAATATGGTCGCCCGCAGGTCGTGGCGAAATATTCGACCCAGCAGAACGGCGAAGACACCAACTCGACGGGCATCTGCCCGGCGGCGCTTGGAACGAAGGACCAGCAGCCGGCGGCCTATTCGCCGAAGACCGGGCTGTTCTATGTCCCGACCAACCATGTCTGCATGGACTATGAGCCTTACAAGGTGAGCTACACCGCCGGTCAGCCTTATGTCGGCGCCACCGTGTCGATGTATCCCGCACCTGGCGGCGACGGCAACATGGGCAACTTCATTGCCTGGGATGCGGCCAAGGGTGAGATCGTCTGGTCGAAGCCCGAGCAGTTCTCGGTGTGGTCGGGCGCGCTGGCGACAGATGGCGACGTCGTCTTCTACGGTACACTCGAAGGCTACATCAAGGCGGTCGATAAGGACGGCAAGGAACTCTACAAGTTCAAGACCCCGTCCGGCATCATCGGCAACATCACGACCTACGAGCAGGGCGGCAAGCAATACATCGCCGTTCTGTCCGGCGTCGGTGGCTGGGCAGGTATCGGCCTGGCAGGCGGCCTGCTTTCGCCTGATAACGCCGCTGCCTGGCATGGCGCCGTCGATCAGGGCCGTGCCCAAGGCGACGAGGCCGCGGTCGTTGGCACCGCTGGTCTTGGTGCCGTCGGCGGCTACGCGGCACTTGCCGACTACACGACGCTGGGCGGTCAGCTCACCGTCTTCGGTCTCCCGGATTGATGCGCCGGGAACCTTGAGCACGCCTCGGGTCTTGTGAGACCAAAGGCTTGAAGAACGAGAGCCCGGATCATCCGGAAGCCATGTCCGGGCTCTCGATTCGGTTACGCACCCAAAAACACCGATCAATGCCGGTCGCGACAGCAAAACCGTGTCCATTGGCAAATGAAGGAAGCGTTTGAATGCCCGTTCGCATTGTAATTTCGGCTTTGGTCCTCGCTCTGCTGCCTCTGGCAAGCTCAGGCGTCGCCCAGGCCGACGACAGCATGGAAAAAGCCAAGGCGGTAAAGGAAGAAGGCGGCAAGTATTTGGATGCGGATGGAAATCCGACCTACAAGATCGAAAACGGAACCGTCGATTGGTACACGTTCAGCGGCTACCGCCGGTATCACTCCGATTGCCATGTCTGCCACGGACAGGACGCGACAGGTTCGAGCTATGCGCCGGCTTTGGTCAACAGCCTGAAAACCATGGATTACGCCACATTCCTCTCGATTGTCGCCGAAGGCCGCAAGAATGTTGGCGGCGGCAAGGAAAACGTCATGCCCGCCTTTGGCGACAACAAGAACGTCTATTGCTACCTGGACGATCTCTACGTCTATCTGCGCGCGCGCGCGGATGGCGCGGCGCCCCGCGGAAGGCCGCCCAAGCACGAAGACAAGGCTCAGGCGGCGAAGGATGCCGAAGCATCCTGCATGGGTGGATGACATGATTGGCCGCGATGCATTGAAGCTGCGCGTCGTTCTGCCGATCCTCGGCACACTCGCCTTGCTGCCGTCGAACGCGCAGGCGCAAAGCGCCGGCCTTGGCGCGGCGGGAGAACTGGTCGATCCCGACATTCTGCGCGTCTGCGCCGATCCCTCGAATATGCCCTTCACCGACAAGAGCGGCGAAGGATTCGAAAACAAGCTGGCCGAGCTGGTTGCCGCGAAAACCGGGCGCAAGTCCGTCTCCTACACCTGGTTTCCCACGATCACCGGCTTCGTGCGCAATACGTTGGGGGCCAACCGATGCGACATCATCATGGGCTATGCACAAGGCGATGAGCTGGTGCAGAACACCAACGCCTACTATCGCTCCGCCTATGTGCTGGTGCATCCAAAAAGCCACGATATGGAAGGTGTGGAAACGATCGAGGATCCCAGACTCACGGGCAAGACGATCGGCGTCGTTGAAAGCACGCCGCCAACCGCCAACATGGCCGCCAACAAGCTTCTGCGGACCGCCAAGATCTATCCGCTTGCGGTGGATACGCGCGTCACCCCATCCATGGGAGAGGTCATGATCAAGGACATGCTGGCACACAAGATCGATGCGGCGGTGCTGTGGGGACCGATGGCAGGTTACTATGCCAAGGAGCTCGGAGCTGATGTGACGATCGTTCCACTGGTGAAGGAAAAAACCGGCTCGCGCATGTCTTACCGCATCACCATGGGCGTACGTCCGTCCGACCAGGAATGGAAGCGGACGCTCAACCGGGTGATCAGGGAAAACCAGGCGGAGATCACCAGGATCCTGCTGAGCTATAACGTGCCGCTGATCGACGAACACGACAACCTGATTACCCAATGAATGGAAGGGAGACTATTTTCTTGCTGGTCGCCGCGAGCCTTCTGGGTCTGACCGAGCCGACATGGGCTGGCGATGTCGTCGAACCCAGCGGTTTCCGGATGGACGACTATCGGGCGCCGGTGCCGCGGACGCTGCAAGGCGCGAGGGTGGTGACGACGGTGGAAGCGGAAGCGCTGTGGCGAGCGAAAAAGGCGATCTTCTTCGACGTGATGCCAGACACGCCCAAGCCGGCCAATTTGCCGCCAGGAACCATATGGAGGGACAAGGTCAGAAAGGACATTCCAGGCAGCACATGGCTGGCCAATGTGGGATACGGCGCTATTTCGCAGGAGACCGCCAGCTATTTTCGCCGAGGCCTCACGGCCAAGGCCGGGACGAACAAGTCGCGCGCGATTCTGTTCTACTGCATGACGAATTGCTGGATGTCGTGGAATGCGGCGAAACGGGCCGTCGAGTGGGGCTACAGTTCAGTAATCTGGTATCCGCTTGGCGCTGATGGGTGGGAAGATGCAAACCTGCCACTGGAGGAGAAAAAACCCTACGCCACGAACGATTGAAGTAAGGACTGCAATTATTCTCGATAGTTTGTTTTCAATTTTTCAAAACCTATTGTTTCATTTGTCCATTTTGAGACTTGATGGACGAGCCATTGCGTCGGTGCCCTGCAATGGTTGGCTAACGACAGGATCGGTCCCTTCGGGCTGGTATAAGAGGAGAAATGTCATGAAGAAGAACTGGAAAAAACCGACCATGTGTCAGGTTGCCGCTGGCTTCGAAATTTCACGGTATCTGCCTGCTGAAATTACTCCCAAGAAGTAGGCCGCAGAGGTGCGCGTCCCTGGCGACAGGGGCGCGCATCCCCTCGCCGCATGGGATTTTCGTGAAAGATTTTGACGCACGCAAAGCGTGCGAAGCGTTTTTTGTGACTGCAAATTGCCTGCAGGTCAGAGAAGCCGCCGCGCGGGCATTTTCATGCATTTGAAGATCATCGGATCGGCGGCGGGCGGCGGCTTTCCGCAATGGAACTGCAACTACCGTCTCAGTCGTGCGGCTCGCACCGGCATGGCCGGCGTACATTCACGAACCCAGTCAAGTGTCGCCGCCTCTGCGGACGGGTTCGGCTGGGTTCTTTTCAATGCCTCGCCCGACATTCGCCAGCAAATCGCTGCAACACCTGAACTGCAGCCTGCGGGCGATGCGCCGCTGCGCTCGACGCCTATTCGCGCGGTGGTGCTGACCAATGCCGATGTCGATCATATCGCCGGACTGCTCAGCCTGCGCGAACGGCAGCCTTTCGCCATCTATGCAACGGCGCAGGTTCTGGCGACGCTGGAGGCGAATTCGATTTTCAACGTTCTCGATCCAGCGCTTGTGCCGCGGCGCATCCTGCCGCCGACGAAAGAATTGGCCATCTGCGATGCAGAAAGCCGCGAGACCGGCGTAATGATCGAGCCCTTTCCGGTGCCCGGGAAGATAGCACTCTATCTGGAGGATAGAGACCATCCGGATGCCAATTTCAGCTCCGACGCAGGTGATACGATCGGAGTCCGAATCGCCGGCATCGGCAGCCGCGGCTCCGTCTTCTATATTCCGGGCTGCGCGCGCATCGATGCGCGCTTACGCGCGCGTCTCGCCGATGCCGCCTGTCTTCTGTTCGACGGCACGGTCTATACCGACGACGAGATGATCGTCGCCGACGTCGGTCAGAAAACCGGCGCGCGCATGGGGCATCTGGCGATCTCGGGAGAATTGGGTTCGATCGCCGGCTTGGCCGATGTGAAGGTTAGCCGCCGTGTCTTCGTCCACATCAACAACACCAACCCCATCCTAGACGAGAACTCCGCCGAACACGCGGCGGTCAAGGCGGCAGGCTGGGAAATCGCAAGCGACGGTATGGAGATGGAATTTTGAGCGACTTCCGCGATGCAGCAAAAGGCGGACTCTCCACGAGCGCTCTCGAAGCCGTATTGAGGCAGGTTGGCGCCGAGCGCTATCACAATCGCCATCCCTTTCACCACAGGATGACCAGCGGCGCGTTGTCGAAAGCCGAGATGAAGGCCTGGGCGCTGAACCGCTATTGCTATCAGGCGGTCATCCCGCGCAAGGATGCCATGATACTCGTACATGCCGAGGATCCAGCGTTTCGCGCCGCGTGGCGCAAGCGGATCGAGGATCATGACGGCGAGGACGGCTGGAGCGGCGGTATCGCGCGCTGGCTGCATCTGGCAACTTCGCTCGGCCTGGACGCCGAGGCCGTGAAGAGCGAAAGGCTGGCGCTGCCGGCGACGCGCTTCGCGGTGGGCGCTTACCTTTCCTTTTGTACAAACCGGACGCTGTTCGAGGCGGTCGCGTCGTCGCTGACCGAGATGTTCTCGCCACTCATCATCGGCGAGCGGGTGCCGGCAATGCTGGCCAAATACGACTACATCACCGAGGATACGCTGGCCTATTTCAAGCAACGGCCCGAACAGGCCTCGCGTGACGCCGACTTCGCCCTCGCCTACGTGCTCAGCCATGCCGATACGGCGGAGCGCCAGCAGCAGGCAATCGATGCACTGGTGTTCAAATGCGATATACTCTGGGCCATGCTTGATGCGCTTCAACACGCCTATGGCGAGCAGGGAAACATACCGCCCGGCGCCTTCCAGCCTGAGGCAGCCCTATGATGGCGCTGCGCGAAAGAGCCGTGGTGTCGCTGCGGTCGGTACCTTCGCTGCCGAAGCACGTGCGCATACAATACGACTCCGTGCGGCAGGCATTCGCCGTGCTTTCACCGGAAAAGATATTCTGGCCGAACGATGTCAGTCTCGACATATTGCGCCGCTGCGATGGACGGGCAACGGCACGTGACATCATTGCCGGCCTTGCCGCGGATTATGAGGCTGAACAGGAGGCCGTGGCGACCGACGTCATCGCCTTCCTGCAGGAATGGTCGGACAAGCTGCTGGTGAGGCTATGAGCACGCCCCTCCTCCCTCCAATCGGCATGCTGGCGGAACTGACGCATCGCTGCCCGCTGCAATGCCCTTATTGCTCCAATCCGCTCGAACTGCTGAAGGCCAATCGCGAACTCGACACAGAGACCTGGCTCGCCCTGTTCTCGGAGGCCGCCGATCTCGGAGTGCTCCAGGTGCATCTGTCCGGTGGCGAGCCGACACTGCGCCGCGACCTCGAGCAATTGATCGCCGGGCTTGCGGGGCGCGGCGTCTACACCAATCTGATTACCGCGGGCGTTGGCATCGTCGAGGGCCGTATCGAGGCATTTGCCGAAGCCGGTCTCGACCATCTGCAACTGAGCTTTCAGGGCGCGCGGCCGGCGACCACCGATCGCATCGGCAACCACAAGGGCGCTCACGAAAAGAAGCTGGAAACGGCACGCCGCGCGCGCGCTGCCGGTCTGCCTCTTACTATCAACGCGCCGATCCATCGCCATAACATCGAGGAAGTGCCGGAATTCATCGATCTCGCCCTTTCGCTGGGCGCGGAGAGGCTCGAGATCGCCAATGTGCAGTATGCCGGCTGGGCGTTGACCAATCGCGATCAACTGATGCCCGAGCGTGAAGCGGTCGACAGACAGGCGGAGATCGTCGCGGAGGCACAGGACCGGTTGGCCGGCATCATCAACATCGATTTTGTGACGCCGGACTATTTCGCGATCTATCCCAAACCGTGCATGGGCGGCTGGGCGCGTGACGCCTTCATGGTGACGCCTGACGGCACCGTATTGCCCTGCCATGCCGCACAGACGATCCCGTCGCTCAGCTTCGAGCGTTTCGAACCACGCAGACTGTCCTCGATCTGGGCCGATTCGCCGGCGTTCAATGCCTTTCGCGGCACGGACTGGATGCAGGAGCCGTGCCGTGGCTGTGACCGGCGCGAGATCGACTGGGGCGGTTGCCGCTGTCAGGCGATGGCGATCGCCGGCGATGCCGCTGCAACGGACCCGGCCTGCGCGAAATCACCGATCCATGCTCGCATGGCGATGCTGATCGACGAAGCCAAGCGCATTGCCACAGCTCCTTCCAGAGAAGAATCATTCGTCTACCGGCGGATCGGTGCCGTGACCGAATCCGCCTGACCAGTGTCATACCAGCCCGACCAGAAAGGCGGCGCCGCCGAGAAAGCCTGCCGAGCAGATCCATAGCAGCCCAAGCCCCCGGACCCGGCATTCGAGCACCGCCGAGCCGGGGTTGACGGGGTCATAGTGAACGTCGACCTTGCTACCTTCGACATATTGCCGTGCCTGGCCGCCGACGAGGCCGGGCAGCGAGGCGGTCACGGTGGCGCCGAAGGTCACACGATCGGCGCTGTAGCGCTGGCCGGCGACGCCATAGGAGTAGACGATGCGGGATTTGAAGACGGTGCGCCAGCGGCCATAGCCTGAATGGTTTCGGAGCGCCTGCAGACCTGAAGTGTCGATGCGGCCAGCGACGATCGGCCATTTTGCCGCCTGCTCGGCTAACGCTTTCTGGGCGAAACCCATGCTCAGGATGAACAAGCCCATAAAAAGCAGCAACGCCGCGGCACCGAGATTCTGCGGCTTGGGCAAATGCGGCCCGATCGCTTCCAGAACACCGCCGACGGAAAACACCAGCACAACCGCGCCGATCACCAATCCTGCCGAAAGTTGGACCATGAACTTGAAGGCGCCGTCCGGCAGTGTGCGCTCGATCACGGCTTTGCTCGGATCGGCCGGATTGTAGAAGACAGTCACCTCCGCGCCGCGGGGAAACTGGGCAAGGGTCTCAGTGACTTCGAAATTTCCCAAATTCTCCTTCACGCTGTAGCGCGAGCTTTGAAATTTCTTGTTGCCCACCTTGTATTCGAAGATGATCGCCGGAAAATTGCGCATTTCGGTGGTATCGGTGCTGTCCGAACCAACGCCCGAGTTTCTGACCTCACGTGCCTCGACGCGCGAGGAAATGATCTTTCCCGGCGTCGGCAGCCAGCGGCTGAGCGCTTTCACCTCTCGCCATTTCATGAAGGTGATGAACGACAGCGCGCCCGCGACCACGCAGGCAAAGCCGACAAGCATGATCTTGAGTTCCAACTCGTCTCCCCCCAGGAGTGCAGGAACCCGCACATAGACAGCATGGCGGCGGCAATGTCTTGCTTATTCGCGAAATCTGAAAAGGCTGAGCAGCGCAAACGGCAACAGCCCACGCCGCGTCATGCAGGCTTCACGGCCAGGAACGTGTTCCATTCTTCGCTATTGCGGCCGACGTTGAAATCGGCCCTGATGAGGACCAGCCCGGCGCCTTCGAGACGGGCCGCGAAGTCGTCCCTGCGCCAGTAGACCATGTGATATTCGCCTGAGGTCTCGCCGTCGCCATTGCGCATCGAGACGAGGAAGGCGCCGCCCGGGCGCAGCGACCCAGCTATCTTGGCAAGCACCTGGTCGGTCTCGTCGCGAGGCACATGGATGAGGACGCATAGGGCCAGGACCGCGTCGTAGGGGCCGCCGAGATCATCGGTGATGAGATCGAGCAACTCGCCATGCCTGCCACGCGCGGCCTGCAGTTCCAGAAACCGTTTGGTCGCGTCGGTGCGCCGCACCGTGACGCCCAAAGTCTCCAGAAAATCCGCGTCGTATCCAGCTCCGGATCCGACTTCCAAAATCCGGCCGCCTGCACCGGCGATTGCCACCAGGCGCTTCAGCGATGCCTGCTCTCTCTCATTGGGAACATGGCGCACGATGGCATCATATTGTTCCGCATAATCCTCGTAAGCGCTGATCGTTTGACGGCTCTGCGCCAGAGCCTCCGATGACACACCCATCTTTCCTCCCATGCGTCCATGTCGGTCAAAGAGCCGGACACTTTCCTCAGCCAATGCTGCCGGCGGAAGCGTGTCCATCGAGCAGTCCGATGTCGCGCTTGCCCAGACCGCGGGCATCAGGCAGAGCGAAGCGCGCCGGGACTGACGACTGTCTCAGTTGGCGTCGGCTACCGTCTGCCGGCCGCCGGCCCAGGCGCGCCATTGCCGTTCGTCGCCATGGAAGACGTTGAGGTCTATACGGCCGGTGACGCCGTGCGACAGGCCGGAGCCGGAATACTGCCAGAAGAGCCATTTGCGGCCGGGATAGACCTTTGACGGATGCTGGGCCACGGCACGCAGCCAGAACGGATAGTCGAGGAATTCGCCCCTGAGATTGTCGCGGTAGAAATCGGGCGCGGTGTAGATGATGGGACGCTGGCCGTAATGGCGCTCCAGTCTGTCCATGAACACCTGCATCTTTTCCAGCACCTTTTCGCGCGACGGCCGGCGCTTGCAGCTGGACTCGCCGTTCCACTCGACGTCTATCACCGGCGGCAGCGCGCCTTCGACCCTGGGCACGTTGCGGATGAACCAGTCCGCCTGCTCGCCGGCCGTGCGGCACCAGTAGAAGAAATGATAGGCGCCGCGCTTCAAGCCGGCGGCGTCGGCGTTGCGCCAGTTTTTCATGAACATCGGATCGAGGTGGTCGCCACCGTCGGTCGCCTTGATGTAGGCGAAGTTGGCGCCCTGGGCGCGCAATTTGTCCCAGTTCACGTTGCCTTGCCAACGCGAGACGTCGACGCCGTGCACGGCAAGATGGCGGGGCGAAGCCTTGCCGAAATTGATCGGCTTGGCGTCGCGAAAGCCGTAACGGGTGAGTGGCCCGGCAAGCATGGCCGGTGCCGCGCGGGTCAACAGCTTGGGCGGCGACACCAAGGCTGCCGGCTCGACCGGCAACCCGCCGACATCAGGCACTTGGGGATCAGGCACATCAGGTGCGGCAAACACCCCCGTCTCTTCCTCCTCCGCCAAACCAAACGGGCGCCTCGGACCGTTGTCAGACATGGGGGCCAATTCGGCCCTTGCCGCCCTGTTGCCCCTTGCCGCCGGAGCAGCGGCGATCGGTGCCGGCGGCCGGATCACGGAACTGGTGGTCTCGTTGGACGGTTTCTGCAAATCCAGCGCGTCGACGCCGGCCGTTGAAGAGCAGCCGGCAAGGCATAGCGATGCGATCAAAAAACTGACGACGCCCGGAATCCGCATCTGGACCTGTACTCAAAACACAACAGACCGAGGGCAAAACGACAGCCGACGGACAAACCGGATCAGTTATGAATGAGAAATTACCAATAAAGTTTGAATCAAATTTTTTCGCCCATACCGCGTGTGGGTAAGCGCGGTGGAAAACCGGCTAGGATTTCCTGAAAACGCCGATCATCGGCCCGAGATTCCAGTAGTCGTCTTTGCGGCCGATGGCAGGCGCAAACAGGCTGGATATCGTACCGTCGAGGAAGAGCGCGTTGTCGCAGCCGAGCGCGTCGCGGAAAAGACGGGCAAAGGCATGGAAGGTCACCGTGCCGTTCGAAATCGCAAAGACCGCGACGCCATCCTTTCGCACCCCGACACCGTCGCGGGTTTTCCGCGAAGTCCCGTCGGCCTGGAATTTCGGATGCAGCTTGCCGTCGATCACCAGCATCGGCCCCGATTGCGTCGCATAGTCGACGGTCGGGCGCCTTTTCACGAAATCCCTGGTGGCACGGACCGCGGCCTTGCCGTCGCGCATGTAGAAAATGCCGTTCGGCTGCAGGGAAAAATTGCCGCTTCCCGATCCCGTTTTCACCGAAGCCATCTCCTGGCCACGCTCGACATAGAGGCCGACCGGCGCGAGGTTCGGGTGATACATGCCGGCATTGATGCCGAACAGCATGGTGCGACCTGCTGCCTGTTGCGCGGCATGCAGATTGTGCAGCGACTGAAACGGCTTGCCCGCCGCATCCTTCCAGAACAGCTCGAGCTGATATCGTTTCGGATCGACCTCGCAAACGAGATAGCTGGTCGCCTCGAAGGTGAAGTCCCGGCATGGCGGCAGTGAGGCGACCCACTGGCCAAATCCCATGCCAAATGCCGCCACCGACGGCAGTGCGCCCTTGGCCAACGCCAGCAGCAACGGCACCGATTGCAGGAGGGTCAAAAAATCCATGTGCGTACCGGAATCGAAGTTCGAGGTTCGGTACGGATATAGCCCGTTTCAAGCGATACTGTGGAACTGCCTTAGACGAGCCATCCCATCGCCACGCCCAGCAGCAGGACGACACCGAGCAGGCCGCGATAGATGACGAACGGCCAGGCCGAGAAACGCTCCAGCACGTGCATCAGCCCCCATATGGCGAAGAAGGCGGAAATCGAGGCGACGACCAGCCCGACGGCAAGGACCGACCAGCCATGGGCGTCGAGATGGACCTTGTGCAGTTCCCAGAGTTCCTTAAGGCCGGCGAGTGCAATCGCCGGCAACCCGAGCAGGAACGAGAAGCGCGCCGCCTCGGCCCGCTTGAAGCCGAGCCCCAATGCCGCCGTCAGGGTCGAGCCCGAGCGCGACACGCCGGGGACAAGCGCGCCGATCTGGGCGACACCGACGAGCAGCGCATCGGTCAGCGACGCACCGCCCATGCTGCGCCGGTGACGGGCAAAGATCTCGGCCAGCGCCAGCAGGATCGCCATTGCGATGCAGGCCCAGCCGATCACCGTCAGGCTGCGTAGCGGCGAATTGCAGGCGTTGAGCACGCCCGACAGCGCCACGCCGGCGATGACGATCGGGATCGTCGCCAGCACGATCCAGAGCGCCAGCTTGAAATGCCGGTCGGCGAAATCGCGTCGCGCCAGAGCGTCGAACGAACCAAACAGGATATTCCTGACATCACTCCAGAAATAGCTGACCACCGCGGCAAGGGCCGCGAGCTGCATGGCGGCGGAGAAGGCCGAGCCAGGATCCTGCCAGCCGAGCACGGCCGGGACGATGCGCATATGTGCAGTCGAGGAAATCGGCAGCAGTTCGGTGATGCCTTGCACCACGCCGAGGAACGCCACCTTGGCGAACCCCAGGCCGACGAAGCCCGTGTCCAGGCCCTGTGTGCAGATATCGGCCAAAATCGAATTCCGTGCATGAGAGATCGGAGTTGCGTGGGCCGACCATCGGCCAATCCCGGGCAAGCCTTACCGTCATGGGCCGGATAATCAATTTACGGATTTGTAAGCTGGCGTGCCGAAGTGCACGCCGTTCGAAAACCGGCCCACCTTGGAGCCGGCTTGAGATACACAGGGAAAATCGCAAAGCGACTACGGGCAGAGCCAGAGTTTCTGGCATGTCCTGGCGATCACATGCGCCGGCGGCACTTCGGGCTCATCGGTCGAAGGCCGGCGAGCCCGTTCGAGCAGCATGCGCACCTGTTCGGGGCGCACACGATCGCGCTCCATCACAAGCAGGACCATCGGATCGCTCAAAAGCTCGTCCAGGGTGCTGATGCTGTCGTTCATCCGTCGTCTCCTCGAATGCCGTACCCGCGACCCTTAAATAGGACGACAAAGATGGCTCGCCAATGACGCTTTGCCGGCTATCTCGTGTCGATTTGGATTAAATTTTTGGTCAGGGTTGCGTTCTTCCTTCTCGCTGGCGTAGCGCGTCGATCCACCTTCTTCCACAACAAGGGGAAAGGGGAAAATTAGCCTGGCGGAGGGGCGCCTTCGTATTTCGGCAGGCTGTCATCGAGCACCACCCAGGGCTGCTTCGAGGCGGTGAAAATATGCATTTGCGGCTTGAAAACCGTGGGATCGTCGAGCGAACCGGTGGTGATGCCGATGATATCAGCGGAATCACGCCGGGAGAACATCGTCGTGCCGCAGTTCGGGCAAAAGCCGCGCTTGAGATCCGGCGAAGAGTTTATGGTCGCCAGCGGCCCGTCGATCGTCACGTCGTCGATGCGAAACAGGACGCGTGCGTTGAAGGCGGCGCCGATCGCCTTCTGGCAAACCCGGCAGTGGCAGACGCGTTCGTTGATGGGGGCCGCGTCCGCGCGGTAGCGCACCGCCTTGCACAGGCATCCTCCGTCATATCTTGCCATTGTCCGGATCGATCCACTGGTGGGGGAGAATAGGCGCGCAAGGTATCGGCGGGGCCGATTGGGTCAATTGAAAAGCTTTGATGCAACGTCATCGCTTATGCTGATGCGAGTGGGGCTGAAGTCATGACGCCGAAAGCCGTCGTGGCGGCCGCATAACGATCCGCCGGCTGCCCGCCAACAACCGGCGGCCTTGGCGTTCACTCCGTTTCGCCGACGACCTCGTCCCAGGTTTTGACCTTGGTCTGGCCGTTGAGGAACGGCAGCGCGGCGGCCGTCAGTTCGGGGGCGAAGAAAGTGTCGTAGTGGGTGCGGTTGGGCAGGATCGCCAGGCGGTTCTGCGACAGGTTCTCGCGCATCCAGCCGGCGTCCTTCAGCCCGCCGCCGAGCATCTGATAGAACTTGATCTCGTGTTCGGGCTTGTACATATCGCTGTCGCCATAGACCAGCATGACAGGCATCTTCAGCTTGGCGACGTCGGCCGAGTAATCGCGGTTCTGACGCATGAAGCCGCCCAGCGCATCGAGGAGCTTCGGGAACTCCTCCGGATGCGGCGCCACCGCGACGTAGGATTTGTACATCGGCGTGTCCTTCATGAACTCAGCCGCAGCCGCGCTCACCTGTGCCTGCTGGGGACGCATCTCGTCATAGAAGCCGTCCGTGGCGTAGCCGGTCGATACCAGGACGAGGCGGCGCACCGCTTCGGGATGCTGGACGGCCATGCGGAAGGCGACGCCGCCGCCCAGCGAATAGCCCATGACATCGACCTGGTCGTAACCGAGCGCCTTGACGATGGCGGCCATGTCGTCGCCCATCGCTTCCACGGTGAATGGTCGGTCACCCAGCGCGGTGCGACCGTGACCCTGCAGGTCGACGCCGATGACGGTGCGGTTTTCGGCAAGTTTCGGCAGGATCGGCGCGAACATATCCGTGGTGCCGAGGCCGCCATGCAGCAGAAGCAGCGGCTCGCCCTTGCCATAGATTGCATAATAATAATTCAGGCCGTTGATCGGCAGCAGGCCGGACTTTGCCGGCTTCGGCAGTGCGTTCGTTTCAGTCGTCATGGCAGGTTTTGTCTCCTCTGCATTGGTGGTGCCCGGGCAGGCAAGCAGTGCTGCAACCGAAGCAAAAATGGCGAAAAACAGGGTTTTGGACATATCGATCTCCTCTCGTCCTGCCGGTATCAGAGCGTCATGCGGATCAAAGCGTTTTGGCGAGTTCTTCGAGCTGGTCGGCGCACTGTCCCCAACCCTCGTGGAAACCCATCTTCTCATGCTCTTCGCGGTCGGCGACGCTCCAGTGCCTGACCCGAGCGATGTAGCGCGTCTTGCCGTTGCCCTCGTCCTCGAAGGTCAGCACGACGGTCATGAACGGCTTCTCCGAAGGCTGCCAAGCCTCTGTGTAGGCATCGGTGAAGACGATCTTCCTGCCGGGAACGACTTCGAGGAAGACTCCCGGGTTGGGGAATTCGTTGCCGTCCGGGCTAGCCATAACGACAAGGCTCGAGCCGCCGGTGCGCACATCCATCTCGGCGCGCGGCGTCGTCCACGGCTTTGGCGAGAACCAGCGCGTGATCAGTTTCGGATCGGTCCAGCAGCGATAGACGTTCTCACGCGGCGCATCGATGATGCGGGCAAGAACCAGTTCACGGTCGTTGGTGGGGGCGATGTCGAGCTTGATGGTCATGATGGCGTCCTGCGTTTGATCTGCTTCCGTCCCAAGGACGAGCCGATGAACCGCAAACCGACATCGTCCGCGAAAATTTTGCGATGACGTCCCTGCTCCGCGTCGGTCCGTGGGGAACGAAGGAAGTGTCAGTGGCGCTTGGCTTGCACCAGATAAGCCTCGATTTCGGTCTCGCCGAGCCACTTTGCCGCTTCCAGCCGGTGCAGGCCTTCGACGAGGATGTGGCGTTTGCCGTCATGGCGGACCTGGATCGGCGTCTTCATGCCGTTTTCCAGAATGTCCTCGGCCAGATGGCGGACGGTCTCGGGATGCAGCGTCTTCTTGCGCGCTGTCGGCACGTAGATCTCGTCGACTTTGACCTTTTGCACTCTGAGCATTCCGACCCCCGTGGCGGAAACGCCGCCTGCCCTGAGATAGTCCGTTTGATGGAGGCGGCCAAGGGTGCGGCTAACGAATACGAAGCGCGAAGGGCATTGTCGGTTCGAAGATGCCAACAGCAGACCGTTTGCCTGTCGGCTTGCGTTTCGATATTGCGTCTGCGCGATCGTCAACGGCCACGGAGGCAAAAATCCCCATGAGCAAACCTCTCGTCACCTTTGTCGGCGTCGCCCATCCCTGGATGTGCGATGTGATGGGGCACATGAATGTGCGTCACTACGCAGCCATGTTCGACGATGCCAGTTTTCAGCTTCTCGGCCACATCGCCGGACAGGACGACAACCAGGCGTCCCAAATCGGATGGGCCGACGTGCGCACCGAAATCGACTATCGGCATGAAACGAAAGCCGGCGCGCTCGTCACCATCCGCTCGGATGTCGTGAAGATCGGCCGCACCTCCATCACCTTCGAACAAGTGATGTCGGGCTCGCTCGACGGCATCGTCCACGCGTCGAGCCGGACGACCAGCGTGCGCTTCGACCTTGCAGCGCGCACCTCGGTCACTCTGGACGAGCCTATGCGCACCCGCGCGGCGGCCTTCCTGATTGAAGCGAAGACCAGTCAGCCTTTGTAGATGCGGTCCTCGACCGGCGTCTCGGCAATCAGCGTCTGCAGCCCTGACAGCAGCGCCTTCTCGGCGCGGTTCATCACCTTGTCGGGATTGACCAGCAGGAAGATGTCGATCGCCGGCGGCGCATCGTAGGGCGGCAGCCGCCAAAGCGTGCCGTCCGCCACATCGCGCCGCGCGACGTGCAGCGGCAGCGGGCCGATACCGAGGCCGGCAACGATCATGCGCCGCACTTCTTCCAGGCTGGAGGACACGCCGACGACATCGGCGTTCAGCCTGGCTTCGCTGCGTAGCAGCGCGACCGGCCGCAACGCGTCCGAAATATGGTCAGTCTGGAACGACACGGAGGGTTCATCCCTGAGATCGGCCAGCGTCAATCCGGTTTGCCCATAGAGCCTGTGTTGCGGCCCACAGAAGAAGCCGAAGAATTCGCGATAGACCATTGCGTATTCCAACGCCGGATCGCGCTGACTGACAAGGCAGATGCCGAAGGAGGCGCGGCGCTCCCTGACCTGCTTGGCGACTTCGGTGCTTGCGGCGACCGAAATGGTGATGCTGGCGCGCGGGTAGTTGCGATGGAATTCCGCCAGCGCCTGATCGAACAGTGGCGAGACGACGTGGCTGGCCGTCGCGATCATCACATGGCCGGTGACATCGTCGCTGATGCCGCGCATCAGCAGCGGCAGCTGCGATATGGTGCCGAACACCTCGACGCTCTGCTCGTAGAGAAGCCGTCCGACCTCGGTCAGCTCGAAGCGGGTTGCATCGCGCTCGACCAGCCGCCGGCCGACCCGGTCTTCCAGCCGCCGCAGCGCGTTGCTAACGCTTGGCTGCTTGAGATTCAGCCGCTCGGCGGCGCGCGTGATGCTCTTCACTTCCGCGATGACGACGAATGTCCGCAGAAGGTTCCAGTCCAGATCCCAGACCAGCCGTTCGGGGCGCGGCAAAGCCATTCCTGATATCTATGCTCCCTATTTCCATTATCTATTTGCGCAATGATACCGCAAAGGCAATCATTGAACACAGGAAAGCGTCTGCACGCCTCCCAAGAACAAGACCGTGCGCTCAATCCAGAGGACAGGAACTCAAATGAACAGAGTATTTTCCGGCATCGCCGTTGCGGCCCTGCTGCTTGCGTCGACGCTCACGACCGTTTCGGCCAGGGCCGACGATCTCGAGAAGATCAAGGCGGCGGGCGAGCTGAAGATTTCCATGAGCGGGCAGTATCCGCCCTTCAACTTCGTCAACGACCAGAATGAAGTCGTCGGCTTCGACGCCGATATCGGCAAGGCCATCGCCGAGCGCATCGGCGTCAAGGGCACTATCATCACCACGGCCTGGGACGGCATCATCGCCGGCCTGCTCGCCAACAAATACGACACCGTCGTCGGCTCGATGACGATCACGCCCGAGCGTGAGAAGGTGGTCGATTTCGTTGGACCGTACTACCACGCCGGCCGCGCCGTTTTCGTCAACGAGGAGTCCAAGGTGCAAAGCCTCGACGACCTCAAGGGCAAGACCCTTGGCGTGACGCTGGGCGAAACGCATGAGAAATGGGCGCGCGAAAAGGGCGGCTGGGATATCCGCACCTACAAGGGGCTGCCGGAACTGCTGCTGGAACTGAGGGCTGGCCGCGTCGATGCGATCGTCGTCGACAATATTCCGGTCATGGTTGCCGTCAAGGAGACGGGCGAGAAGGTCCGCAAGCTCAACACGCCCGATATCGAAGGCGGCGCCGTCGCCATCGGTATCGCCATCCGCAAGGACAATCCGGAGCTCAAGGCCGCCATGCAGAAGGCGCTGGACGACATGCTGGCGGACGGCAGCTACGAAAAAATCTCGACGAAGTGGGTCGGCAGCGACATTCGCTGATCCTCCTAGCTCAGGCGGCCAAAACCGTCTGAAGCCTGGTGTCACTCCTGCTGGACCATCTCATGGATTTCTCCTTGATGCAGCGTGTCTTCCCGTTCTTCGTGGAAGCCGCTTTGGTGACGATCGAGATCACAGTGCTGGCCCTGATCCTGGGCCTTGCGGCTGCGGCACTGGCCGCGGCCGCCAAGATGTCAAAATCGGCAATCCTGCGGACCATCGGCACGCTCTATGTCAGCCTGTTTCGTGGTACGCCGTGCCTGATCCAGCTCTTCGTGCTCTATTTCGGCGGCCCGCAGATCGGCATCAATCTGGAGCCGTTCGCCGCCGGCGTCATCGGCCTCGGCCTCAACATCGGCGCCTATATGGCGGAATCGATCCGTGGCGCGCTGGTTGCCGTCGACCGGGGCCAGACGGAGGCCGCCCGCACAATAGGCTTCAGCCGTTTCCAGACCTTGCGCAAGGTCGTGCTGCCGCAAGCGGCGCGGCTGATGATCCGGCCGCTCGGGGTCAATACGGTTGCTTTGCTGAAGGGATCAGCACTTGTGTCGACCATATCGGTCGTCGAACTGACCTACACCGCCCAGCGCTTCATCGGCTCCACCTACAAGCCGTTCGAGATTTTTGGCGTTGCAGCCCTGCTCTACATGATCATGGTCTACGCGGTCGCACGGGTCGTCGACCTGCTCGACAAACGCTTTGCCATCGTCTGACCGGAGAGCACGATGCAAGGCTTGGATTTCACCGTCGTCGCGCCCTACTGGGATCTTCTGCTGATTGGCGCCTGGTGGACCGCAGTGCTGACCGTTTCGGCGGGCGCGCTCAGCTTCATCGGCGGCATCCTGTTCGCGGTCATCGTGCTCTACGCTCCGAAGATCGTCGCCTATCCCGTGCGCGCGCTCATGTGGGTATTCATGGGTACGCCGCTGCTGCTGCAGCTGTTCCTGATCTATTTTGGCCTGGTGCAGATCGGCATCGACATTCCTGCCCTGGCCGCCGGGATTGTCGGGCTTGGCCTGCATTTTGCCGTCTACAATGCCGACATCATCCGCGCCGGCATCGTGGCCGTCGATGTCGGCCAGACGGAGGGTGCGCGCAGCATCGGCTTCGGCAAGTGGCAGACGCTGCGCCATGTCGTGATACCGCAAGCCATCCGCAACACCGCGCCGCCGATCGGCGGCAATCTGATCGCGTTGCTGAAGGAATCCTCAATCGTCTCGGTCATCGGCATCGCCGAGCTGGTCCATTCGGCCCAACTGGCGATCAGCGAAACGTTCCGCCCGTTCGAGTTCTACATCATCGCAGCGGCGCTTTACTATATTCTCAACCTTGTGCTCGAGGCGGCTTTGCGTCGGTTTGAAAGACATGTGGAGGTTTCCCGATGAGCACGCAGCGGCCAATGGTCGAGGTTCGCGGCGCGCGCAAATCGTTTGGCGCGGTCGAGGTCCTGAGAGGTATCGACCTGTCGGTCGACCGCGGGCAGATCGTGGCGATCATCGGGCCGAGCGGCTCCGGCAAGAGCACGCTGCTGCGCTCCATCAACCATCTGGAATCCCTGAACAGCGGCGAAGTCTGGCTCGACGGTGTGCAGGTCAACCAGCCCCTGCATGGCCAGGCTTTCGAGCGGCACATCAACAAGGTGCGCCAGCAGATGGGCATGGTGTTTCAGCACTTCAATCTGTTCCCGCATCTGACCGTGATCGAGAACATTTCCATGGGACCGATCATTCTCAAAGGCATGACCAAAAGCGACGCGCATGCGCTTGCGCATAGCCTATTGTCCAAGGTCGGGCTTGCCGACAAGATCGATGCCTATCCCTCGCGGCTTTCGGGCGGCCAGAAGCAGCGTGTGGCGATCGCCCGTGCGCTGGCGATGCAGCCCAAGGTGATGCTGTTCGACGAGGCAACTTCGGCGCTCGACCCGGAACTGGTCGATGAGGTCAACGCGGTGATGAAACAGCTTGCCGCCGAACACATGACCATGCTCATCGTAACGCATGAGATGCGCTTTGCCGGCGAAGTGGCCGACAGGGTGCTGTTCATGGATGGCGGCGTGATCGTCGAGGAAGGCGCGCCGGGCGACATGTTCCGCGCGCCGCGGAAGGAACGCACGCGCAGCTTCCTCAAGAAATACCTCTCCGCCTGAGTATGACCATGACCAGACCAAACACGGAATTCCCTGATTTCGGACTGACGCCGGAGCAGCGCCGGCACGCGGTGCGCGGCCATTATTATGAATGGCCTGGCATGGACGGCGAGCGCGGCGAGATCTGGTGCTACAGCGACCGCTTTTCCTATCGCGCCGGCGAAACGGTGGCGTTGCATGTCAGTTCGACAGCTCCGAACTTCGGCATGACAATCACCCGGGATGGCGGCAGCGAGACCAAAGCGTTCGAAAAATCGGGCATCGCGGCACGCCGGCAGGACACACCTGACCAGTGTTCGGTTGAAGGCTGCGGCTGGGACGTATCCTTCGAATTTCGCGTCGGGGCGGACTGGCCGTCCGGCGCCTATCGGGTCACGCTGACCGCCGACGGGCGCGACGGCAAGCCGATCCAATGCCACCATGTTTTTATCGTCAGCCCACAGCCGGGCCGTAAACCCGGCCGTGTGCTGCAGGTGGCTGCGACAGGCACATGGCTGGCCTACAACACCTGGGGCGGCTCCAACCACTACCAGGGCATCACCGGGCCGGATCGCAACCAGTATTCGCCCATCGTGTCGACGCAACGCCCCTGGTGCCGCGGCTTCGTCGTGCTGCCGAAAGACGCGCCGCGCGTGCCGCTGGAAGTCGCCGTGCCACCCAAGACGATCCCCCGCTATCCGCATATGGAATGGGCGCTCGCCACAGGCCATTCGAAGAAATACGCCTCTTCGGGCTGGGCCAGCTATGACAGCCATTTCTTCCGCTTCGCCGAACAGGCCGGCTATGGCGTCGATCTCATCAGCCAGCACGATCTGCATTTTTCGCCCGAAATTCTCGACGGCTACGACTGTGCCGTCTTCGTCGGCCATGATGAATACTGGACCTGGGAAATGCGCGATGCCGTCGACGCTTATGTCGAGCGCGGCGGTCATGCGGCGCGCTTTGCCGGCAATTTCATGTGGCAGACGCGGCTGGAAGACGAGGCCCGCCGGCAGGTCTGCTACAAATATCGCGCGCGTGCCGAAGACCCCGCCTATCTCCCAGGCGGCGACATCACCCGCGCCACCAACTCCTGGGAAGCGCCGGAAATCGGCCGGCCGGGTTCGGCGACCTTCGGGCTCAACGCCACGCGCGGGGTTTATACCGGTTGGGGCGGTTGCGCGCCGCGCGGCGTGCGTGGCTTTCCGGTCTACCGGCCGGAGCACTGGGCCTTTGCCGGCACCGGCATCTATTATGGTGACCTGCTGGGCTCCGACAGCCATGTCTATGGCTATGAAGTCGATGGGCTCGACTTCGAGATACGCGGCGGCCTGCCCTACCCGACCGCCACCAGCGGTGCACCAGACGGCTTGCAGGTTCTCGCCGTCGGCATGGCGAGCCAGGTCGAGGAAAGCGCCGACATCCCGATCGAGGACCAGTTCCTCACCGACGAGGACGGCCGCTTCACCGCAGAAACGCTATTTGGCGACAGGAGCGACGCCAATCTGGAAAAGGTCAAACGCGGCAATGGCATGATCGTCAACTTCCCGCGTGGCAAGGGCGAGGTGTTCCACGCCGGAAGCTGCGAATGGGTCGCAGGCCTGCTAAGACAGGACCCGATGGTCGAACGCGTCACAAAAAATGTCCTCGATCGTTACCTCGGAAAGCCCTGACATGTCGAAAGTCCAGACCGCCACGCAAGACACCGACGCCCGGCGCCAATCGCATCTGTTCTATCTGTCCAGCCTGCGCCGGCCGCTGATCGACCGCGCCGAAGGCATCTACATGTGGACACAGGATGGTCGCCGCTTCATCGACGGCTCGAGCGGGCCGATGGTCGCCAATATCGGCCATTCCAACCGCAATGTGCTGGATGCCATGAAGCGGCAGATGGACCGCGCCACCTTCGCCTATCGGCTGCATTTCGAGAACGAGCCGGCGGAGGAGCTGGCGCGGGAACTCGCCGGCAAGCTGCCGGAAGGCATGGACCGTATCTTCTTCGTCTCGGGCGGCTCGGAGGCGACGGAATCCTGCATCAAGCTGGCGCGGCAATGGGCTGTCGCCACCGGCCAGGCCAGCCGCTGGAAGGTGATCACGCGCTTCCCCTCCTATCATGGCGGCACGCTGGGTTCGCTGTCGATTACCGGCGACGATGCGCTGGCCGAAACTTTCGAGCCGATGATGCGGGTGATGCCGACCGTGCCGGCGCCGAACGCCTGGCGCGACCGCGACAATCTTTCGATGGAACAGCGCGGCATCCGCTATGCCGACATGCTGGAGGAGAGGATTCTTGCGGAAGATCCAGACAGCGTGGTCGCTTTCATCATGGAGCCGATCGGCGGTGCGGCGACCGCGGCACTGGTCGCGCCGGACAGCTATTATCCGCGCATCCGCGAGATCTGCGACCGCTACGGCATCCTGCTCATCCACGACGAGGTGATGAGCGGCGCCGGCCGCACCGGCAAATTCCTCGGCGGCGACCATTGGAACTGCAAGCCCGACATCGTCGCGCTGTCGAAGGGGCTGGGTTCGGGCTATGCGCCGCTTGGCGCGCTCGCCGCCCCGATGCGGCTGGTGCAGCCGCTGCTTGACTCCGGCGGCTTCCAGCACGGCCACACCTATGCCGGCAATCCGCTGGCCTGCGCCGCGGGGCTTGCCGTGCTCGGTGAGATGGACCGGCTCGATCTGATCGCCAATGCGGCCGCCATGGGCGACGTGCTGATGGATGGGCTGAAGGGGCTGGCGAAGCGGTTTCCGTTCATCGCCGACGTGCGTGGCAAGGGCCTGCTCACCGGCGCCCAGATGGTTGCCGATCCCGAGACGCTCCGACCGATCGACCAGACCAAGAAAGCCACGCAACGGCTGCTCGACCTCGCCTATGAGCGCGGGCTGATCATCTATGGCCGCAGGGTCAAGGGCGGCGTCGACGGCGACAATTTCATGGTCGCGCCGCCGATGATCGTCACCAGGGAGCAGGTCGGCGAGATCGTCTCCATCATCGGCGACTCGCTGGACGTTCTGGCCTCCGAACTCGACCTACCGGTCGAAGGCTGAGGCGACAAAGATGGCGCCTAGAAAAGTCATCATCACCTGCGCTGTCACCGGCTCGGTGCACACGCCGTCGATGTCGCCCTATCTGCCGGTGACGCCGGACCAGATCGCAGCGGAGGCGATCGCGGCGGCCGAAGCCGGTGCCTCGATTCTGCATCTGCACGCCCGCGATCCGAGTGACGGCCGCCCGACCGCTGATCCGGACGTCTACATGCAGTTCCTGCCGCGCATCAAACAGGCGACCGATGCAGTGATCAACATCACCACCGGCGGCTCGTCGCTGATGACCCTGGACCAGCGGCTGGCGGCACCGCTCAGAGCCGAACCCGAAATGTGCTCGCTCAACATGGGTTCGATGAATTTCGCGCTGTTCCCGATGCTCGACAGGCC
Source organism: Mesorhizobium sp. M7A.F.Ca.US.011.01.1.1 (assembly GCF_003998295.1). Classification (NCBI taxonomy): domain Bacteria; kingdom Pseudomonadati; phylum Pseudomonadota; class Alphaproteobacteria; order Hyphomicrobiales; family Phyllobacteriaceae; genus Mesorhizobium; species Mesorhizobium sp. M7A.F.Ca.US.011.01.1.1. Next base: position 97,371 of record NZ_RZRT01000011.1, read on the forward strand.
GAGGGATTGGCAGCACGAGTGGGAGCCTAAGCTGCTGGAAGCGACCCGCGACACCATCTTCAAGAACACCTTCGCCGACATGGAGGGCGTGCTGGAGAGGCTGGGCAAGGGCTGCGGCACGCGCTTCGAGTTCGAATGCTACGATGTCGGCCATCTCTATTCGCTGGCGCATTTCCGCGACCGGGGACTGGTGTCGGGACCGCTGTTCATCCAGTTCGTGCTGGGCATTCTGGGCGGCATTGGCGCCGACCCGGACAATCTCGTCCACATGAAGCGGATCGCCGACAAATTGTTCGGCGACAGCTACCAGTTCTCGGTGCTGGCCGCCGGCCGCCAGCAGATGCCGCTGATTTCGATCGCCGCGGCAATGGGCGGCAATGTCCGTGTCGGGCTGGAAGACAGTCTCTATGACGGCCGCCAGCTGGCGAAATCCAACGCCGATCAGGTGCGCCGCATCCGTAGCATTCTCGATGGGCTGTCGCTGGAGGTTGCAACCCCCACCGAAGCGCGCGACATGCTGGCGCTCAAGGGCGGCGACCGGGTGGCGTTTTGAGATGCTGGCGTTTGAAAGGGAGACAATCTGAAATGATTGCGTTCCTTCGCACCCCCCTCTGTCCTGCCGGACATCTCCCCCGCAAGGGGGGAGATCGGATGTCATTTCGGCTTTCGCTAACTTCCAACGTTGCAGGATGGGCGGCAATATCAAAACTGCCAATCTCCCCCCTTGCGGGGGAAATGTCCGGCAGGACAGAGGGGGGTGCCTGGGCGCCCTGCCTGCCGTGAACAAACCGCCCGAAATTGTCCTCCGCCCCGGCCGGATCGACGACGTCGAAACGATCCACGCGGCGATCCTGAAACTCGGCACCCATATCGGCGCGCCGGAGGAGATCATCTCGACGCCGGACGATCTCAGAACTTACGGCTTTGGTGAAAAGCCATCCTTCTCCACCCTGATCGCCGAAGTCGGCGGCGAATTTGCCGGGCTTTGCCTGCATTTTCCGATCTTTTCAACCTGGATGGGGCGGCCTGGCGTCTATGTGCAGGACCTCTATGTCGAGGATCGTTTTCGCGGCCGCAAGATCGGCGAGCGGCTGCTGCGGCATGTTGCGGCGCAGTGCCGGAAAGAAGGCGGCGTCTATCTCCGACTGTCGGTCGACACCGACAATGAAGGCGCCAAGACCTTCTACGAAAGGCTGGGCATTGCCTGGTCGAGCTATGAGCAGACCCAGAAAATCATTGGCGAGGCGTTCTTTGCCTTCGCCGATGCGCCGCAGAACGAGGACCCGGAATGAAAGCCTTCTATGCCGAGGAACAGAAGCGTCACGACCCCAAGGCCTTTCTGTCAAGCGGTGCGGCGCAGCCCAATCCGGAAAAGCCGGAGCGCGTCGAAAGATTGTTAGCCGGTGCATTATCTGCGGGTTGCACTATCGAACGACCTCGGGATCACGGGCTCGGTCCGGTCGCGGCGGTGCACACGCCCGAATATCTGGATTTCCTCGAGCATATCTACGCGCGCTGGCAGCGCATCGAGGGCGCTTCGGCCGAAGTGATCCCCAACGTCCATCCGATCGCGCGCAACGGCTCCTACCCTGCCTCGGCAGTCGGCCAGGCCGGCTACCACATGGCCGATACTGCTTGCCCGATCTCGGGCGAGACTTGGCAAAGCGCGCTGTGGAGCGCCTGGAGCGCGGTCGATGCGGCCGAGACGGTGATGTCAGGCGTACCGGCCGCCTACGCGCTGTGCCGCCCGCCCGGTCACCACGCCTTTGCCGATGTCGCCGGCGGCTTCTGTTTCATCAACAATTCGGCCGTCGCCGCACAGGCTCTGCGTAAACAGGCCGCACGGGTGGCGATCCTCGATGTCGACCTGCATCACGGCAACGGCACACAAGGCATCTTCTACGCACGGCCGGATGTGCTGACCGTCTCGCTGCATGCCGATCCCGTGCGCTTCTATCCGTTCTTCTGGGGTCATGCCGACGAGCGCGGCGAAGGGCCTGGCCTCGGCTACAATTTCAACCTGCCGCTGCCACGCAAATCCGCCGACTCGGCGTTTCTGGAAGCGCTCGAGGTAGCGTTCCAGCGCATCCGTGTCTTTTCGCCCGACGCGCTGGTCGTGGCGCTCGGGCTCGACGCGTTCGGGGGCGATCCGTTCGGCGGACTTTCGGTGACGACGCCGGGTTTCTCGCGCATCGGCGAGGCTATCGCAAAGCTCGACCTGCCGACGGTCATCGTCCAGGAGGGCGGCTACCTCTGCGACGAACTCGGCGACAATCTCACCGCGTTCCTCACCGGCTTCGGCGGCAAGATGCGGTGAGTACTCAAGCCAGTGTCAGGAGCGCTGCTGCCTGAGCATGGCGATGACCCGGTGCACGCTCTCCAGCGTCTCGTCGATTTCGGCAGATGTGTTGTAGTGAGCGATGCCGATGCGCACGACGCCATACTCGGCCGGGATGCCGAGTTGATGGACGATCTCCCAGGCATAGTTGTGCCCCGACCACAGGAAGATGTTTTCGGCGTTCATCTGCCGCACGATGGTTTCGGGCACGATGCCGTCGACCGTGAAGGAAACCGTCGGCACGCGATCGCCAAGCCGCTTCGGATCGATGATGCCGTGGATGGTCAGACCCTCGATATCGGACAGACCGTCGATCAGCTGTTGCGCCAGCGGGTTTTCATAGGCGATCGACACCGCGAACGCCTTGGCGATCTTCTGCCTTCGCGATCCACCCTCGCCCGCTGCCGCGCCAAGGTCGGCGAAGTAATCGACCGCGGCCGTGAGGCCGGCCATCAGTTCGATCTGCGGCGTGCCCAGCTCGAACCGCTCCGGCAGGCCGTTGGATGAACAGCGGCACTTGTAGGGTTTCAGATCATCGATGACATCATGCCGGCCCCACAAAATGCCCATATGCGGGCCGAAGAATTTGTAGGCCGAACAGATCAGGAAATCGCAGCCAAGCTCCTGAACGTCGATCAGGCCGTGCGGGGCGAACTGCACGGCATCGACATAGACAAGCGCGCCGGCGTTCCTGGCGATGGCGCTCAGCGCCTTCACCCGGTTGATGGAACCAGTCAGGTTGCTGGCATAGTTCAACGCGACCAGCCGGGTCCTGTCGGATAGCAACCCGGCGAGCGTCGCCTCTTCGACCTGCCAGCTCTTTTCGTCGAACGGCAGCCAGCGCACGACGAGGCCGAGATCCTCGGCCAGCTGCAGCCAGGGCGACACATTGCCCTCATGGTCCATGCGGGTGAGGATGATCTCGTCGCCGGGCTTCATCGTGCGGCCGAGCGTGCGCGACATGTGATAGGTCAGCGTCGTCATGTTGGCGCCGATGATGATTTCTTCCGGGCTCGCCGCACCAAGGAAATCGGCCATTGCCCGATGCGCCTCATCGACGACGGCCTGCGCGGCAATCGTCGTTTCGAAATAGCCGCCAAGGTTGGCGTTGGTGGTCAAAAGACAGCGCGACACGGCGTCTGCGACGACTTGCGGCACCTGCGTGCCGGCCGGATTGTCGAGATAGATGCGGCGACGGCCCTTGTCGGTCAGGGAGAGAGCGGGAAATCTTTCGCGGACCAGCTCGATCGGAAAATTCATTGTTGCCCTTCTCCCATTGTAATCATTGGATTCGGCCAGCGGCCAATCCCCGTTCAAGGACAGGGATTACCGACCCGCTGGTGGATAGCGTCCACCGCCTTCTGCATTTCTTCGGTCCAGGTGACGTCGACGGAAGACAGCGCCATGTCGAGCTGCGAAAGCGTCGTTGCGCCGACGATGTTGGAGGTTACGAACGGCCGGCTCGAGACATAGGCATTGGCAAACAGTGCCGGCTCCAGGCCAAAGGAGCGCGCCAGTTCGTTGTATTCAAGTTGTACTTCGGCGGCACCTGGCGTCTCGTAGCGCTGGCCGCGATTGAACAACTGCGAGCGCGAGCCCTGAGGCCGCGCGCCATGGTCGTATTTGCCAGTCAGGTATCCCTGCGCCAGCGGCGAATAGGGCAGCAACGACACCTGCTCGCGCTCGCAGACCTCGGCGAGGTTCACCTCGAAGGTGCGGTTGACGAGATTGTAGGCGTTCTGGATCGACGCGACGCGCGGGCCGATGTCCTTGTCGGCTTCGGCAAGGAACCGCATCACGCCCCAGGAACTCTCGTTCGACAGGCCGAAATGCCGGATCTTTCCTGCCTTCACCAGTTCGTCGAACACGGCAAGCGTCTCGGCGACCGGCGTTTCGTCGGCCGGTGCGCCGATGGAATCGGCGCGCGGCGACACGGCGCCGACGCGCGTCGGGTTGGCGCCCCAGGGGATATCCCGCTCCGGCCAGTGGATCTGATAGAGGTCGATATAGTCGGTGCCGAGCTTGGCCAGCGACTTGTCGATGGCGTCAAAGATATCGGCGCGCACCAGTTGCGACGGCCTGTCGCCGCGAAACCAGCTGTTGGCCGTGCGGCCGACGACCTTCGAGGCCAAGATTACCTTGTCACGGTTGCCCTTGGCTTTCATCCAGCTGCCGATGATCTTTTCGGTCCGCCCTTGCGTCTCCGCCTTGGGCGGGATCGGGTAGAGCTCAGCCGTGTCGATGAAATTGACGCCGCGCGAAAAGGCCAGGTCCATCTGGGCGTGGCCTTCGGCCTCGGTGTTCTGCTGGCCCCAGGTCATGGAGCCCAGGCAGATCTGGGTAACAAGAAGATCGGTCCGACCGAGACGGCGTTTGTGCATGGAATTCGGCTCCGGAGAAGGCTGGCGCGACTGCGCGGGAGGAAGCCGCATCTATAGGGAAAGCAGAGGCGCTCTCCAAGCCTCGGCAGATCGACTTTTGCGTGAACCAGTGACGTTAGCGGCGAGCACCGGCCAGCGCACGGCGCTTGGCCTCGTCGATCAGCATGTTGGCCACTTGCATGCGGATCATGGCGCGCTGGCGTAGATGCGGGGCGACACGGTCGGGGTGGTTGGCAAAGGCAAAGCTGCGGCGCATGCGGCCGAAATCGGCGACCTGCTTGGGCTGATTGAGGCCGAGTTCCACGGCGATGGCTTCGGGATCGATCGGCGGCAATTTCTCCTCGGGCTTCGGCTCTTCGCCGGCGAGAGCCAGCTTGGCATGATCGAGCAAGGCGGCGAATTCGGTCGCCAGATCCGCGCCCGCCTCGCGATATTCGGCAGCGGAAACCTTGATGCGGCCGGAATGGAGTTCATCGGCCACCGAGAGATAGTCGAACGGGATGGATGGACGAGCGCCGGCCCCTTCGCCCTCGCCATTCTTGTCGGGGGCGATAAAGAGGTCGTCGAGCAACGAAGCGAAATCCCGCTTGGCGCCAGTAGCGATGTCAGCCTCCCCCTCGCCCGACCATTCGGGTATAGAAGCATAGAACCGGCTCGTTAAAAATGCATGGCACCGATCTTAACGAATTTAGCGGTCGCCTCATCTACCGCTTGACTGACCGCAATCCCAGAAACAAAAGCCGGACTGCATTTTCATGCAGTCCGGAATTCGCCAGGAGTGGCGAGGAAAAACCGGCCATGTAGCCAGCATTCGAGGCTACGATGCGCCTCAGCCAAAAGTTTCATCCCGTTGCAGAAAATGGCGAAAAAAATCGACAAGACATGGCAGGCATGCAAATGCTGCACTGCACAATCGTCACGATTCAGCTATATTGGCGGCCGTGGAGGACCAACCAAGGGGCTTGAATCATGGGTTTCTTCACTGAAATGTTCGCCCGGCCGCGGCCGCAGGAGCATCTGAGATACCGCTCGGCGCTCGCACTGCTTCATTCGATGAGCAACGCCGACCGCGCCGACATCGGGATCAAGCCGGCCGACTTCCCTCGCATCGCCCGCGAAATGTCCGTTCGCTAGCTGCATCCGGTGTTCAGGATGTCCCGGATCGATCCGGGACACCTCCAAAAGACTCAATTCCTTAGCGCGATCCCAGGAACGTCGCCTTGCCCAACGGCACGCCGTTGTGGCGAAGGATGTCGTAAGCCGTGGTGAGATGGAAATAGAAGTTGGGCATGGCCACATGCAGCAGATACTGCATACCGGGCATAGAACTTTCGCGCCCGCCGAGCTTCAATTCGATGATCTTGTCGTCGGAGCCGTCGAACTCGGCAGCCGAAAATGTCGCGAGCAGGTCGAGCGTCTTCGTGATGCGAGCCTGGATATCGGCAAAACTCGCCTCATTATCTTCGTATTTCGGCACTTCGCGGCCGGCGAGCCGTGACGGCGCGCCCTTGGCATGATCGGTGGCGATCTGCACCTGCCTGGTCAAGGCGAACATGTCTGGCGCCAGCCGCGCCGTCAGAAAAACCTGCGGGTCTATCTTGCGGTCCAGCGCATTCTGTTCGGCGGTTGCAAGCACATTGGAAAGCGCTTTCAGCCTGGCTGAAAACACAGGCACGGATGCCTCATACATCGATATCGTCACGTCAAATCTCCTGCCCGGCCGAACGCCGGCGGACGCGACGTAGCGCCTTCGCGCAGGATTTTTCAAGACCGCCGACGCTGCGTCACCACGTTGCCGCAATCGCCGTCGTAGAATCCTCTTATCGAGCGGAGGTTCCCGATGAGACGCGCCCTTTTCGCAGCGACTGCCTTTCTCTCCCTTGCACCGATCGGCCAAACGACATTGGCAGCCGAAGATGCCCCCGAAGCGCCCTATATCGACGATCGGTCGAGCGCCGATGCGGTTGTCCGTTCGCTGTACAGCGCCATCAGCCGGCATGAATTCGCCCGCGCCTGGGGCTACTTCGGCGATGCGAAGCCGGCAAAGGATTTCGACAGTTTCGTCAAAGGCTATGACGGCACCGACAAGGTCGAGGTCGAGACCGGGGCTGTCTCAGACGAAGGCGCGGCCGGCAGCATATTCTACAACGTCCCCGTCGCCATCCGCGCGACAGACAAGGCTGGCGGCGAAAAGGTCTTTGCCGGGTGCTATACGCTGCGCCAGGTGAATGCCCAGATCCAGGCGGAGCCACCCTTCGATCCGATCCACATCGAGAAAGGGGCACTGAAGCCCTCCACTCCCGATTTCGAGAAGGCGCTGCCGCCAAGCTGCGGCGATGGCCCGCCACCGCCAAAGAAAGACACCGCACTGGAACAGGCCAAGAAGGCCTTTCTGGCAACCTATGGCGACCAGTGCGACAAGCAGTTCCTCGCCAATGAGCCGACCGTTTTTTCGATCAAATACAAGGACAAGGATGCGCAGCCCGGCGATCCCGACAAGGAGACGCGACTGTTCCATTTTTCCTGCTCGGCCGCCGCCTACAATGAAAGCTCGATCTACTACATGACCGACGAGGTATCGGGCGTGCAGCAATTGCAATTCGCCGAACCCAAGATGGACATCCGCTACGAGAACAATGACAGCAACGGCAATTTGCTGGGCATGACCATCGTCGGTTTCCAGACGTCGGGCTGGGCAGTCAATTCCGACTATGACGAGGCCACCCAGATGATCACCACGTTCAACAAGTGGCGCGGCATCGGCGACGCGTCCGACGCGGGGACGTATCTGTTCCGCAACGGCAATTTCTCGCTGGTCCAGTACGACATCGATGCGTCCTATGACGGCGAGCAGAACCCCCAGACTGTCGTCGACTACAACACTGCGCCTTGAGCGTCACACGGGCTTGCAGGCAGCGCCTGTCAGGGCGACTTCGATAGCATCCAGTTGAGCGTGCCGCGCCAGTCGGTCATGCGAATCGGCGTGCCATGGGTGCCTGTCTCGAAACGAACGAAATGGGTCGGGTAAGTCTTCGATTTGGCCAGGATCGAGCGAAAGAATGCTTCCTGATTTGCCACGGGGAAGACCACGTCGTGACTGCCCTGGCCGAAAAAGACCGGCACACGGCGCTTGAAAGCAGGGCTGGCGAAGAAGCTCTCATCCCACAGCGAGCCGAGCAGCAGCAGGCCGCTGATGCGGCCGCCCATGTCCTTGCGCGCGGCAAGCTTCCAGCACAGCGCGCCGCCCATCGATCCGCAGGCGACGAAGATCTTCGCGCTTGGCGACCGTTCGGCATAATGACCGATCAGCGCCGTCACCTGCGCCGCTCCCTTGTCGCCGAAATCGGTAAAATCCGGGCTGAGGTAGAGGCCGCCATTGCCGGCCATCAGGTTCTTGAGCCGGTTGAAATTGCCGCCGAAGGTGAAGTCGTCGACACCCTGCTTGCGGCTGCCGCCCTGCCCGTGCAGATAAAGCACGATGATGCCGGCGCCCTCGGTCTTGCCGACGGCGACATGCCTGACATCGCCAGCATCGGTTTTCAGCAACAGATCCTGCTGCATCTTGCGGACGCCGGTGTCGGTGTATTGGGCGTTCACCCGGCGCTCAGGCACCTGGTCACGCTGGTTGATATCGCGCATCTCGCGGTAGTCGATGACGGTGTAGGCGCCGTTGGTGTCGGACGACAGCGTGGCCGGATAGGCGAAGAGATCGTCCTTGAAGGGTTTTAGTTCGAGAGCGGCAGCGTGGGCAGCTGAAGAAAACAAGAAAAGCATTGCCGTGAGGAAAGCGCGGCACGCCCCCCTCTGGCCTGCCGGCCATCTCCCCCTCAAGGGGGGAGATTGGATGCGCCTTCTGCTTTCACCAATCTCCAAGGTTTCAGGACGTGAGCTGCCGTCAAAGCTGCCAATCTCCCTCCTTGAGGGGGAGATGGCCGGCAGGCCAGAGGGGGGTAAAAGCGCCAACATGGAAGATGAAGTCATCCCTCTGGCATGCGTTTTTAGGCTTGGGTTTGTCAATCCTGCAGCACGCCGCCGGCGCCTTCGAGTGCCTCGCGTGTGTCGACATCGACTGACGCCGCCGCGCCGATCTCGACATCGATGACATCGAGCCCTTCGGTCTCGACCAGATGGCGCGCGCCGGTGTCGCCTTCGAGATGGGCAATCGCCGGAAACAGCGAGCGCGGCAAAAGCACCGGGTTGCCGCGCTTGCCGTCATGCGAAGCGCGGACCACCGCGTTGCCGCCGGCCTTGCGGAACGCATCGATCAACCCGTCGAAATCATCGGACGTGATATCAGGCATGTCGCCGAGCACGATCATCACGCCGGCGGCGTCTTCCGGCAGATAGGCAATGCCGGCCTTCAGCGAAGTGGACAGGCCCTCGGTAAAATCGGGATTGTCGGCGAAGGCCACGTCGAGGCCCGCCAGTGCCGAGCGCACCCGATCGCGCTGGTGGCCGGTGACGACGACAGTGCCGGACGCCTTCGAGCCAAGCGCCCGCTCAGCGGTGCGGCGCACCAGCGGCTTGCCGTCGAACAGCGCCAGCAGCTTGTTCGGCCCGCCCATGCGGCTTGAGCGGCCAGCCGCCAGCAGCACGATGCCGACCTTGACCTGGCTTCTCGCCGGCAGCGGTTCGCGCGGCTGCGGCCGTGTCGGGATTTCCATCAGCAGCCCGCCGACCCCCATGCCGGCAATATCCCTGGCGGTCACGTCGATACCGGCGATCAAACGGTCCAGCACCCAGTCGAAACCGTTCTCCTTGGGGCTGCGGGCGCAGCCGGGCGCGCCGATGACGTGCTTGCCGCCGAGCATACCGAGCACCAGCAGATTGCCGGGATCGACCGGCATGCCCGCGCGGATGACTGTACCACCCGCCCTCTCGATCGCCGCGGGAATGACATCGGCAAAATCGCTCATCGCCGAAGCGCCGAAGATCACCACCATGTCGTTGTCGCGCGCCAGGGAGACCGCGGCCTCCGCCACCGGTGCGATCTTATGCGGCGTGCGGCGCTCCGCAGTCAGCCTGCCGCCCGTGCGCGCCAGCCGCGCTTCGGTGACGCGCAGCGTCTTGTCGAGCACACTTGGCTTGATGCCCGGCAGAACCGTCTGGATGACGCCGACACGCACGGGCCGGTAGGCATTGACGGCAAAGATCTCACCACCGGCGCAGATTTTCGTCGCGGCGCCGACCAGCGCTGAACTGACCGCGAAGGGGATGATCTTCACGGTCGCGACCATCTGGCCTTTCTCCACCGGCGCATGCTGCGCCAGCGTGGCGATGGTGATGGCGGGATCGATGGCATTGATGGCGTCGATGGCAGCGGCATCGACCGTGAAGATGCCCGGCACCTTGGCATGGAGGTTGACCCGCCCGGTCGCGGCAGGCCTGGCCTCGATGCCCCGAAAGGCCATGCTCTCGGCAATCGTTTGCGCGGCCGCATCCTCGCCGAGGTCGTCCTCAGCCAGCACAGCCGCAACGACCTCGGAAACGCCGGCGGCCCGCAGCAGCGCCACATCTTCGGCGCTGAGCCTGTGCGCCTTGCGGAAGCGGCGTTCACCAGCGGTGGTGGAGTGCGCCAGCACCGCGCCTTCCGCGGTCTCGATCGGGATCGGGCCGAATTTCACGCCGCAGCGCCCGTAGAGCGCTGCGCGTCCTTTTGGACGCGCAAAGGACGCTCTACTACTTTGAATCTACGCATCGTGCTTTTCCAAAATCGATTTCGATTTTGGAGCCGATGCGGAGGCATCGAAACCGCGCGAGCGGAAGGTGTGGATCGCTTGCGCAAGGACCGCAACGGCGATCTCGGCCGGGCTGGCAGCACCGATATCGAGCCCGATCGGTGCATGGATACGAGCGATCTGGTCGGCGCTCGCGCCCAGCGCCAGCAAGCGTTCGACACGCTTGGCATGCGTCTTCCTGCTGCCGAGCGCGCCGACATAGAAACAGTTGGCGTCGAGCGCGGCCTTCAGGGCGAAATCGTCGACCTTCGGATCATGGGTGACGGCGGCAAGTGCGGTGTAGCTGTCGAGCGGCTGGCGCTTCAGCACATCCTCCGGCCATTCGGCATGAAGCGCCACGTCGGGAAAGCGGTCCGGCGTGGCGAAAGCGGTGCGGGGGTCGATGATCTCCACGGGATAGCCGGCGATCCTGGCCATCGGCGCCAGCGCCTGGCTGATATGGACAGCGCCAATCACGACCAGACGCGGCTGCGGCAGATGCGCGTTGAGAAAGAAATTCCGCCCCTCGGCTTCGACCGAACCGGAGTTGCCTGTGCGGAACGCCCTGGCGATCGCGGCGCCAAGATCGCCGGCGACCTGATCGCCCTCGCGCACGATCCGGTCGCGGCCGTCACCGAGATCGGTGACAAGAATCGCCGCACGGCGAGCGCGTCGTTCGGCGTTCAAAGTTTTTAAGGCGTAGGGATCCATCAGGAAATCTCTTGTCCGAGCATGATCTTGTCCAAAAACCGGGTCCCACTTTTTGGGATCATGCTCTAGCCCAGTCTTTCCACGTACACCTTGATGCGACCGCCACAGGACAAGCCCACCTGCCATGCGGTTTCATCGGCAACACCGAACTCCAGCATCCTGGCCCTGCCACTGTCAATGACGTCGATGGCCTCGCTGACCACAGCGCCTTCGACGCAGCCGCCCGAGACGGAGCCGTGGAAATTGCCGTCGGCGTCGATGACCAGATGGCTGCCTACAGGTCGGGGCGCCGATCCCCAGGTCTCGACCACTGTCGCTATGGCCACGTCCTTGCCGTCCTTCATCCAGCCCTCCGCAATGATCAGCGGGTCGCGGGCCTCATCCAGATAAATGCTGTTTTCCATGACCGTTTCTCCAGAAGTCTGTTTTTCTCGGGATCTGTTTTTCCGGATGGGAAAGATATGGTTATGCGGCGTGCCTCGCGCCAGCTTCCAGCCATCGGCGCGGATCGACGGATTGTGCCGACTTCTTGTCCAATGACGCGCAGAGATCGGCGAGCGCATCGAGATTGTGCACCGAGCGGAACTCGTCGACATGCGGCAGCATCGCCTTGACGCCGCGGGCGCGCGCCTGGAAGCCGTCGAAACGCAGCAGCGGGTTCAGCCAGATCAGCCGCCGGCAGGATTTGTGCAGGCGCTCCATTTCTTCCGACAGGCCGGCGACATCATCGCGCTCCAACCCGTCGGTGATCAAAAGCACGACCGCGCCCTGCCCCAGCACGCGGCGCGACCAAATCAGGTTGAACGCGGCCAGCGTGTCGCCGATGCGGGTGCCGCCTGACCAGTCCTTGACCGCCGCCGAACAGTCGGCAAGCGCTGCATCGGGGTCGCGGTGGCGCATCTGCCGGGTCAGGTTGGTGAGCCGGGTGCCGAAGACGAAGGTGTGCACGCGACGCCTTTTTTCCGTCAGTGCATGCAGGAAATGCAGGAAGATGCGCGTGTACTGGCTCATCGAGCCGGAAATGTCGGCCAACACGACCAGCGGCGGGTGAACCTCGCGCGGCGAACGGAACTTCGGCAGAATCAGTTCGCCGCCGGTGCGCGCAGCCGAACGCATCATGGCGCGCGGATCGATGCGGCGGCCATGCGCATCGGCCTTGAAGCGCCGGGTGCGCACCATGTCGAAAGGCAACCGCAACTGCGCGATCGCCTTCTTGGCGTCGGCCATCTCGGCGGCGTTCATCTGGGCAAAATCCTTGGCCCGCAGCACCTCGTTGCCGGAAAAGGTGAAGCGGGCGTCGACCTCGATCTCGGGAATTTCCTGTGGCGGCTGGTTCTTCTGGTGGCCCTCGAACATCGCCTGGCTGACCCGGTTTTCAGCGGCGCGTGGCTTCTGCTTTTCCCTGTTGTCGGGTGCCACCGGCGAAAACATAGCCAGCATCTTTTCGATCAGTTCGCGCGACTTCCAGAACAGCCGGAAGGCTTCGTCGAAAATGGCATGGTCCTCATGCCGCGAGACCAGCACGGCATGCAGCGTCCAGTAGAAGTCGTCGCGCGAACCAATGCCCGCGGCGAGCACCGCCTCGATGGCGTCCTTGACCGAGGCCGGCCCGACCCGCATGCCCGCCTTGCGCAAGGTGCGGGCAAAATAGACGATGTTGTCGGCGATCCGCCCGTGCGGCATGGCCTCTTTTGGCTCGGGGCGCAGCATCGCCTACTCCGCCGCCGAAAGCTCGGCCTTCACCTCGTTGAGGATGCGCCGGCCTTCGCCCTGTTCGATGCGGGCAATGTCGTCTTGGTATTTCAACAGCACGCCGATCGTGTCGGAGACGGTTTCAGGATCGAGCGCCACCTTGTCGAGCTCGGTCAGCGCGCCGGCCCAGTCGATGGTTTCGGCGACGCCCGGCACCTTGAACAGCTCGATCTGGCGCAGCTTCTGGATGAAGGAGACCACTTCGGCCGAAAGGCGCTGGTTGGCCTGCGGCACCTTGCGGCGCACGATCTCCAGCTCGCGCTCGGCATTGGGATAGTCGACCCAGTGATAAAGGCAGCGCCGCTTCAGCGCATCGTGGATTTCGCGGGTGCGATTGGTGGTGATGATGACGATCGGTGGTTCTTCCGCCTTGATGGTGCCGAGTTCGGGCACCGTCACCTGAAAATCGGACAGGATTTCGAGCAGGAAGGCCTCGAAGGCCTCGTCGGTGCGGTCGAGCTCATCGATCAGGAAGACCGGGGCAGCGCCCGTCTTGCCGGTCAGCGCATCGAGCACCGGGCGGCGGATCAGGTATTTTTCGGAGAAGACGTTGCGCTCCATGGCGGAGCGCTCGACCTTGCCGGCCGCCTCCTCCATGCGGATCTCGATCATCTGCGCGGCGTAGTTCCACTCATAGACGGCGGACGAAACGTCGAGGCCTTCATAGCACTGCAGGCGGATCAGCCGGCGACCGAGCGCCTGTGCCAACACCTTGGCGATCTCGGTCTTGCCGACGCCGGCCTCGCCCTCGAGGAACAGCGGCCGCTTCATGCGCAACGACAGGAACAGCACGGTCGCCAGCGACCGGTCCGCCACATAGTCCGCACCGGTCAGGAGATCGAGCGTCTCGTCGATCGTCCGTGGCGCGGCGCGCGGTTTCAGCTCGGTCATTCTTTCTCCGTGAACGCCGCCGCTCCGCTTTCCAGAACGTGGTAGCCGCGGGCGTGATAGATCAGCGGCCGCAAATTATCGCCCATACGCAGTCCTGTCACCTTGCCAAAAAGCACACGATGGGTGGCCAGGTCCTTGGTGTCGATCAATTCGCAGTCGAACACGGCGAGCGCGCCTTGCAGCGTCGGCGCGCCTGTGGAGATCACATCCCATTCGCCAAGCGCGAAACGTTCCTCGACCGGCAGGCCGGTGATGCCGGAAAAGCCGACCGACAGCGGCTCCTGGTGCGAGGCCAGCGTGTTCAGGGCAAACCTGCCGTTTTTCACGAACAGCTCATTCTTGGCATTTTCGCGGTTGAGACAGACCAGGATGGTGGGCGGCGTGTCCGACACCGAACAGGCGGCGATCACCGTCGTGCCACGCTTGCCGGCCGGCCCGTCGGTGGTGACCACATGGACGTGGCCGGCAAAGTGGCTCATCGCGTCGCGATAGGCCTGCGGCCCAATGTCGTTCTTCTTCAGCACCGGCAATTTTCCATGGTCGTGACCCTATCGCTATATATGGCGACATACGACATGCCACAAGCGAGCCGACGGCTGGACCTCGGCTCATCTCCTTGAATTCGCATGTTGCACCAAGGCCGGGCAGCCTTTAGGTCTTGGCGGGAATTGGCGCCTGCAAGATGTCGCCAGCTTGGAGGAATTCTTCACCAGGATGCGACCCAGGGTAACGACAACGGCCGCATTGGTCTGGCTGTTCATGGCCAGCGCCGCCAGCGCCCAGGCGCTGCTGGTCGGCGTCGCCGCGCCCCTGTCTGGACCATCTGCCATTCTCGGCAAGCAGATCGAGGCCGGGACCGGCCTGGCGGCCGAAGCGAACGGCATCGAACTGAAGACCGTGGATGACGCCTGCACCGCCGATGGTGGCGCTGTCGCGGCCAGGGAATTCGCCGCTGCCAAGGTCAATATCGTGGTCGGCTTTCTCTGCACCGAGGCGATCGAGGCGGCGATGCCGATCCTGAAGGACGCCGGCATTCCGGTCATCACCATTGGCGTGCGGACCGAAAGCCTGACCGACCGCCGCGCCAAGACCGGCTGGCCTGTCTATCGTCTCGGGCCGCGCGGCGACGATGAGCGCAACGCCATCGCCTCCACCCTCACCCGTTTATGGCAGAACGAGCTGTTCGCCATCATCGACGACGGCACCATCTATGGCCGCGAGATCGCCGAGACGTTGCGGGCAGCGGCCGAGCAGGCGGCGCTGAAGCCGGTATTCACAGACACGTTCCGGCCACAGCTCGACAACCAGATCGGCATGATCGGCCGGCTGAAGAAGGCCGGCGCGACGCATGTCTTTGCTGGCGGCGACGGCGACGACATCGCCATCATGGGCCGCGATGCCGCACAGCTTCAGGCTGGCATCGTCTTTGCCGGCGGCGAAAATCTCCGCACACCGCCGGGCGACGTGCCCTATGCCTTGGGCACGCTGATGATCGCACCGCCGGAATGGGCCGATGTCGCCGATCCAAAAGTGCTGGCGGCCTTCGCCACGCAGAAGATCGTGCCCGACGGTTATACGCTGCCGGCCTTTGCGGCGGTCGAAATCGCCAAGGCGGCATCAAGCTTGTCCGAAAGCTCGGGCAAGCCGCTGACGGAGGCCCTGACCGGACAGGATTTGACCACGGCGATCGGGCCGATCCGCTTTGATGCAAAAGGCGACCTCAGCCAGAGCCCCTACCGCGTCTTCCGTTTCGACGGCACGCGTTTCGCACCTTTGGAAAGCAACTGATGTTTCGCACCGGCCCGCGCAACCTGATCACCGACGTTGCCGGCCTGCGCGTCGGCAATGCGTCCGACGCCAGCCTGAAGTCCGGCGTCACGACCGTGCTTTGCGACACGCCGACAGTGGCTGGCGTTCAGATCCTGGGCGGCGCGCCGGGCACGCGCGAGACAGACCTGCTCGAACCGCACAATTCGGTCGATGTGGTGCACGCCGTCGTGCTTTCAGGCGGTTCGGCTTTCGGCCTCGACGCGGCATCCGGCGTGCAGGCGGCGTTGCGCGAACGCGGCATCGGCCTCGAGGTCGGTGGCTTTCGCGTGCCGATCGTGCCGTCCGCGATCCTGTTCGACCTGCGCAATGGCGGCGACAAGGATTGGGGCCGTTATCCACCCTATCGCGAGCTTGGCTATGAAGCCGCGCAAACCGCCACCGCCGATTTCCAACTCGGCACGATCGGTGCCGGCACCGGTGCGCTGACCTCGGGGCTAAAGGGCGGCCTCGGCTCCGCCTCGACGCTGCTGGATAGCGGCGTCACCGTCGGTGCGCTGGCCGCCGTCAACCCGGCCGGATCGGTGACAACAGGCCGAACCCGCCATTTCTGGGCGGCACCGTTCGAAATCGGCGGCGAATTCGGCGGGCTTGGTTACCCCACGCCGATGCCGGACGATGCGAAACGGATTCTTTTGAAACACCGCGACAAGCATGTTGGCAGGCAGATGGAGACCGGCGGCAACACCACCATCGCCGTCATTGCCACCGATGCGGTGCTCACAAAAGCTGCCGCCAAGCGCCTGGCGATATCGGCGCATGACGGGTTCGTGCGCGCCATATGGCCGACGCACACACCGGCCGATGGCGATCTTGTGTTCGCGCTGGCGACCGGCACGAGCGGTATCGAACTCTCCGCCGATGCGGCAATCGATCTCTACGCCGCCGCCGGCGCCACCATGGCGCGCGCCATCAGTCGCGGCGTCTATGCGGCAACGCCTGCCGAAAACGATCTGTTTCCGGTCTGGTCGTCACGCCTGAGGTGAAGCGATCAATCAGACCCGATCGGACTTTTCTTCCTCGAACGTCACCGCAACATCGGAATTCGCCGACAGCCAGACCTTCTTCCCGTCGACTTCGGCAATCAGGCTCAGGGGAATGTAGTGATGATGGCCCTTGTGAGCGCCCTCGCCGCTATCGGCCTTGGTCAGCTTGATGCGCTGGCCATCGACCTTGTCGACAGTGCCGACATGCACGCCGTCGGCGCCGACGACTTCCATATGCTCACGAATTTTGCTGGTGTCGGTCATGGTGGTTCTCCATTGGGACTGCCGACCATAACAAATGACGGGCCGATTGGATGCATCGGCTTTCGCACCGCACGACGTTTTGATTTCGGCGTGCTAGGGGATTGAGACGATCACGGGGGTGAAGACCGATGCGAATGCTCTTTCTGTTTGCCGTTGGCCTGCTTGGACAGTTTGCGACATCGATCGCTGCCCGTGCTGGCGATGTCGCCGAACTCGAAATCCTCGGCTTCACCAAGGACGGCAGTGTCTTCGCCTTCGAGGAGTATGGCGTGCAGGATGGATCGGGTTTTCCCTATGCCAACCGCTACTACATCGACACCAGCACCGACAGCTTTCTCAAGGGCACGCCGATCCGGGTCCGGCTTGAGGACGAGAATGCCAAACTGGATGCGGCGCGCCTTCAGGCCCGGCAAAAAGGCGAAGCCATTGTCAGTCAGGCCGAGTTGGACGCCAATCGCGGCATCACCGCCGGTTTCAACCCGGTGACCGAACTTTCGGCCGATCCGCACCGGATGGCGGTCAATCCGCGCCCGATCTTTTCGCCGGTCGACCCACCGCTCGAGTTCCGGCTCGACGAGATCGGCATGAACAACACCGAGGGCTGCGAGAGCCAGGGCGAGATCAACGGCTTCCGGCTGCTGCGCATCGAGGCGCAGGATGGCGGCACCACCAAGCTGCTACAGGAGGATAAGGCGATACCGAAAAGCCGGGGTTGCCCGAACGGCTACCGCATCGGCGCTGTCCAGACCTTTTCGATGGACAGTCTCAGCGCCTATGCCGTGCTGATCGCGGTGCGTCAATACGGCTTTGAAGGCCCGGACTTTCGCTGGATCGCGGTGACCGGCCGCCTGTGACACCGCTTGTCCCACCCGCCCCGCGCGATCGTTCGCTGAACCGCCTTCGCCGCGCTATACCGACGCCGCGCACTGCGTTTTTCGGCGCCTTGTTGTGGGCTGTGACGATGGGCGCCAGTGCGCTCGTCACCCTGTTGTTGGACGACTGGGAGACGCCGGCGAAAATCCGCATTGTCACCGCGCTGTTTGCGGTGGGAGCTGCGCTGGCCTTTCCTATCGGCCTGTTCGCGGCGCGGCTGGTCTCGCAGGGAAGACGCTGGGAAGTCGCCTTTGCCGCGGCCCTCGTGTGCCTAGCCGCGGCGACGATCGGCCTGACCGCCGGGCTGTTTGCCCTGCAGTACCGCTCCTACTATGCCGAGTGGCATGCGCCTGCTTTCACCCGCACCTGGGTCCTCCAGTTCGTCTTCACGACGTTGATTGCGCTTTATCAGTTCGTGGTGCTGGGCATCCGGCTCTATTTTCCACTGGGTTTCGTCGCTCTGTTTGCCGCGGGCGTCTGGTTTGCGCGCCAGCGGCGTTGAGCATTTTGCTCGCCTCTGTTAGGACGCGGGCAAACTTCTCGATATGTCAGGACTGACCGATGATCCCTCGCTATTCCCGGCCGAAAATGGTCGCCATCTGGTCGCCCGAAACCCGGTTCCGCATCTGGTTCGAGATCGAAGCCTATGCATGCGATGCGCTGGCCGAACTCGGCGTCATCCCCAGGGAAGCGGCAAAAACCATCTGGGAAAAGGGCGGGGCGGCAAAATTCGATGTCGAGGCGATCGACGAGATCGAGCGCGTCACCAAGCATGACGTGATCGCCTTCCTCACCCATCTTGCCGAATTCGTCGGGCCGGACGCCCGCTTCATCCATCAGGGCATGACCTCGTCCGACGTTCTCGACACCTGCTTTGCGGTGCAGCTTACCCGCGCCAGCGACATCCTGCTCGCCGACATCGATGGTCTGCTTGCAGCGCTCAAGCGCCGCGCCTTCGAGCACAAGGACACCGTCACCATCGGCCGCAGCCATGGCATCCATGCCGAGCCGACCACCTTTGGCGTCAAGCTGGCGCAGGCCTATGCCGAGTTCTCGCGCTGCCGCGAGCGGCTGGTGCACGCGCGGGAGGACATCGCCACCTGTGCGATCTCCGGGGCGGTCGGCACCTTCGCCAACATCGACCCCTATGTCGAGGAACATGTGGCGGCGAAGCTCGGCCTGAAGCCCGAGCCGGTTTCGACGCAAGTGATCCCGCGCGACCGTCACGCGATGTTCTTTGCCACGCTCGGCGTCATCGCCTCCTCGGTCGAGCGGCTGTCGATCGAGATCCGGCATCTGCAGCGCACCGAGGTGCTGGAGGCGGAAGAGTATTTTTCGCCGGGCCAGAAAGGCTCGTCGGCCATGCCGCACAAGCGCAACCCCGTGCTGACCGAGAACCTCACCGGCCTCGCCCGCATGGTGCGGTCGATGGCGCTGCCGGCGATGGAGAATGTGGCGCTCTGGCACGAGCGCGACATTTCCCACTCCTCGGTCGAGCGCATGATCGGCCCGGACGCCACCGTGACGCTCGATTTCGCGCTGTCACGGCTGACCGGCGTCATCGACAAGCTGCTCGTCTATCCCGACAACATGCTGAAGAACATGAACAAGTTCCGCGGCCTCGTGCATTCGCAGCGCGTCATGCTGGCGCTGACGCAGGCCGGCCTGTCGCGTGAAGACTCCTACCGGCTGGTGCAGCGCAACGCCATGAAAGTATGGGAGCAAGGAGCTGATTTCCTTGAAGAATTGTTGGCCGACAAGGAAGTGACCGCAGCGCTGCCGGAAGCAGAAATCCGCGAGAAATTCGACCTCGGCTATCATACCAAACATGTCGACACGATCTTCAAGCGTGTGTTCGGATAATGCACATCCACGGCTTCTATGTGCCTGTGTTCGGCATCGAAGCTGACTTTGATGAAGCCGTTGTCGACATGCCTCGAAAGCTCGTTCCAACTTGGGGAAGTGAGATCTTACTTTCCCGCAACACTCATCCAAAGCGGGCAACAAAACTAAAGCGCAAGCACCTCGCAGATTCCGCTAACTCGCCCGAAATCCCAAAATTTTGCGACTGGGAGCTATGCATACCGGGCGACAATTTCGAATATTTTGACGGCGATATTGTTCATGGCATCGCGTTTTGCATTTTGATGAGAAAAACGTGCTGTCTACATTTTCCAATTTGGTCGACCTCCTCAACAATTAACCCCATTGACGAGAATGATGTCTGCTGTGGAGACGTCTTGCCAGGAGAACCCCTTTTCTATCTCGATAGCAAAAAACTCAACTTGGAAGACGTGGAGTGGATTTCAAAGAACCTCCCAGCAGTTCTTTCCCTAATGGGAAATGCGAGGTTCCAAAACGCCATGCAGGCTTTGAATGCGTATCAATACATCCCTGCTGCCAATTTTAATTTCTTGGTTTCCTGGACAGGTATCGAAGCCCTGTTTGGCATCAGCCAAGAAATTTCTTTTCGTATCTCACTGCTTTTGGCCAAATACCTCGTTGACGAGCAGCCAGAGCGACTGCGTCAAAAAATGTATAAAGGATCTTATGACCTACGTTCAAAGGTGGCCCACGGCTCCAGCACAAAGGCGAGGGTCCAAACCGAGCAATCAATCTTCGCGAGGCAGACGCTGGCTCGCTGCTTAATGCGAGTAGTGGAGAATGGAGAGCCACCGGACGAAGAGACGATCCTGTTCGGTAGCTAATCCGCTGCCCCACTCTAACTGCGGCCCGGCACAGTCCTGATGACCGTGCCCCACGGGTCTTCGCGGGTTACCGGGCTCGTCACCTTTTCCGAACGCATCTCGACCCAGGCCAGACCTAACCGGCTCGGATCGCGGCGGCCGGCGCCCGAACTCTGCCAGGCGTTGGCGCCGATGTGGTGATGGTAGCCGCCGGACGACAGAAACACCGCCTGGCCACCGTATCTGGCCATGGTGTCGAAGCCGAATTCCTGGTTCCACCAGGCTTCGGCGTCTTCCGGCCTGCCGACGCGCAGGTGGACATGGCCGACAATGCTGTTTTCCGGCGCGCCCTGCCAGCCGGCGTCGCCCGCCGGCACTTCGGCAACGACGGACGGAATGTTCAGCCGCTCGGTCGCCATGGCGATCTTGTCGCCATTCCACTTCCAGTCCTTTGGAAGGCGGTCGGCATAGATCTCGATACCGTTGCCCTCGGGGTCCGTCAGGTACAGTGCTTCGCTGACCAGATGGTCCGAAGCGCCCTCGATGGCGATCTTGTCTGATATGGCGTGGTTGATCCAGCGGCCGAGATCGGCGCGGCTGGGCAGCAGGAAAGCGGTGTGGAACAGGCCTGCGCTGCGCGGATCATCCGGCTTGGCCGAAGGGTCGGCCTCGATGACCAGCAGGGGACGGTTGGCAGCGCCCAGCGTGATCGCACCATCGGCGCGGCTCAGTTCCTGCAGACCGACAACGGCACGGTAATATGTCGCAAGACTTTCGGCATCGCGCGCCTTCAATCCGACGCGGGCAACGCTGACGGGGGTGGTCGCGGCAAAAGGCAATTCGCTCATCAAATGCTCCGTTCGACCAGCCTGCGGTGAAACCCCCAAGGCAAGAAGCCCCGCGCCGCCGATCATCATACGTCGTGTCAGTTCCAAAAGTGAGGGCTTCCGTACACGGCTGTTTCTTTTCCTCACCACAGATCGTCTATCGGCATCGTTCACACAAGGCGCGAAGAAGCGAACATCGTGTTCACTATTGTGATCAAGAGCGTTGTTCACGGCCGTTGCACGAAGCGGCGCCGCTCGCTATCTCAGCGCCATGAAAGTCAGAGACGCAGATATTCTCATCGTGCCGGGCTACACCAATTCCGGCCCCGACCATTGGCAGAGCCGCTGGCAGTCGAAGCTGTCGACGGCGCGCCGGGTCGAGCAGGCGGAGTGGTCGAAGCCGGTGCGGGACGACTGGACGGCCAATGTGGCCAAGGCGGTCAACGAGGCCGAGCGGCCGGTCGTCCTGGTCGCGCACTCGCTCGGCGTAGCCGCGGCAGTTCAAGCCATCCCGCGGTTCCGCAAGCCGGTTGCCGGGGCGTTCTTGGTGGCGCCGCCTGATGTCGCCAATCCCGACATCAGGCCCAGGCACCTGATGACCTTCGGCCCCTACAAGCGTGAGCCGCTGCCCTTTCCCTCGATCGTGATCGCCAGCCGCAACGATCCGTTCTGCGCCTTCGATGTCGCCGAAGACATTGCCGGTGCATGGGGCTCGCTGTTCATCGATGCCGGCGAGACCGGTCATCTGAACGCGGATTCAGGCTTCGGGCCGTGGCCCGAAGGTTCAATGACCTTCGCCAAATTCCTGACGGATTTGAAACCCTGAGTTTCTTCAGGACCCGATCGAATCGCGGACGCTCTTGATCAGGGTTTTTGCGCCAAGCCCGATCAGCGAATGCTCGGAGCCCATGGCCAGCAGGCGATAGCCCATCGACACAACCCGGCCGGCAATTGCCGGCTCGACAACGTAGATCGCCGCATGTTTGCCGGCCTTGCGGGTGCGCTCGGCCACCGATGCCACCGTCTCCATCATGCTTTCCAGCGTCGAATTGACGGTCGCACCATTGCTCCAGGCGATTGAGAAATCCGATGGGCCGAGGAAGATGCCGTCGATGCCGGGCGTGTCGAGGATGCCGTCGAGCGCATCGAGGGCCGCACGCGTCTCGACCATGGCGAAGGCCATGGTGCGTTGGTTGGTGTCGCGCAGCCACTCGGCCTGGTCGCCCTTGCCGTGGCGTGGAAAAGCGTAGGTCGGACCCCAGGAGCGCTCGCCGAGTGGCGGGTATTTCATGGCGGCGGCGAACAATTTTGCATCGGCAACCGAATTCACCATCGGCGCGATGACCGCCTCGGCGCCGAAATCGAGCGCGCGGCTTGCCATGTCGAAACGGCCAACGGGAATGCGCACCAGCGCCGGCTTGCCGCTAGCGAGCACCGGCACCAGGCCACGCAGCACGCTGTCTTCGTGATGGCCGCCATGCTGCATGTCGAGCGTGACGGCATCGAAGCCCTGCTTGGCGACGATCTCGACGGTCAAGGCATCCGGCACGCCGGACCATGCGGTGAACAACGTTTCATCGGCCGCGAGGCGGGACTTCAGGGACATGGGTACTTTCCTTGTTAACTCCGGCAGTTTCAGCCGGAAATCGTGACAAAGGCAAAGAAAAACCGCCCGGATAGGCCGGGCGGTCGATTGGTCCAGCGTATGGCCGCGGGATCAGCGCATGGCCCGGATCAGGTGTTCTTGATCTGCTCGATCGCCTGCGCCATCAGTTCGTCCATGGTGCGGCGGATCTGGTGGTCCGACTGCTCGACGCCGGCCGCGTCGAAATCCCCGCGGATTTTGCGGAACACGTCGTGGTCGCCGGCTTCCTCGATGTCGGAGATAACCACTTCCTTGGCATAGGCGTCGGCATCGGCGCCGGACTTTCCGAGCTTTTCGGCGGCCCACAGGCCGAGCGCCTTGTTGCGGCGTGCCGAGGCCTTGAACCGAAGCTCCTCGTCGAATGCGAATTTACGCTCAAAGCCCTCTTCGCGGTCTTTCATGCTGCTCATGGCGTCCCTCCGGTCAAATTCGATTCGTTGGCGGTGAATATGTGCGTTGCCAAAGCACAAACCAAAAGGTCGCGGGCCGGTCAATACGCTTCATCGCATGCTGCGCTGCGGCATTTCAGTCCCGAAAGCGGTTGATTGGAAGGATTTGCCGATTGAGCAAACGATGTGATTGGGATAGACCCGGCATTGAACCCTACCGTAGCCGCACTATTTCAGGCAGACGGACAGCAAATGGTCTGATACCGCCCTGTCCGGAACCCCAGAGAAAAATCCAGATGAAAAATCGCCGCCGCATTTATGAAGGCAAGGCCAAGATACTCTATGAGGGACCCGAACCGGGCACGCTTATCCAGTTCTTCAAGGATGACGCCACCGCGTTCAACAAGAAGAAGCACGAGGTCATCGACGGCAAGGGCGTCCTCAACAACCGCATTTCCGAGTACATATTCAACCATCTCAACCGTATGGGGATCCCGACCCACTTCATCCGCCGGCTCAACATGCGCGAGCAGCTGATCAAGGAAGTCGAGATCATTCCGCTCGAAGTGGTGGTGCGCAATGTCGCCGCCGGCTCGCTGTCCAAGCGGCTCGGCATCGAGGAAGGCACCGTTTTGCCGCGCTCGATCATCGAATTCTATTACAAGGCCGACGCGCTCGACGACCCGATGGTGTCGGAAGAACACATCACCGCGTTCGGCTGGGCGAGCCCGCAGGAAATCGACGACGTCATGGCGTTGGCCATCCGCGTCAACGACTTCCTCTCCGGCCTGTTCATGGGCGTCGGCATCCAGCTCGTCGACTTCAAGATCGAATGCGGCCGCCTGTTCGAAGGCGACATGATGCGCATCGTCGTCGCCGACGAGATCTCGCCGGACTCCTGCCGCCTGTGGGACGTGGCGACACAGGACAAGCTCGACAAGGACCGTTTCCGCCGCGACATGGGCGGCCTCGTCGAAGCCTACCAGGAAGTCGCACGCCGCCTCGGCATCATGAACGAGAACGAGCCGCCGCGCCCGACCGGCCCGGTGCTTGTCGCCTCGACCGACGGCCTCAAAGGCAAGCCGCACTGATCGCGGCTTGCGAACTGATAGTCAGAACAGGAGCATGTCCAGCGTGATCAAGGCCCGCATTACCGTCACCCTCAAGAACGGCGTGCTCGACCCGCAAGGCAAAGCGATAGAACACGCATTGTCGGGCCTTGGCTTCGGCGGCGTCGGCGCGGTGCGGCAGGGCAAGGTGTTCGACGTCGAGCTGGCCGAAAGCGACAAGGCCAAGGCCGAAGCGGACCTGAAAGCCATGTGCGACAAGCTGCTGGCGAATACGGTGATTGAGAATTATAGTGTGACGCTTACCTGAGGTTGTGTCGGAGGCACTATGCCGGAAGTCACGAATGAGCTGATGTTCGAGCTTATGAAGCGTGTGCATCACGAAATCGGTGAGCTTCGTCAGGATGTGTCCGAGACGAAACGGGAGTTGAATGTGATGCGGGGTCACATGGTGGCAACGCAAAGTGATATCCACAACATCTACGGCATCCTCGCCCGGCAAGACGAGCGTCTTGAACGCATAGACAGACGTCTCGACCTGCGCGAACTCGCCGAAGCCCAGAGGCCTTACGAACCAAAATGAAATCAGCCGTCGTCCTCCTGCCCGGCCTCAATCGCGACCGCGACATGATCGCAGCGTTGACCAAGATTTCGGGAACACCGCCAGTCACCGTCTGGCAGACCGATACCGAAATCCCCGATGTCGATCTGATCGCCATTCCAGGCGGCTTTTCCTTCGGCGACTATCTGCGCTGCGGCGCGATCGCGGCGCGCATGCCGGTCATGCGGGCAGTGGCCGAAAAAGCGGCCGCCGGCGTTACGGTCATCGGCGTCTGCAATGGTTTCCAGATCCTGGTCGAGGCCGGCCTGTTGCCGGGCGCCTTGATGCGCAACACCTCGCTGAAATTCGTCTGCCGGCAGGTGAAGCTCGAAATCACCAATGCCAACACCATGTTCACCCGCCGCTATCAGCCGGGCCAGATCATCCGCTCGCCGGTCGCGCATCATGACGGCAATTATTTCGCCGACGCCGACACGCTTGCCCGTATCGAAGGCGAAGGCCAGGTGGTGTTCCGCTATGCCGAGGGCACCAACCCCAACGGCTCGATCAACGACATTGCCGGCATCGTCAACAGCCAAGGCAATGTGCTCGGGCTGATGCCGCATCCGGAAAACCTGATCGAAGCAGCCCATGGCGGTACCGACGGCCGCGGACTGTTCGAGAGCGCCCTCGGCATCGCTGCCTGACGATATCGAAGCGAACAACTTGAAAACAGCCGGACATTCCTGTCTCTTTATCGGGGCAAGTCCGATCACTGGGGAGAGAGACGGTCATGAAACTCTATTCGCGGCCGTTGTCGCCCTATTCGTCGATCGTGCGGGCACTGGCCTACATCAAGGACGTACCACTCAAGATCATCGCGCCGCCGCCCGGTTTCCCCATCCCGGAAGAGTTTCGCGCCATCTCACCGATGAACCGGATTCCGGTGCTGATCACCGGCTCGGGCGAGACGATCGTCGAATCGGTGGTCATCGCCGAATATCTCGAGGAACGGTTTCCGGAGCCGGCGCTGCTGCCGCCCGATTCCAAGGACCGCGCGCTGGTGCGTATGTTCGCCCGCATCACCGATCTCGATGTGCTGACGCCGATGATGAAGCTTTTCGAGCTTCATTCCGTGCCGAAGCGAAACAATGCCGAGATCGACGCCCAGTTCGCCCGCCTGCATCGTGGACTGGCGGCGATCGAGGCCCGCATGGCGCAAGGGCCCTTCGCACTCGGCGACGACATTAGTTTCGCCGATGCCTGGCTGACGCCGACGCGGTTCATCTTCAACAATTTCCGCGCCATGACGGGACGCCACGACCTGCTCGACGCCTATCCCAAATTCGACGCCTACCAGCAGATCGCCTCGCAACACCCGGCATTGTCGAGGGTGTGGGGCGAGATGACCGATGGTTTGAAGATTTTTCTGTCCGAGCTTGAGATGGGTGCCGCTTGATCAAGTCGAAGACGATCGCGCTGGTCGCCGCGGCGGGCTTTGTGCTGGCATCCTGCCAGTCGACGCCAAAGAGCACGCCTGTTCCCTCGGGCAAAAGCGCTGCGCTGCTGGCCATGGAACAGGTGGCGATCGCTGCCCACAAATGCTGGATCGCCAGCAAGGACCCAGCCTTCAAACAGTATCAGATGGCCAACGAACTGAATTCGTTCAGCGGCACGCCGCGTTTTCTGCTGGTGCCGGCCAAGCATTATGGCGGCAAACCGCTGCTGGTCGTGCAGGCGCAAGGCAATTCTAGCCGCGTCGACGTGTTCGGACCGCTGATGAACGATCCGCTCGGCGCCCGCATCGGCTCGGACATCGCCCGTTGGCAGGCCGGCAATCCGGCCTGCGCCGCGACGGCCTAGCCCATGGGCCGGTTTCTGCAGATCGCGGGGCTGGTCATCGGTCTGGCCGGGCTCATCCTGCAGTTCTGCATCAGCATTCCGGCATCGATGGAAGCAGGCCGCAGCCTGCTTGGCTCCGTCATTTTCGTCTTCAGCTTCTTCACCATCCTGACCAACATCGGCGCGGTGCTGGTGTACATGTCGCTGCTGTCACCCACCTTCTATGCCTGGCTGCCGGCCTTTGCAGGCGCGCGGATGCGGGCCGGCGTTGCCGCTTCGATCGCGCTGGTTTTTATCATCTATGCAACGGTCCTGGCACAACTCTGGCAGCCGCAGGGGCTGTTCCTGCTCTGCGACGTCCTGCTGCATTATGTGACGCCGGTGCTCTTCGTGCTGTGGTGGTTGATATCGGGCGCTGACGGCAGGACGCGCTGGAGCGACATTTCCTGGTGGATGCTCTATCCCGTCGCCTATCTGATCTATGCGCTGGTACGGGCACCGCTTGCCGGTGAGGTGCCCTATCCCTTCCTTGACGTCGCCAAGAACGGTTCGCCCAGCGTTGCCATCTCGGCGCTGGCCATCACCGGACTTTTTCTCGTGCTGTGCGTGGTCGCCGTCCTTGCGGACCATGGCATTGCACGCATCAGGGCATCAAAACTCCGCTAGCTTTCAGTCCCAGAACGGCCTGATGCCCTCACGGTGGGCATCGCAGCGCGAGATGCCGATATCCTTGAGCTGGTCGTCGGTCATCTCCAGCAGCGCCAACCGGCTGCGGCGGCGATCCAGCAGGTTGTCGATCCATCTTGCCAGCGACCTCAGCACGCGCACAAGGCGGCTGACAAAGCCGCGCTGAACCGACGGGCGTGTCGATTGGCCTGATAATGCAGCGCTCGAATGACGTATTGTCGCGATTGTATTCATTTTCTTTCTGCCAAAGTTCTAAATTGTACCTTTTTTTGCACGCGATCGATATGTATTGACTCATGCGCCGGTGCAATATAGAAAATTGTCACCATGACAAATTGGCTTCCAGATCTCACTGCCGGCTCCGGCCCGCTGTATCAGCGGCTGGCGGATTCCATCGAGACGGACATCGATCGCGGCGTGATCGATGCCGGCGCAAAGCTGCCGCCGCAGCGCGACCTCGCCTACGACATCGGCACCACCGTCGGCACGGTCGGCCGGGCCTATCAATTGCTGCGCGAACGTGGGCTGGTGAGCGGTGAAGTCGGGCGTGGAACCTATGTGCTCGGCCAGCGCGCGAAGCCGGATTTTCCGGCTCCGGACGTCGGCGGCGAAGGCACACGCTATATCGATGCGCCTAAAGGCAAGCTGCGTTTCGACAGCACCGCAGCACCCGATATCGGCCAGGGCGACATCGTCGCCGGTGTCCTGTCGCGCACGGCGCAGGACCATCCACATGAGATTTCAAGCTACACGCGGGATTTTCCCGACCGCTGGTACGAAGCCGGCGCCCGCTGGTTGGCGCGCAATTCGTTTCGTCCGAGTGCCGACACCATCGTTCCCACGCTCGGCACCCATGCGGCGGTGATGGCGGCAATCGCGGCGCTCACCATGCCTGGCGACTATGTTGCCTTCGAGCACCTCACCTACTCGCAGATTTCCCGCAGTGCCGGCCTGATCGGCAGGCGCACCGCGCTGGTGGCATCGGATGAGGAAGGCATCGATCCGCAGGATTTCGAGCGCGTCTGCGCGCAAAAGCATCCCAAGATGATCTTCCTGATGCCGACGGCGCAGAATCCGACGCTGGCCACCTTGTCGGCGGCGCGCCGCGAGGCGATCGCCCATGTCGCACGCGAATACAACGTCGTCCTCATCGAGGACGACCTCTATGGGAATCTGACCGATGATCCGACACCATTGCTGGCCGAGTATGCGCCTGAACGCACCATTGTCGCGGGCGGCCTGTCGAAGTCGGTCGCAGCCGGTGTACGCGGCGGCTGGCTTTCTTGCCCGCCCGCCTACCGCCACCGCATCCGTGTCGCCCACAAGATGATGACCGGCGGCATGCCCTTCCTGCTGGCGGAGGTGAATACAAGGCTGGTGCTGTCAGGTCAGGCGGATGAGATACGCAAGCGCAGCATCGCCGAAATCGGCGCCCGCATCGCCATCGTGCGCGAGACTTTGGCCGGCTTCGCGTTCAAGTCGCATGACAGGGTGCCCTTTGTCTGGCTGACCCTGCCCGACCCCTGGCTTTCCGGCACCTTCAAGAACGCCTGCCTGGAGCACGGCGTGCTGATCGACGATGAGGACGAGTTCAAGGCCGGCCGTTCCGAGCAGGTTTTCCACGGCGTCCGCTTCGGTATTTCGCAGCCACGGCAGCGCAAGGACATCGCCGAAGGCGTCGCGGTGATCCGGCGACTTCTCGATGAAGGCCGTGCCGGCTACGACAGCTTCTCCTGACACTCCGTGGCTTTGTCCGGTTTTCCGTCGTTTTTCGTCAATCCATGGGTGTATCGGCCTCAAAGCTTGCGATAAGACGGGACTCAAAATCCCAACGCCCCCCGGATAAAAATCGCCGCTCATGACCATTTCCAGTTCCGTGCCGATCACCCCCGAGCTCATTGCCTCACACGGGCTGAAGCCCGACGAGTATCAGCGCATCCTCGACCTTGTCGGGCGCGAGCCGAGCTTTACCGAACTCGGCATCTTCTCGGCGATGTGGAACGAGCACTGCTCCTACAAATCCTCGAAGAAGTGGCTGCGCACGCTGCCGACCACCGGTCCACAGGTCATTCAGGGCCCGGGCGAGAATGCCGGCGTGGTCGACATCGGCGACGGCGACTGCGTCGTCTTCAAGATGGAGAGCCACAATCACCCCTCCTACATCGAGCCCTACCAGGGCGCGGCGACCGGTGTCGGCGGCATATTGCGCGACGTCTTCACCATGGGCGCGCGGCCGATCGCGGCAATGAATGCGCTGCGCTTCGGCTCGCCTGACCATCCCAAGACCCGGCACCTCGTTTCAGGCGTGGTTTCCGGCGTCGGCGGCTATGGCAACGCCTTCGGCGTGCCGACAGTCGGCGGCGAGGTCAATTTCGACGCCCGCTACAATGGCAACATCCTGGTCAACGCCTTTGCGGCGGGCCTTGCCAAAACCGATTCGATCTTCCTGTCGGAAGCCAAGGGAGTCGGCCTGCCGGTCGTCTATCTCGGCGCCAAGACTGGCCGCGACGGCGTCGGCGGCGCCACCATGGCTTCGGCCGAATTCGACGACAAGATCGATGAGAAGCGCCCGACAGTGCAGGTCGGCGATCCCTTCACCGAAAAATGCCTGCTGGAAGCCAGCCTCGAACTGATGGCCTCGGGCGCCGTCATCGCCATCCAGGACATGGGTGCCGCCGGCCTCACCTGCTCGGCGGTCGAAATGGGCGCCAAGGGCGACCTCGGCATCGAGCTCGATCTCGACAAGGTTCCTGTGCGCGAAGAGCGCATGAGCGCCTACGAGATGATGCTGTCGGAAAGCCAGGAGCGCATGCTGATGGTGCTGCGCCCGGAAAAGGAAAAGGAAGCCGAGGCGATCTTCCACAAATGGGGGCTCGATTTCGCCATCGTCGGCAAGACCACCGACGATCTGCGCTTCCGCGTTCTGCACCAGGGCGACGAGGTCGCCAACCTGCCGATCAAGGATCTTGGCGACAAGGCTCCGGAATATGATCGGCCGTGGACCGAACCGAAGAAGCCGGCGCCGCTGGCCGCCAATGACATTCCGCAAGCCGACGTTGCAGACGCGCTGCTGAAGCTGCTCGGCGGGCCCGACCTGTCTTCCCGGCGCTGGGTGTGGGAACAGTATGACACGTTGATCCAGGGCAATTCGCTGCAGCTTCCAGGCGGCGATGCCGGCGTGGTCCGGGTCGAAGGCCATGCGACCAAGGCGCTCGCCTTCTCGTCCGACGTGACGCCGCGCTATTGCGAGGCCGACCCCTATGAGGGCGGCAAGCAGGCGGTGGCCGAATGCTGGCGCAATTTGACCGCCACCGGCGCTCTGCCGCTGGCCGCAACCGACAACCTCAATTTCGGCAACCCGGAACGGCCCGAGATCATGGGCCAGCTGGTCGGCGCGGTGAAAGGCATAGGCGACGCCTGCCGTGCGCTTGGCTTCCCTATCGTCTCCGGCAATGTCTCGCTCTACAACGAGACCAACGGCCAGGGCATCCTGCCAACCCCGACTATCGGCGGCGTCGGGCTGATCGCCGACTGGTCGAAGATGGTACGGACCGGCTTTGCGGCCGAGGGCCAGATGATCCTGCTGGTCGGCGCGCCGGCCTCCTGGGGAACGCATCTCGGTCAATCGGTCTATTTCAGGGACATACACGGCCGCACGGATGGCCCGCCGCCGCCGGTCGACCTCGATCACGAAAAGCGCGTCGGCGACCATGTGCGCGCGCTCATCGCATCCGGTGTCGTCACGGCGGCGCACGACGTTTCCGATGGCGGTGTCGCCGTTGCACTTGCCGAGATGGCGATGGCGTCCGGAATCGGCGCCGCCGTTCCCGGGCTTGTCGGCACCGATCCGATCCCGGTCTGGTTCGGCGAGGATCAGGGCCGTTATCTCCTGACGCTGTCGATCGATCCGCATGGTGACGAATGGGACGCCATTCGCAAGCAGCAGGGCGAACTCGGCATCTTCGCGCCGTGGATCGGCTCGACCGGGGGCAACGCGCTGAAGCTTGGCGACGCCAGGGCAATCCCGGTCAGCGAACTCTCCGCGGCGCACGAAGGCTGGTTCCCCCGCTTCATGGACCAGGCCAGTTGACGAGGGCATGATCCCGAAAAGTGGGAACGGTTTTTCGGGAAATTCATGATCAATCACAGGAAACTGGCTGCCCGGGCGCTGCTTGCAGTCGTCTTCTGGCCGTCGTTGTTCTTCTTCTGGTTCCTGGGACCGTTCGTCTTTTTCCTGCTGTCGACAACCTCAAGCGAGGTGTGCATGCAGCTGGAAACGCGCGCGGAGTTCCTTGCCGCGGCCAATGGCGCCATCCCCATGCTCATCGCGCAGAATCTCGTCTACGCGGTCCCGATCGTCTGCCTGGTTCTGTGGGACCGCCTGGCGCCGGATCCGGCACGGGCAAGGCATATCGTCACCTGCATCAAGCTTTTTGCCAGCGCGGTGGTCGTAGGCGCGATGTGGGAGTACGGCTCGTCGCTCATCTGCGACGGCTATGGCGAGGGGTTCTTCTCGCCAGCTTGGCAAATGACGAGCTATCTTCCCATTGTCAGCCTCGTGCTGAACGTGCCGCTCTATGTGCTGGCCTTCAGCCTTGGCCGCGCTTTCTCGACACGCGAGGACGTTGCCGAGGATGAAGCAAGCCCACCGGCCTAGTCTTTCTCTGAAGCCGTCGGGCCGCCTTGCCGTTGGTGGGACAGAACGGCTTCAATCCGGACCGGAAAGGCTTTAGGCTCGCCCGACTCTCATCTTATGGCCGGCTGCCGGCCGCTCGAAACAGGATTTTGCCATGGCAATGGATGCCCACGACATCGAAAAACTGATCAAGGACGGCATTCCGGACGCCAAGGTGACGATCCGCGATCTCGCCGGCGACGGCGACCATTATGCGGCCGAGGTGGTGGCCGAGAGCTTTCGAGGGAAAAGCCGCGTGCAGCAGCACCAGATGGTCTATGACGCGCTGAAAGGAAATATGGGCGGCGTGCTGCATGCGCTGGCCTTGCAGACCAGCGTTCCGGACTGACCCTTAGCGCTTGGCCCAACACGGCTCATCCTTTGCGCCATTTCAGCCACGGCACGGCTAACGTCTTGTTTCGAGCAATCGTTGGGTTTATTTGAAGGGATATGTTTCGAGCCTGACTCCCACAGGCGGGAAAGGATTTTCCATGAGCGGCATCAACGACTACATCGACAATGAAGTGAAGGGCAACGACGTCGTCCTTTTCATGAAGGGCACGCCCGGTTTCCCGCAATGCGGATTTTCCGGCCAGGTCGTCCAGATCCTCGACTATATCGGCGCCGACTACAAAGGCGTGAACGTTCTGGACTCGGCTGAACTGCGCCAGGGCATCAAGGAATATTCCAACTGGCCGACGATCCCGCAGCTCTACGTCAAGGGCGAATTCGTCGGCGGCTGCGATATCATCCGCGAGATGTTCCAGGCCGGTGAGTTGCAGACATTCCTCGTCGAAAAGGGCGTCAGCGTCAAAGGCGCCGCCTGATTTCTGTTTGTGCATGTTGCCATCCGAAGGTTGATTTTGATTTTCGGGGTCATGCACCGAGGCGCCGGGAGCAGCCCACCTCGGCAATTTTCATGTCCTGAACCCAGGACCAAGACGAGCCAATGCGCCGGCCCGCCGGCGCATTTTCGTTTGAAAGATCGGACTTGCCGTGGACCAGTCAAAACCAGAGCCGCAATCGGCAAGCAAACTGCCCATTCCGCGCTGGGAGTTCATAGCCCTGTGCGCGGCGCTGATGGCGCTGAACTCGCTGGCCATCGATATCATGCTGCCCGCGCTGCAGCAGATCGGCGCCTCGCTCGGCGTCGAAAATGAAAACCACCGGCAGTACGTCATAACGGCCTACATTCTGGGCTTCGGCGGCGGACAGTTGTTCTTCGGGCCGATCTCGGATCGCTTCGGGCGTCGCGCACCGCTGGTCGCCGGGCTGGTGATCTATGTCGCCGCGGCGGCGGCTGCCGCCATTGCGCCAAGCTTTGAAACACTTCTGCTGTGCCGGGCCGTGCAAGGCATCGGTGCGGCCGCCACCCGCGTCATCGCCGTCTCGATCGTGCGCGATACGTTCGACGGCCGGCGCATGGCCGAGGTGATGTCGCTGATCTTCATGGTGTTCATGGCGATACCGGTCATTGCTCCCGGCATCGGCCAGTTCATCATGCTGTTTGCGACCTGGCATTGGATCTTTGTCACCATGGCCGTCGGTGCGCTCCTCGTCTCGGCCTGGTCGCTGCTGCGCCTGCCTGAAACGCTGCATCCCGAACATCGCCGGCCGCTGACCGTGAACTCGATTGTCGGTGGGTTTCGCATCGTGCTCACCAACCGCATTGCGATCTGCTATGCCTTCGCCAGCACCTTCATCTTCGGCGCCATGTTCGGCTTCATCGCTTCGGCGCAGCAGATCTATGTGGACATCTTCCATGTCGGCGAGATGTTCCCGGTCATCTTCGCCGGGGTTGCGGGCGTGCTCGCCTTCTCCAACTTTCTGAATTCGCGCCTTGTCGGCCGCATCGGCATGCGCCGCCTGTCGCAAAGCGCACTGCTGCTGTTCCTGGTCATCAGCCTTGCCTGGCTGGTGGTCTCGCTGGAAATGAAGATGCCGCTCTGGCTGTTCATCACCTTCTTTGCCTGTGCCATGCTTCCGTTCGGTGCGCTCGGCGCGAACTTCAACGCGCTGGCCATGGAACCGCTCGGACAACTGGCCGGCACGGCGTCGTCGATCCTCGGTTTCATGCAGACGTTTCTCGGCGGCATTCTCGGCACGCTGATCGGTCAGGCCTTCAACGGCACGGTGACGCCGCTGGCCGCCGGCTTCTGCAGTGTCTCGGTCGCGGCGCTGCTGATGATCTTCATCGCCGAGCGCGGCAAGATGTTCCAGCCACAGAACCCGCCCGTTTCAGGGCACATCACCGACTTGCATTAGGACGCACCTTCAAGAGTTGCCGTGAACCGAGGGGCAAGCATGCGCCCTGCGATTGCTTCACCCATGCTGTCCGAAAAAGGCAATGGCAGAGCGTCATCGAGTGCCCTGAGGATGGATGCCACGAAGGCCCTGCTGCGCTGGGCATCGGTTCCCAGATCGGAATATGTGGCGCGAGGTTTGCCAATCAGTGTGCCGTTGCGGCGAAGCGAGAACCGCAGTGTCAGGGACATGCCCGCGGTTCCGGGTGGCGGCTTCCAGCAGGCATAGATAGCGTCCGACATCTCCCTTATCGTATCGACGGGATCGGAACTGCGACAGCTGCGCTCTTGCGATCTTGCTTCCTGGGAACTGGCAAACAGAGCGGCGGCAAGAGCCGTGGCGACAAATGCGAACCGAGGTTTCATTCGAGAGCCTCCGGATTTGCGTGAAATTGCACCGCTCCTTCGGCTAACGCAGCAATTAATCCTGTGCCGCCCAGAGTTCGCGGCGCAATTCGTGCCAGCTTTCGCGATCGGGCGCGACAAGCAGGCCGCCGCCGAGATGCGAGGGCAGATAGGTGCTGCCGTCGAAGCGCGCCGCGTGGCCGCCGGCCTCGGCATGGATCAGCACGCCGGCCAGATGATCCCACGGCATCAGCTTGTTGTAGACGACGAAGTGGGCATGGCCGCTCGCCAGCAGGCGGTATTCGTGCGCGGCGCAGCGATAGGCGAATTGCGACAGGATCTTCGTCTGGTTGCGCGCCAGCCGCGACCGCTCCGGCTCGGCCATATATTGCCAGGAGACCGAGCCGGTCATCTCCGCGATCGGCGCGGGTGCCGCGACATGCACCTTCTCCAGGCTGCCATGCGCATGCCGGATATGGCTGCCGGCGCCCCTGGCGCCGATCAGCCAGTCCTTGCCGACCGGATCGTGGATGATGCCGGCAACCGTCTCGCCCTGGACCACGACCGCCAGCATGACACCGAACAGCGGCACACCGGAGGCGAAGTTGAAAGTACCGTCGACCGGGTCGATGACGAAAGCCAGATCGGCATCGCCCAGACCATCGAGCAGTGCCGGATTGTCGGAACAGGCCTCCTCGCCGACGATCATCGCCTGGGGATAGCGCTCGCGCAGCCTGGCGGTGATGAGCCGCTCGGCATTGACGTCGGCTTCGGTCACCAGGTCGGCGGCCGAGGTCTTCTGGCGGATGTCCCCCTCACCAAGCCGGCGAAAGCGCGGCATGATCTCGGTCAGCGCCGCCTCGGCCAGAATGCCGGCCAGCCAATCGATCGCGGTGTCGTCAAATGTCATCGGAAATGTCTTGCCTTGTGCTGAGGGTCTCGTTGAGGGCAGCGAAATCGAACAGCTTTCTGTCGAGCAGATGCGATGGCCTGCTGTTGGACAGTGCGCGCAGCATCGTATCCTTGCGGCCTGGCATGCGCTTTTCCAGGTCCTCGAGCATCGCCTTCATGGCATTGCGCTGAAGACCTTCCTGGCTGCCGCAGAGATCGCAGGGAATGATCGGGAAATGCATGGCGGCGGCGAATTTTTCCAGATCGGCCTCGGCGCAGTAGCTCAATGGCCGCAGCACCATGACGTCGCCGTCGTCGTTGAGCAGTTTTGGCGGCATGGCGGCGAGACGGCCGCCATGGAAGAGGTTCATGAAGAAGGTTTCGAGAATGTCCTCACGATGGTGGCCGAGCACCAGCGCCGGGCACCCCTCCTCGCGCGCTATGCGGTAGAGATGGCCGCGCCTGAGACGCGAGCAGAGCGAGCAATAGGTGCTGCCCGCAGGCAGCTTGTCGGTGACGACGGAATAGGTGTCCTGATACTCGATCCGGTGCGCAATGCCGTGGCTGTCGAGATAGTCCGGCAGGATATGTTTGGGGAAATTGGGCTGGCCCTGGTCGAGATTGCAGGCCAGAAGATCGACCGGCAAGAGCCCGCGCCATTTAAGGTCGAGCAGCACCGCGAGCAGGCCGTAGGAATCCTTGCCGCCAGACAGGGCAACGAGCCAGCGCTGGCCGGGCTTGACCATCGAGAAATCCTCGATCGCCTGCCGGGTCAGCCGCAGCAGCCGCTTGCGCAATTTGTTGAATTCGACCGAGGACGGCACGTCGGCGAACAGCGGATGGAAGCCGCCTTCGCTGTCGGCGATCGGTTCGATGTCTGGAAGCATGTTCATGGCATGTCGCTTTCAGTGGCCCAGAGCGCCGGATTAGCGGACATGACCGACAAAGAAAAGGCCGCCTCGACGGGCGGCCTTCGCATGGTATCGCAGAACGCGCTCGTTTTAGCGCGAATAGAATTCGACGACCAGGTTCGGTTCCATCTGCACGGCGAACGGAACGTCCGCAAGGCCAGGGATGCGCGAGAAGGTCGCGACCATCTTGTTGTGATCGGCTTCGATGTAGTCCGGCACGTCGCGCTCGGCGAGACCGACTGCTTCCAGAACGATGACCAGCTGCTTGGACTTTTCGCGCACTTCGACGACATCGCCCGGCTTGCAGCGATACGAGCCGATATTGACACGCTTGCCGTTGACGTTGACGTGGCCGTGGTTGACGAACTGACGGGCGGCAAAAATGGTCGGCACGAACTTGGCGCGGTAGACGACCGCGTCGAGACGCGATTCGAGCAGGCCGATCAGGTTCTCCGAGGTGTCGCCCTTGCGGCGGTCAGCCTCTTCATAGACCTTGCGGAACTGCTTTTCCGAAACATCGCCATAGTGACCCTTCAGCTTCTGCTTGGCGCGCAGCTGCAGGCCGAAATCGGAAAGCTTGCCCTTGCGGCGCTGGCCATGCTGGCCAGGACCGTATTCACGCTTGTTGACCGGGGACTTCGGGCGGCCCCAGATATTTTCGCCGAGACGGCGGTCGATCTTGTACTTCGCGGATTCGCGCTTGCTCATCGCATTCCCTTTTCAAAACAATACACCCGGAACCTCATGGTCCGGGTGAAGGAAACGCGCCCTCCTCTGGCCTCCGTTTTCGAGACCTGACAGGGTTTTCCCACGCAACGCGGCGGAAAACCCACGGGACACGTCAGTTCAAACAAGATAGTAGAATTGGATTTCCACGCATCTTGCCCACATAAAGAAAACCACCGGACATTGCGGCCCGGTGTTGGCGCGCTGATTAAACGGAGATTTAACCGGTGTCAAGCTTGTGGCTGGCGCAGGCCATGGCGACGATATAGCGTCTCTGGGTTGAGTACAGTGCCGGATGTGGCGGGAGGTTGCGCCAGCGGCATCAGGAAGGGACCGGAGCAGAGGAGCTACATTCGCATGAAGAAATTCTTCCTTACCCTGACAGGAGCCGCTGTGTTGGCGGGATCCATGGCGGTCATGACACCGGAGCCGGCGGAGGCCAGGCATTGGCAAGGGCACCGGCATCACCAGGCTTGTCGCATCGTGATCAAGAAGAAGGTTATCTGGCGGCACGGCCACAAGAAGGTCATACGCTACAAGATCAAGCGCTGCAGCGGGCGCTGGTAGGCTCCTATCCGGTCTCAGGCGGCCGACATCAATTCAAAGCCCGCGGTTTTGGTCGCGGGCTCTTTGATTCCGGATGCTTAATCCTTAGTCTTTCGACTTCTTCTCCGGCAGGCCCTTGCGCTTCGTCTCGGCGAATTCCTCGAGCTGCTTTTCGCTCATCGATTCGTACATTCCCTTGGAAGCGCCCTGCAGTTCGCTCTTCTTGGTCTCGCCGCGCTTGGCCGACAGAGCCGCGCCGGCGGCTTTCTGCTGGGCTTTCGAGGTGGCTGGCATGGTTCTTTCTCCCGTTAGAATCTGGAGAAAAACGCAACGACTGCCGTGATGTTCCGCTTCGCAATCACGACATCGCCAGCCCGAAGCCCTGTATCAGGCGACGGGTCGGGAAATCGGCTCTTTTCGATGTGAAGACGGCAAGGTCGGGGCCTTCAGGCAGCATCTCGCCACGACCGCTCGGATCGATGTCGGCGAGAAGCGACAGCGCCCGGCGCGCGATCGCTTCAGCGGGGTCGAGCCAATCGACCGGCCAGGGCGCCGTTTTGCGCATGCGATTGGCCAGAAAGGGGTAGTGTGTGCAGGCGAGCACGACGATATCCGTACGCAGCGCATCATGTTCGACGAAGCACGGCGTAATCTCGGTGCGCACGGCTTCTTCATCGACGAAGCCCTCACGCATGTAGATCTCAGCCAGTCCCGCCAGCCTGTCGCTGCCGACCAGGCGGACATGGCATTTCTGCGCCCATTTGCTGATCAGGTCGCGCGTGTATTGGCGCTTGACGGTGCCAGGCGTCGCCAGCACCGAAACCAGCCCTGAGCGCGTGCGTTCCGCCGCCGGCTTGATCGCAGGCACCATGCCGACGAAAGGATGCTCGGGAAATCTATCGCGCAACGCATCGATCACCAACGTCGAGGCGGTGTTGCAGGCGATGACGGAAATGGCCGGCGCAAACCGCTCAAGCAGTTTGCCGAACAATTCGAGGATATGCGCCCTCAGCGCCGGCTCTTCCCAAGCGCCATAGGGAAACGCAGCGTCGTCGGCGACATAGATGAAGCGGCGGTCGGGCATCAGCACGCGTGCCTCGCGCAGCACGGTAAGCCCGCCGATGCCCGAATCGAACATCAGGATCGGCCGCTCAGTCATTGTCGGTTCCTTTTCCGCCAAGCGGCGGTATGTCATCGTCCTTGCCGGTGTCCGCAAGGCGTGCCGCCTCCGCCTTGCGGGCACGCGCGGCGGCCGCGGGCAAGCGCCGTGGATCATCGCCAGGGGAACCATCGCCGCGCGGCATCGCCGGAGAAAACCTGTCGAGCGACGAGATGATGCCGCGCAGCACCTTGAGCTCCGGTTCGGCAAAGCCGGGGCGTGTCAGCACCGCGCGCAGATTGTCGACCATTTTTGGCTTCTTCGGTGCCGGCCGGAAATAGCCGCGCGCTTCCAATGCGCCTTCCAGATACGCGAACAGGCCGTGCAATTCTTCCTTGCTTGCCGGTTTCATGTCCGGGCCGGAAAAATTGGTTTTGGTCTCGTCTTCCAGGCCGGACTTCATCCATTCATAGGACATCAGCAGCGCGGCCTGGGCGATGTTGAGCGAAGAGAAATCGGGATCGACCGGGAAAGTGACGATCTCGTCGGCAAGGCCGACCTCGTCATTGTAGAGGCCGAAGCGTTCGCGTCCGAACAGGATGCCAGTGCGTTGTCCCATTGCATGATGGGTCCGAAGCATCCTGCCCGCCTCCACCGGCCCGCGCACGGATTTGAAGCCGTCGCGCTGCCTGGCCGTGGTGGCGAAGACAAAGTTCAGGTCGGCGAGCGCCGAGGCCAAATCGTCGAAGACGGTGACAGCGTCGATGACATGATCGGCGCGGCTGGCCGCCGCGCGTGCCTTCTCGCTCGGCCAACCATCACGCGGGTTGACCAGGCGCAGCTCCGACAGACCGAAATTGGCCATGGCGCGCGCGACCATGCCGATGTTCTCGCCAAGCTGCGGCTCGACGAGGATGATCGCCGGGCCGGCGACTGCAATGCTATCGGGATCTTTGGTGACGGGCATGATTGTCAATGAACTGCTGTTTGCGGCATTTCAGCGTCCCTGCCACATTCGGCCGTGAAAATGAAGCATTCGCAAATGACGACGGCTCTGGCCTCCAATTCGTGACCGATCGCCGTTTGCGCGGCCAAAAGCGCTTTGATATACGGGCGACATCTCCCGGCCCAACGCCACGCGGGCAAGGCCGTCCCATATCCCAGCAACGAGGCATTCTTTCCATGGCGAAGATCAAGGTGGCGAACCCGGTCGTCGAACTCGACGGCGACGAGATGACCCGCATCATCTGGCAGTTCATCAAGGACAAGCTGATCCACCCTTATCTCGACCTCGAGCTTGAATATTACGACCTCGGCATCGAGCATCGCGACGCCACCAACGACCAGGTGACCATCGATTCGGCCAACGCCATCAAGAAACACGGCGTCGGCGTGAAATGCGCGACCATCACCCCCGACGAGCAGCGCGTCGAGGAGTTCAAGCTGAAGAAGATGTGGAAGTCGCCGAACGGCACCATCCGCAACATCCTCGGCGGCACCATCTTCCGCGAGCCGATCATCATGAAGAACGTGCCGCGCCTGGTGCCCGGCTGGACCAAGCCGATCATTGTCGGCCGCCATGCTTTCGGCGACCAGTACCGTGCCACCGATTTCCGCTTTCCCGGCAAGGGCAAGCTGACCATCAAGTTCGTGGGTGAGGACGGCCAGGTGATCGAGCACGATGTGTACGACGCGCCCGGCGCCGGTGTCGCCATGGCCATGTACAATCTCGACGACTCGATCCGCGAGTTTGCCCGCGCCTCGCTGAATTACGGCCTGCTGCGCAACTATCCGGTCTATCTGTCGACCAAGAACACTATCCTCAAGGCCTATGACGGCCGCTTCAAGGACATCTTCCAGGAGGTCTACGAGGCTGAATTCGAGGCCGAGTTCAAGTCGAAGAAGCTGTGGTACGAGCACCGCCTGATCGACGACATGGTGGCCTCCGCCCTGAAATGGTCGGGCGGCTATGTCTGGGCCTGCAAGAACTATGACGGCGACGTGCAGTCCGACACGGTTGCTCAGGGTTTCGGCTCGCTCGGCCTGATGACATCGGTGCTGATGACACCGGACGGCAAGACCGTGGAAGCCGAAGCCGCGCATGGCACCGTCACCCGCCATTATCGCCAGCATCAGAAGGGCGAGGAAACCTCGACCAATTCGATCGCCTCGATCTTCGCCTGGACGCGCGGCCTCGCGCACCGCGCCAAGCTCGACGACAATGCCGACCTGAAGCGTTTTTCCGAAACGCTGGAAAAAATCTGCATCCAGACGGTCGAGTCCGGCTTTATGACCAAGGACCTGTCGCTCTTGATCGGCCCCGACCAGCCCTGGCTGTCGACCACCGGTTTCCTCGACAAGATCGACGAGAACCTGCAGAAAGCCATGGCCTGACAAGTAAGCAAGATGGGCAAGCCCATCGTCTACGGGGCGGAGTACAGCGTCTATGTACGCATCGTCCGCCTCGTCCTCGCGGAAAAAGGCATCGACTACGAGCTTGTGCCGGTCGATGTCTTTGCCGCCGAGGGCGTTCCCGCCTGGTATTTCGAGCATCATCCGTTCGGCCGCATCCCGGCCTTCGAGCATGACGGGTTTCGCCTCTTCGAGACAAGCGCGATTGCGCGCTATGTCGAGGAGGCGTTCGACGGGCCGACGCTGCAGCCTGCCGACGCGCGCGGCCGCGCCAGGATGGGCCAGATCATCGGCATGCTCGACGCCTATGGCTATCGCCCGATGGTCTGGGATGTTGCCGTTGAGCGGCTGGAGAAAGAGGCCCCCGACGAGGCGCTGATCGCCAGCGGGCTGCGCCAGGCCGAAACGGTGCTCGGGGTGCTTACCTCACTCAAGGCTCCCGGACCGTGGCTGCTCGGCGACCAGCTCACGCTGGCCGACCTGCACGCGGCACCCATCATCGCCTATTTCCTCAATGTCGCCGAAGGGCAAGGCCTGTTGGCACGGTTCGCGGATATCCAGGACTGGTATGCGCGCATTGCGGCTCGGCCGAGCTTCGTGCGGACTGAACAAGCCCGCGATAAGTATTGAGAGGCCTGCGGGACAGCGCCCCCCTCTGTCCTGCCGGACATCTCCCTCACGAGTGGGGAGATTGGCAGCGTCCGCTAGAGCGATTCCTATTTTGAGAGAATCGTAGGATTCCCAAAGCCGGATGTTTGTGATTCAAGATGCTGGCTGGATTGGAGGCCAGCATCTGATGACGCGAGCGCTTTCAAATGATCTTCGTGAGCG
>NZ_RZRT01000120.1:0-6212 GCF_003998295.1 Mesorhizobium sp. M7A.F.Ca.US.011.01.1.1
CTGTTGGGCCCGGCGTTGTAGGCCGCAAGCATCAGCAGCGGATCCCCGAATTCGTCATACAGTGACTTCAGATAGCGAAGGCCAGCCCGGACATTTGCCTGCGTATCGCAACGGCCGCTCACCCCCAGATCGGCCGCCGTGCCCGGCATCAGCTGCATGATTCCCAGGGCTCCGGCTTTTGAGGGACCCTGACTGGCGCCGAGATCGCTTTCGGCCCATGCAATTGTCTCGGCCAGATCGGCGTCGAACCCTTCCTCTTGCGCGATTGAACGCACAAGTTGGGAGACCTCGGCACGATTTGCGGTCTTACACGCGCCCGCCCTTTGCGCCCCGACCGCGGCAAGGGCTTGCGCCGGCGTTGCAAAGGCGATTGCCACGCGGTCTGATGCCAGGTCCCGGCCGTGCGCATTTAACGGGATGGTGGCGCCAAAGAGGGTCAGCAGAAGAGCGAATCGGGTATTCATACTGTCGCCAAGATTTAACACTTTACTATGGCTACACTCAGCCCTAGTAAAGTGTCAACACGATATCGATCACAAGGACGGATTTCGATGAAACAGACGGCCCTTTGCACGGTCTTGCTGCTCCAGGGCAGCGTGGCTTATGCTGCCGGCGCCGACGCCCCGAGCGCCTTCGCGCAACCCTCGGAGCACTACCTGCTCCAGTTTGCGAAGCCGGGCGAAAAGGTGTTTGTCTATGAACGCTACGATGCGAAAGGCGCGCTATTTCAGCGCGATGCGGCCGCTCTCATCGGGCGGGTTAAGGTGCCGTCGGCGACCGAGCGCGTCGTCAACGGCGTGACGTACCGGCTGCGCGGCCTTGCGGCCTGCCCAAAACCCAAGATTACATACAAGACGCAGCAGTGGGACTGCACGAAAGCCGCGCAGGACTATGAAGAGGCAATCTACAACAACCGTGCATCTGTCGTGCTTTGCAAAACACTTGTGCTGCAAAGCAGGAAGGGTGAACCCGACGCTGTGTCGTGTTTCTCACTCGTGGGTGCGGGCAACGCGAACGATCCGTACAACGTCGCCTACGACGACGACGAAATGGTTTTTTTCCACATGGTGGCGATCGGACGCAACAAGGACGGCAAGTCGCTGCGCCCCGATCTGGAGCATTCCGCCGACCTCGGTGGACAGTTCCAGGAATGAAAAAGGCGAGCTTCGCAGTGATGGCGGCATTTGGTTTGTGTGCATCGGCACAGGCTCAGGATGCGTCGGAGTCTGCCGTGGCAGCGCCGCTTGCGGTATCGAAATCGGCTCAACTGGTGACCGGAGATACCTGGCGTGACGGAGATCACCTTTTCCGCCTCTATGGCGTCCAGTCATGTCTTCGAGGCACATCAGCCGAAGAGCCAAATGGGAACAAAATCGATTGCGGGAACACCTCGCTGGCGCACCTGGCAGCCCTGTTCGACAGCGCGGCGGTGACATGCCAGCCAATCGGCTACGCCCTGGACAAGGCGGTTTTTGTCGTGTGCGGTGCGCAACTGAATGGCGAAACGATCGACGTCGGCACAGCGCTCATAGCGACCGGATACGCGTTTGCGGCAACGACAGCAAAGGGCAAAGCCGTCAATGAGAACTACCTCGTTGCGGAAATTAACGCTAAGATGAAACGTGCGGGTTTGTGGAGCACGACGTTTCAGCATCCTGTTCAGTTGCTGCTAAATAAGCGATCGGAGAGACAACAATGAAGTACGACGATGAGGCGCACAAATATTATTATCCCGTGGAAGGACGCGGTGACGGCGCTATTGGCGGAGCAGCCGCGTTCATGGCGATCATATTGGTGCCTGCGGGGCTCTATGCGGCCTGGAATGCCGTCGCCTCATGGATTTCAGCGCTCTTCTCCTAGGACTGCAGTTTGGCGAAAGAACCGAGCAACGCGCGGAAATCGTCGACATCAACCTCGCACCAGTCATGAGCCGTCAGCCGTTGAAAGTAAGCAGCCTTCATTTTTATCTCCGCGATGGTGGCTACTGGAGCAGTGGCAGCACGCCTTCGCACCGCAGCCTCCTCCGCCATGACCGCGTCCAGTCTCGCAGCCAGCACGGTCGCGTCCGGCCCTTCGGCCCCCATCCAACGCTTGCCGATACGTTCAAGCGCGGCGACGCTCTGACGATGTTC
Source organism: Mesorhizobium sp. M7A.F.Ca.US.011.01.1.1 (assembly GCF_003998295.1). Lineage (NCBI taxonomy): Bacteria > Pseudomonadati > Pseudomonadota > Alphaproteobacteria > Hyphomicrobiales > Phyllobacteriaceae > Mesorhizobium > Mesorhizobium sp. M7A.F.Ca.US.011.01.1.1. The sequence goes on from NZ_RZRT01000120.1 coordinate 2,133, forward strand.
CGCAATCAGTTTAGCGACGTCTTCAGCCGCTTCCATCTTTCCATTGCTGCAGACCTGTTGAAGAGGCATCGTGATCGCCCTGGCGTTCTTCGGTCATACACTGGTACCTCTCGAAGGCAGGAAAAAAAGGGGTGACACCATCCCTTTTTTGAAGCGACCAATTCTGCGAGACAGGGGCGGGGGGCGCCTGCCTAGAGGAACTGGCTTCCGATGTTTCGTGCCCTGGTGGTCGAAGACCAGACACTAATGCGTCTGGCACTGATGAACGAAGTGCAAGCGAGCTTCGAAGAATGCGTCGTACTGGGTGCTGAGACGCTGACGATCGCCACTGCCGAGCTTCAAAACAATCATTTTGATCTGGTCGTCATCGATCCCGGCTTGCCCGGCTTTGATCCCACCTCACAGGGGGATCGCGTCGCAGTCGTTGACAAGATCATCGAGGCTTCACCCAGCGCAATTCATATTGTAGTCACCGGTTCCGACAACCGTTGCGAGGCAGATGGCTTTCGGGAAATTGGCGCCGCCGCCTATCTCGGCAAGACCGGTCTTGCGCCCGGCGTGTTCAGCGACGTGCTGGACGATATTTCCACAAAGGGGTTCTCCTTACGCCTTTCGCGGGTTGTCATGACCAAACCCGATTACCGCTTTTCCGTCCTTACACCGCGCGAACAGGAGGCCATCGACATGATGGCGCACCGCGCACCCGGCGTGAAACGCAAGGAAATCTTTTCGCTCATGGCCGATCGGCTCGCGATTGATGCCAACTCGGCCGAGAAATACTACAAGCAGGCTCGCGCCAAGCTCATGCGGCAAGGCCATCGGCTCCCGCGGGGGCTGTGATCCAATGGAGCCCATGATCGTCCATGGAATCAAGGTTCCTGTCGAACCGCAGGATGTTTCGCCGGTCATCTGGCGAGCGCTTCAGAGCCAGAGCTATGAGGCGAAGGAAGCGAAGTCGATCTTCAGGGCGGTCAAGGCACGCGATCGCGTACTGGAGCTCGGCTCCGGCATAGGCATCATCACCGCACTGATCGCGAAAATTCCCGGCGTTCAGGTTTGGGCTTTTGAAGCAAATCCCGCCACAGCGGAACTAGCCAAGCGCGTGATAGCAGCCAACGATCTCCACAATGTCACATATTCCCAGGGAATCCTCACAGCGGGCCCGCCGCGATCCTTCACCTTCTACGTTCGCCGCGACCTTTGGATGTCTTCCACAGACAAAGACCAAGGACCCTACGAGCGCGAACTTTCGATCGTCTCGGCTGACGTCGATCGTTTCATCGCCGATCATCGAATAAACGCCCTCGTCATGGACATTGAAGGGGCTGAGAAAGAACTTTTGCGAGATGCCGAGTTGCCGGGCGTCGAGCGCATCTTTCTTGAGCTGCACGACCATCTCTATGGGCTTGACGGCATCCGCAACATCACGCTTGCCCTGGCAGAAAAGGGATTTGCCTACGATCCGCGGGGCTCCCGAGGACCTTGCGTGCTCTTCGCCAAGAACGATGGACCCCGCGAATACGAGGATGTGGAAGATGTTGCGTAGTACTCTCGCCGTCATATTTGCCCTGGCCCTTCCGCTCACTAGTGCGGCCGAGGAAATCCCGCTCGATCCCAACGAGCTGTCGGTTCAAGACGCCAGCGGCAAGAACATCGCGGTCTTTTCGGTGAAGCAGCTGCAGGCAGAGTTTCCGCAACAGACCTATGACACGCGTACACCCTGGACGAGCGACAGCGAGAAAATCGAATATCGTGGGCCGCTGCTTACAAACGTTCTTGCCAAGGCTGGAATCACCGCCGCGCAGGAGGTCAAAGTTGTCGCCTATGACAATTTCGTTTCCGATATTCGCATGGACGAGATCCGGTCTTATAATCCGATCCTGGCGGTCGAGCGTCGTTGCAATGAGAACGACAAGGCCAGCTCGCTTTGCCCGCCGGGCCAGGATTTCCGCCCGATTAGCATGGTCGAGAAAGGCCCCATCTTCATCGTTTGGCCGTTCGACCAGTTGCCCGCCTCATATGTTCCTGCAAGAAACTCGATCTGGGTGTTTTTCCCAGTCATCCTGCGCGCCGCGCGATGAGGTTTTTCAACGGCCGTTTGCTTACTGTTCTGCCGTATCTCGGTATGGCGGCAGCGCTTGGTCTGAGTGCGTGGACGTTTATTCAGTCGAATTGCTACCGTCAGGAGACGGATGCCATCCTCAACCAGACCTTCGAGATTCAGTGGCGCGCGGCACAGATTCGCGAGCGCCTCATACGAGTCTATGGCTATCTTCGCATTGCCGAACAGACGGGCAAGCTTGATGTCGACATCGATCGGCAAATGGCGCTGGTAAGCGTCAACGTCGCGCAGTTGGAAAACCTGCCCTACCTGAACCGTTTCTTTCCGGATCATGACGCCGCTCTCCTGGGCGGGATTCGCCAGACCCTCGAAGAGAAAATCGAACCACTCGTTGCGGCCCGCAAAAACTACACTCAAGCCATTGCCGACATGGCCAAGCTGGAACAGTCAATTTACGAAGTCTCAAGCTCTACCGTTGATCACAGCGCCACTTTGCAGCAGACCGCCGGCATCGACATTGCCGCCTCGCGCAACTGGTTCATCTTCGCCATCGCGCTTGGCCTAGGTGCCACCTTCTATCTCGTTATCCATCAGCGCTATGCTCTGGCCAACCGCCGTGACCAGCACATGCGCTCGTTCGCGTCGCTCTTTGCGCATACGACTCGATCGCGTGTTACAGCCCTCAGACTGTTCCTTGAGCATTCACAGCCAGATACGCAGCCAAGCAGCGAAATGCTTGAGGCTGCACGCAATGCCGCGAGCGAACTGGAATCGATCACCAACAGTGTGCTCCAGATCGCCTATGCGCCACAAGATTCCAGCACTGTGCCGCTTGGCCGACTGCTAGAAGATATAACGGCAGAGCGTAGCGGTTTGGTGCAAGTCCGTGTCGACTCCAAAGCGCGCTTGCACCCCGTACCCTCGGCGCCATTCCGGTTGGTCGTGAACGAGCTGATCGAAAACGCTCTGGCCGCTTCGTCGGACGTCAATAACGCCCAAGTTCTTGTCTCCGCGACAGTCAAGCGACAGCCATTCCTCCCCCGCATCTATCTAGTGCTTGAGGTGGCCGACAGGGGCTCAGGCATGCCGCCTACGATCGCTGCAAAAGCGACCACCCCTTTCTTTTCAACGCGAGCCGGAAATCATACTGGCCTTGGCCTGACCGCATGTTCTCAGATGGTCTCGACGCTGAACGGAAAGCTCATCATCAAAAGCGCTCAAGGTATCGGCACAACCGTGCAGGTCAGAATTCCGCTGGCCTCCGCCGCAGCAAGTTTTTGGCAATCGTTTCGCAAGTACGTGCGGACGAAGGAGCACTCGTTGGGCGGCTAGCTAGGTGTCAGTTCTGGCGGGATCTTTTCGGAGAAGAGGTAGGTCGCTGGATCAAGTTTCAACGCCTTGGCGATCGCGGCAATCGTGTCCACGCTGACGTTGCCGCTCGCCCGTTCCAGTTTCGTGAAGGTCGCCTCCGCCACGCCGATGAGTTCGGCCATCTCATAGCGGTGCAAATTACGCCTTTGCCGCTCAAAATCGATGATGTGCGCCAGCCGCTTGCGGATCGCATTGTCGTCCAACCGATGCGCCCATTCCGGAACTTTCTTACCGCCGGCGAGCAGTCCTGCAAAAGACAATTGCAAGCCGTTTGCCATGATCTGCAGCGTCGTCAATGTGACATTATTTTTCTGACGCACAGTCTGAATGTAGGTTCGATAGGCCAGTTTTTCGCCGTCGGGGCTCCGAAACAGTTCGGCCATGTGCATATGGGATAGGCCGCGTCTGGCTCTCTCCCGCTCCAGCGTCAGGGCAATGTTGGCGCGCAACGGGTTGTTGACCACGCCTCCGTCGTCTCGTTTCAAAAATCGATGTAGTCGCACAAACCTGCCTTTTCGATCTGTCCTTTTTCGCGCGGGTCATCCATAGTAAACTGTCAAATCCGCAGCGAGGAAAAGGCTATGACCATACTCAAATTCCTACTGGGGGGTGCCGTCGCCGTCGCGGGCACTGCGGCTCTTCCATCC
>NZ_RZRT01000121.1:0-6055 GCF_003998295.1 Mesorhizobium sp. M7A.F.Ca.US.011.01.1.1
GGCTAATCTAAACGCTTTCATTGTGACTCCTCCGTTTAAAATTCGGGCTTGAAGAAAGGGGCCCGAGATCACCCCTTGGTTTCGCGCAGGACGCGCGATCTTGACAGCCGCTCCTCCAGGGAGCGCCAGTAATTGGAGACCAGCAGCGAGCCGATCAGAAGCAGGCCGATGATCATGCCTTGCGCGTCGCCGCCGATCTGGTTGAGCGCCAGCACGTTACGGATGATGGCGATCAACAGCAGCGCCAGCATGACGCCGGTGAGCCGTCCCTTGCCGCCAAACACGCTGACGCCGCCGAGCAGCACGATGGTGATGACGTCGAGCTCCATGCCGAGCGCATTGTTGGCGCGGGCATTGGAAAGCCGCGCGGTGTAGACGATGCCGGCAATCGCTGCGACGACGCCGGACACGACGAACAGCTTCAGCACCATCTTGCGTGTGTCGATGCCGGAATAGCGCGCAACTTCCGGGCTGCCGCCAAGGGCGTAGATACGCCTGCCGGTCGGCGTTCTCTGCAGCACGACCGCGAAGATCGGCGCCAGCACCAGGAAGGGCACGATGGTCCACGGTATCTGCGTGCCCGGCAGATTGTTGATGCCGAAATCGACGACCGCCGGCGGCAATATGTTGACCGAGCCGGTGCCGAGCAGGATGTAGCCAATGCCGCGATAGAGCGCCATGGTGCCGAGTGTCACCACCAGCGACTGCAGCCCCAGCCCTGAAACCAGATAGCCGTTGAAGGCGCCAAGCAGGCCGCCGAAGACGAGCGTCAGCGGAATGGCCGCCAAAGTCGGCACACCGGCCTGGACGAGCAGGCCAAACAGCACGGATGTCAGCGCCAGCACCGAGGCGATCGACAGGTCGATCTCGCGGGTGATGATGAGCAGCGTCATTGGCAGAATCAGCAAAGCCTTTTCCGAGGCGCTCGCCGCCAGTTGCGACAGGTTGAAGGCGGAGACGAAGTTCGGCACGAAGACCGCCGCGTAGAGAAAGATGGCGAGGCAAGCGGTCGCCAGCAGCAGGTCCCAGAAGTCGATCGAACGCAGGAATTTTCTCATCTCGCCCTCGCCTGTCTTGCCTGCTCGGCGCGCCGCACGATGAAGGTGTCGATGCCGATGGCGACCAGGATCACCAGGCCATAGACGCCTTGCAGCCACAGCGGGTCGACGCGCACCAGCGTCAGCCCGTTCTTGATCACCAACAGTGTGAGCGCGCCAAGGATGATGCCGAGCAGCGTGCCCGAACCGCCACGGATGGCGACGCCGCCGACCACTGCCGAGGCGATCACGGTGAGTTCGAAGCCGAGCGCGACACGGGCGTCGATGGTGGCGTAGCGCGAAGCCCAGAGCGCCCCGCACAGGCCGCCGAGCAGGCCAGCCATGCCGAAGGCGAGCAGGATGCGCCGGTCGACCGGAATGCCGATCAGCCGTGCGCCGTCCGGGTTGGAGCCGGTGGCAAACAGCTCGCGTCCGGTGGCCGTGCGATAGAGCAGCACATAACCTACGCACAGGATGAGAACAGCGATGACGACGATCAACGGCACGCCGGCGATCTTCAGGCCGGTCATGTCGAGCCAGGCTTGCGTGACTTCATCGGCGCTGACCTGGTCGCCGGCCGCCCAGATCGAGTTGAAACCGCGAAAGATCGACATCGAGGCCAGCGTGACGACGATGGCTGGGATCTTTCCCTTGGTGACGACCAATCCGTTGAGCAGCCCGGCAAAGCCGCCGACCGCGCAGGCTGTTACCAGCCCGATGGCGATGTCGAGGCCGGGATAGGCCTGGACCATGCTGGCGGCCATATAGGCGGAAAGGCCGATCACAGCTGCGATCGACAGATCGATGTTGCGGGTGATCAGCACCAGCATCTGCGCCAGTGCGGCAACGATGAGCAAGGCCGCGTCCATCGACACAGCGGTGAGGTTTGCCGCGCTGATCATGCGCGGGTTGATGATCGTGACCGGAATGGCGACGGCCAGCATCGCCGCGAGCAGGCCGAACTCCCGCCGCTTCAGAAAGTCGAAAGGTCCTTTTGCCTTTTCCTCCTGGGCGGCTCGTTCCATCTGCGCTGCCTGGCCGGCGCGTTCATCGGTCCTGGTCGCCGCTTCCAGTACCTTTTCCTGGGTGGCTTCGCCGCGCGAAAACTCGGCCGTCTGGCGGCCTTCGCGCAGCACGACGATGCGGTCGCACATGCCGATCAGCTCGGGCATCTCTGACGAGATCAAAACGATCGCCATGCCCTGCGCGGCAAGGTCGGCGATCATGGCATGCACTTCCGCCTTGGTGCCGACATCGATGCCTTGCGTCGGCTCGTCGAGGATGAGGACACGCGGTTCGGTGCGCAGCCATTTGGCCAGCACCACCTTCTGCTGGTTGCCGCCCGACAATTCCTTGACTGGCTGCCCGTAACCGGAAAAGCGCAGCTTCATGCGCTTCAACCAGTCCGCCACCAGATCGGTGGCGCGGTCGGTGCCGTAGAGACCGCGGGGCGCGGCCTTGTCGAGGATCGGCAGCACCGCATTGTCGAGGATGGAGAAGTCCATCACCAGGCTCTGGCCCATGCGGTCTTCCGAGACATAGGCGATGCGCGCATCCATGGCGTCCAGCGCCGAGGCGAACTGCACCGGCTTGCCATCGATCAGGATTTCTCCCGCGTCCGGCCGGTCGATGCCGAAGAGCACGCGCGCGATCTCGGTCCGCCCGCTGCCGACCAGGCCGCCAAGGCCCAGCACTTCGCCGGCGTGCAGCTTGAGGTCGATGCCGATAAAGCCGCCTGCCCGCGAAAGCCCCTTCGCCTCCAGCACCAGCGCGCCTGAGGCATGGCGCCGTTCGGGATAAAGGTCGGTGACTTCACGCCCGACCATCATGCTGATGGCGGCAGCGCGGCCAAGCTCGGCTTTCGGCTTGACGCCGATGAGGCGGCCGTCGCGCAGCACCGCGATGCGATCGGCGATGCGAAATATCTCGTCCATGCGGTGGCCGACGAACATCATGGCCACGCCGCGCAGCCTGAGATCGGCAACGACGCTGAACAGCCTCTCGACCTCACGCTGCGACAATGCGGCGGTCGGTTCGTCCATGATCAGCACGCGCGCATCCAGCGACAGCGCGCGGGCGATCTCGACCAGTTGCTGTTCAGAGGTGCGTAGCGTTGCCAGCCGCGTTGCCGCCGGCACGCCGAGGCCGACGGTGGCCAGCACCTTGCGCGCGCCGGCCAGCATGGCGGCGTTGTCGATGCCACCGAAGCGGTCGCGCGGCATGTGGCCGAGATAGATGTTCTCCGCCACCGACAGATCGGGAAACAGGCCGGGATGCTGGTGCATGACCGCAATGCCGGCGGCCTGTGCGTCATGCGGCGAGTGGAAAGTTGCTGGCTTGCCATCAACCTCGACATGACCGCTGGTGGGGGAATGTACGCCGGCCAATAGCTTCACGCAGGTGCTCTTGCCGGCGCCGTTTTCGCCAAGCAGCGCCAGCACCTCGCCGGCCCGCAGCTCGAAGGACGCATCCTTCAAGGCAATCGTGCCGCCGAAGGCCTTTGTCGCCTGAGCCAGGGCAACGGGGACAGCCACCCCCCTCTTGACCGCGGCATCGGCTTCGCCATATGCGCCCAAGTGCAGCACCTCTCCTCCCCGCTATTTTTTCAATTTGCTATATTAAATAGGGTTGGATCGCAACCGGAAAATTGACTTCCACGATCCGGGCGCGCACTGTCTGGCCACGCATGGGCGCGGCTGGAACGTCTCGGCCGCAGCAACTTCAACGCTGCGGGCGGCGAGCGCGGGTTCCGCAAGTTAAATGGGGAGACGCCGGTTTTGTCCGGAAAAGGCAGCAACTCAGTCAAAGTTCGGCACTACAACGAGCGTTTCGTGCTTGATACCATTCGGCGTCTCAAGGAGGCATCGAAGTCCGACCTGGCACGCGCGGCGAATCTAACGCCAGCGGCGGTCGCCGCCATTGTCGACGGACTGGAGTCGTCCGGATTCGTAAAGCAAGTAGGAAAAAGGTTTGGGCAGCGCGGTTCACCGTCCACCCTCTATCGACTTACCCCCGAGCGGATCTATAGCGTCGGCATCAAGATCGGCCGGCGCGCGCTGGAAGCCGTGCTCGTTGATTTCGCTGGCGAGGTTCGAGCCCGCGAGTCGCACGAATACCGCTTCCCGGATCCCGATCTGGTGCTCAAGGCCGGAAATATGTCGCTGGCAACTTTCGATAAGGTGGTCACCGGACTTCGCGATGCCAGCATTGTCGGCGTCGGCATCGCTTCGCCCTATTTCCTCGGCGGGTGGAGTGAGGAACTCGGCTTCCCCGACGATCTCGGCAGCCGCTGGGAGGCGATCGACCTGACGACATTGTTTACCACCAGGGTGAAAACACCGGTTTTCGTCGAAAACGACGCGTCATCGGCGGCGCTGGCCGAACTCATCCAGGGCGCCGGCGCGCGGTTCCGCGATTTCATGCATATCTCGATCGACACTTTCGTTGGCGGTGGGCTGGTGCAAGGCGGCAAGGTCCATACCGGGCCGCACGGTAACAGCGCCGCACTCGGACCTTTGCCGGTTTCGCCCTCAAGCCTCGATTCGGTCGCGGCCAAGCCGGCGCGCTACCAGAGCCTGCTGCATCGCGCCTCGATCTATGTGCTGGTCAATCATTTGAGGACACGCGGCGTGGTGATCAACCGGGTGCGGGAGCTCGATCCGCTGCCGCCGGAAGCGCGCGCGCCTTTGTTCGAGTGGATCGACGATTGCGCGAGCGCCCTGGTCGAGGCCATCATCGCCATCACCTCCATCATCGACATTGAGGCGATCGTTCTCGACAGCATCCTACCGCGGCCGATCCATCTCGAGCTGCTGGCAAGGGTGCAGACACGGTTCAACCAGATCAGCGCCATCGGCATCGTCGCGCCGGAAATCGTCTCCGGACAATTTGGCCCCGAGGCTTCACCGATCGGCGCGGCCATGTTGCCATTCTCGGCACTGCTGGCCCCCGACAGCGGTGTGCTGATGATCGGCAAGGACAAAACGAAGCTTCTAGGCAGCTTATCAGCGTTAGCTGACTCCGGCGCGTCGGGCGTTCCGGTGCCATCGGATGCGGTCGTGTGAGAATCAGGATGCCATACAGATCTTCATCCCGGACGAGCGCGGGTAGCTTCTGGTTTGCCCTCTCAATTTCGTCCCTGCCTTCGCGCAATTCGGGCTCGATAAACTGCAGGTCTAGAGCTTGATAGATTTTCTTCTGTCGCTGACGCTTCGCGCAATCGGATTAGCCCGCTAGTTCTGTGGTGAGGAGATGGGTGAAGGGGCACGCGATGGAAGGCGGGATTTGCGATTGAATTCGACGCCGGGTCCATAGGACGCCTGTCAGGGCTCAATAGCGGAACAGCCGCTTTACCCATATGGCTCCCAATCAAGGGCGACCAGGCTGCGCCCGATCCTGACATTGAATCAGTCGATAGACAACGACGATGGCCGCATTGCTCCCTGCCCGAGAGCTCGCTCCCGCTCGGCCGGACTCCCCTACCGCTGTCGTCATTGAACTTTCCCCACGTTCGACGGTTAAGAAGAGCCGAGAGGATGAGCGATGTCGAAATCAGATGAGACAGGGCTCGACGGCGTGCGGTCGACAAGGGCTCGTTCCCGTCCCATGAAAGGACAGGACGCAGAGGCGAAGCACGTCGTCGAGACACATCATCTTTCACCAGCTCAGGCGCGGGAATGGTGCGGCGGTATGGGAACGACTGGCAGAAAATTGGCAAGGCCGCACAGTCCTACAAAGGCGAGTGAGAAGTTCCTGTTCAGGGTAGTGAGGGATCAACTGCTGAGCCATTCACCTTGATACCGTGAAGAGTTTTGGAGAGAGCTCCTGATGACCCGCATCGCAACATTCAACGTCAACGGTGTGAACGGTCGCCTGCCTGTGCTCATCAAGTGGCTGGGTCAGACCGACTATGACGTCGTGTGCCTTCAGGAATTGAAGACCTCGGATGAGAAATTCCCCGCCGAAGCCATCAGGGACGCCGGTTACGGCGCAATCTGGCACGGGCAAAAGTCCTACAA
>NZ_RZRT01000122.1:0-5796 GCF_003998295.1 Mesorhizobium sp. M7A.F.Ca.US.011.01.1.1
CGGTGCGCGTTCGCCATGCTTCAGACAGGCTTCCAGCCGCCGTGCCGATACGGTGCGGCACCGACAGCCTTTCGGAAAGACCGGGCACGATCCCCTGCGGATAGCCTTCGGTCTCGGAATACTGGGCCTTGTAGGCTGCGAACCCGAGACTTCGCACTTCGCGGCCGGTCAACTGCCAGACAAGCCAATCGCCGGACTCGATGAACCTGCCGGCGGCGCTCCAGATGTGCGGTGCCTCGTCCGCGATCTGGGCGGCCTTGGGAAGCAGCCATTCCCCGGAAAGCTTGCCGCCGAAATTGCGCAGGAAGGATCCGCCGCGACGGTTGATCGCATCTGCGAAGGGCTGTGCGGCGCGATGTTTCCACAGCTTGACATACGCATGGGGCTCGCCGGGATGAAGTTCGGAAAGGGCTGTACCGTCGGCAGTGGTCGGCATCGGGGAACTTGCCGAGAAGCCCAGTCCGATCGACTCGATGACCCGACCGCGCCCCAGCGCATCAAGGATTTCTTCCGCCGCGTCGAGATAGTCGGCGGCGTTCTGCAACGCCCATGACCGCGGCAAGGGCGTGCCGTCAGGAAGGCTTTGCGTCATCACGTCATGGCGATAGGCATGCGTGTGGCTGCCGATCTGCTCACCGGTTGCTGCATCCAGAAGGACGCCGCGAGCTGATCCGGTGCCATAATCCAGCCCGATAACGTAAGTTGCGGTCATCTCGCCTGCTGCCCTCCCAACTCCGGCGACGCAGCGCGGCGATGTTTCTCAAGCGCCCTGTAAACCGCCTTCTCGACCGCCTCGACGGTCAAGTGGAAATGTTCGTAGAGCATCTCGGCCGGGGCCGATTCGCCAAACGTGTCGATGCCGACGCATTCGCCTTCGAGGCCGACATATTTGCGCCAGTAGTCGGTCACCCCGGCTTCGACGGAGATGCGGGGAACGCCGCGCGGCAGCACCTCAGCCTTGTAGCCGTCATCCTGCCGGTCGAAAGCACTGGTGGACGGCATTGAGACTACACGAACCGGAATCCCTTGCTTTGCAAGTCGTTCCTGGGCGCCGACAGCGAGCTGTACTTCGGACCCGGTCGCGATGATGACGGCGTCCAGCCGGCGATCTTCCCCGCGCAGCACGTACCCGCCCCTGCGCACCGCTTGAACCTGGGCATTGTCGCGCGGCTGAAACGGCAGGTTCTGGCGGCTGAGTGCAAGACTTGTCGGCGTCGCCACCTGCTCGAGCGCAATCTGCCAGGCAACCGCCGTCTCGACGGTGTCGCATGGTCGCCATACGTCCATGTTAGGCATCAGCCGGAGCGTGGCCAACTGCTCGATGGGCTGATGCGTCGGACCGTCCTGACCGAGCGCGATGGAATCGTGGGTGAAGACATAGATGGCGCCAAGCTTCATCAGCGCCGCCATGCGCAGCGCGTTGCGCGCATACTCCGAGAACATCAGAAACGTGCCACCGAACGGACGAAACCCACCGTGGGCCATCAGACCGTTCATGATCGCGGCCATTCCGAATTCGCGCACGCCGTAATAGATGTAGTTGCCGCCCGAGACGGAGGTGATCGGTTCGGCCCCCGTCCAAAGGGTGAGGTTCGAACTGGCAAGATCCGCTGATCCGCCGATCAGTTCGGGAAGGAAATTGGAAAAGGCCTGAATGGCGTTCTGACTTGCCTTGCGTGTCGCCAGCGTTTCGGCCTTCTCGACGGTTTGCGCAACGAACGCATCCGCCTTGGCGGCGAAGCCTGCGGGAAGATGGTGCGTGGCGCGCCGTTCAAACTCCGCCGCATCATCGGGGTAGGCCGCGCGGTATGCCTCGAAGCGGCGGCGCCAGTCGGCCTCCGATGCAGCCCCCCTGACCGAGGCGTTCCACGCGTCGCCAATCTCTCCTGGAACGTCGAACGGCGCATGCGGCCAATCGAGCGCCAGCCGAGCCCGGCCGACCTCGTCGGCGCCGAGCGGAGAACCATGGCTATCGTGACTTCCGGCTTTCGTCGGCGCTCCCTTGCCGATCATGGTCTTGCAGCAGATCAGCGTCGGGCGGGCTGCTTGCGCCTTCGCCGCGGAAATCGCCCGGTCGACCGCCTCGACATCGTGCCCGTCCACATCGGCAATGACCTGCCAGCCATAGGCCTCGAAGCGCTTGGGCGTATCATCGGAAAACCAGCCCTCGACATGGCCGTCGATGGAAATGCCGTTGTCGTCGTAAAGCACGATCAGCTTGCCCAGACCGAGCGTTCCGGCAAGCGAGCAAGCCTCGTGCGAAATGCCTTCCATCAGGCAGCCGTCGCCTGCCAGGACAAAGGTGTGGTGGTCGACGATGTCGTGTCCGGGTCGGTTGCAGGCGGCGGCCAGCGTCTTTTCGGCGATTGCCATGCCGACCGCATTTGCGAGGCCTTGCCCGAGCGGACCGGTCGTAACTTCAACTCCCGGCGTATAGCCGAACTCGGGATGGCCCGGCGTCCTGCTGTCAAGCTGCCGAAACTGCCGCAGATCGTCGATCGAGACATCGTACCCTGTGAGATGGAGCACGCTGTAGAGCAGCATCGAGCCGTGGCCATTGCTGAGCACAACGCGGTCGCGGTCGGTCCAAGCCGGATTGGATGGGTTGTGACGAAGGTGCCGGTGCCAGAGCGCGACTGCGATCTCGGCCATGCCCATCGGCATGCCCGGGTGGCCGGACTTGGCGTTCTCGACCGCATCCATTGACAGCGCACGAATGGCATTTGCCAGGAGGTCCGGGCGTGCGAAGTCCTTTTGCGCTAACAACATGTGAAACTCCGTCGATCGAGTGACGGAGAAACATCGCAACAGCGCGGGGGATCCACGCAAGTTCATCCGTTTCTCCGGGACGACATCCTCTTACTCATCGATATATCTTTAAGTCAACGTATTATTGCATATTTTTGTACAAAACTTACGCCGTTTTGTTGAGAACACGCCTTTATCTCCCGTGGGTTTATGGCTAAATCTCAGGGCGAACGGGGACGTGCGGAATGGCAAGGACAAATGGCACGGCGGAGCATCCCGCTCTTGCGAACAGTGGTGAAATTCTCTCGCTGATTGCCACCGGCGCCGCCACGTCCCGGTCGGCGTTGCTCGACGCGTCGGGATTGTCACGCGTGACTGTGACCCAGCGCCTCAATGCGCTGATCGACTCCGGTCTGATCCGCGAGACGGCGCGCACCATGCCCAGCGGCGGGAGACCGACGCGCGTGCTTGGGATCAATGAACGGGCCGGTTTCTTTCTCGTCGCCAATATCGGCGAAACCTACATCCATCTTGCCGCAATGGATCTCGAACCCGCAATCGTCACGCAAAGCACAATACCTTTCAACGCATCGGACGGACCGGCGGCTTCCCTCGAGCAGATTGCCGACGGGTTCGACATTCTTGCAGCGAAGGCTCGGACCAGCCATGGCTCACTTTTTGGAGTCAGCCTCAGCATGCCCACGCCGGTCGATTTCAAACGCGGCCGCGTCGTCGGTCCGTCGGTCCTTCACGGGTGGGACGAATTCGACATCATCAGCTGGCTGCGCCGTCGCTTCGATGTTCCAATCTATGTCGAAAATGACGTGAACCTCATGGCGATCCACGAGCATCGCCAGAATTTCCCGTATGTCGATGACATGTTCTTCATCAAGGCGGGAACGGGTATCGGCAGCGGCATCATCGCGGGCGGCAAGATCTTTCGTGGCGCTCAGGGCGCGGCCGGCGACATCGGCCATATCCAGTTCAACTCCGAGAACGCGCCTTTGTGCCGCTGCGGCAAGCTCGGTTGTGTCGAAGCCCGCGCCGGCGGCTGGGCGATTGCCCGTGATCTCTCGAGCAAAGGCTTCCAGGCGGAGAACGCCCGTGATGTCATATCGCTCGTCGAAATGCAGAAGCCGGAAGCCCTGATGCTGCTGCGCAGCGCTGGGCGGGTGATCGGCGAAGTCGCCTCCGATGTCGTCAGTATTCTCAACCCGAACCTGATCGTTGTGGGGGGGACACTCGCCAAGGGTGGAGAGTTTCTGTTGTCGGGTATCCGCGAACTGGTCTACCAGCGATGCCTTCCGCTTGCCACGCGCGAATTGCAGATCGTCCTTGCCAACCCGCCGAAGGACAGCGCGCTTTTTGGCGCTGCCTATCTGGCGCTTGAGGATATCTTCAGCCTTGGGAAAGTGGAGGAGCTCATCGATCGACTTGCCGTCGATCGTGCCAATCCAATTTCACAAGGCAGCACGATTTCCGGGTGACGCTGTTTCAGGTGACGCCCATGATCATCGCGACAAGATCCTTCTGAACGCCTTGGCGTACAATCATCTCACCGACGCTTCGGCCTTGCCGCATGACGACGGCACGATCCGCCACGCGCACGACGTGGTCCATGTTGTGACTGACGATGATGACCGACAGGCCTCGCTCCGGCAGGCGTCTTACCATCGTCAATATCTCGTCGGATTCGCGCACACCAAGTGCCGCCGTGGGTTCATCCAGAATGACCACTCGGCGGGCGAACCCCACCGCCCGTGCAACCGCCACAGCCTGACGCTGGCCGCCCGACATCAGTCCGATCTCCTGGGAGGGCGAGACATGGGAGACGCTCAATGCGCTGGCATATTGCCGCCACTGTCGCTGCTCTTGTCCGGCGGAAAGGAAGCCCAGCGGACCGAGCCAGCGAGGCCACGTCTGCTCGCGCCCGATCAGGAAATTATCGGATACGGTCAGATTGTCGAAAACAGCAAGATCCTGAAATACGGTCTCGATTCCCGATGCACGCGCGTCGGCGGGCGACCGCAGCCGCAATGGGCGTTCGTCAAGCTCGATGTCACCGGAATCCAGCGTTACGATGCCGGTGATCGCCTTGATGAGTGTCGATTTTCCGGCGCCGTTGTCGCCGAGCAAGGCAACAATCTCGCC
This sequence comes from Mesorhizobium sp. M7A.F.Ca.US.011.01.1.1, assembly GCF_003998295.1. Taxonomy (NCBI): domain Bacteria; kingdom Pseudomonadati; phylum Pseudomonadota; class Alphaproteobacteria; order Hyphomicrobiales; family Phyllobacteriaceae; genus Mesorhizobium; species Mesorhizobium sp. M7A.F.Ca.US.011.01.1.1. The sequence continues at coordinate 4,900 of NZ_RZRT01000122.1, forward strand.
CTCATGGAGGTCAAGCGACGCACCAGCCAGCGCTGTTACGAACCCGTAGGCCTTGCGCGCGTCCCGCACCGAGAGAACCAGACGTGCATCGGTGGCCATGTTGGAAATGCTGTCAGGCGAGGCGACACTCATTGGCTCACCTGCCTCCGCGCAGCGTTCGAAGGCGGGTCTCGATGTGTTTGCGCAAGACATCGAGCTCAAGCGCCAAGAGGATGCCGATGCCGATTGCCACCGACGACCAGAACGGAGAGACGTCGAGTTGCTGAAGGCCGCTGCGGATGGTGGCGATAATCAGCGCGCCGAACAGCACATTGGTGATGCTGCCGCGACCTCCGAAGAGACTTGCCCCACCGACAACCACCGCCGTGATGGCGTCCAGTTCATAGCCGATGCCGGAAAGAGGTGAAGCCGACCCTGTCCGGCCGTGATACAGCATGCCTGCAATGCCCGCTGTGGCGCCACAGATGGCGTAGGCGCTCATGATCAGCCTGTCGCGCGGAAGTCCAACCCATTGCGCGACATCGGGATTACCACCCACCGCATAGAGCCAGCGGCCCCATTGCGTCCGCCGCAACATGAGCCAGAACAGCCCTGCAAGAACGAGGACCATCAACGCGCCGGCAGGTAAGCCCAGCACCTTGCCGTTTGCAAGCCAATGCACGGCAGGCGAAACACCCACGAGCGTGTTGCCACCGCTGATGAGCAAGGCGACACCGGCAACAATGCCAAGCATGGCCACGGTGACCACGAGGGGCTGCGGAATTCCCCCTTTGACGATGAGGAAGCCGTTGATCAGTCCGACAATCAGGCCAACAAGCGGATAGATGAGCAGCGCAATCGAGCTGGGCTGATCGACACCGGTCAACGTGGCCACCGTAACAACACTCAGGGCTATGA
>NZ_RZRT01000123.1:0-5664 GCF_003998295.1 Mesorhizobium sp. M7A.F.Ca.US.011.01.1.1
CCCTTTCCCCGTCCCGGAGGCCATCAGGCGCGTTATGCGGAACCTGACAATTGAAACCGGGACCGACAAATCTAAGTTCGCCGCCTAAGTTCGCGAGATGCCCGTCGACGAGATTGGCTTCACCGATGAAGTCGGCGACAAATCGGCTGCTTGGTCCGCGATAAAGTTCCTGCGGCGACCCGATTTGTGCCAGCTCGCCCTTCGAGAACAGAGCGATGCGGTCGCTCATGACCAGCGCCTCCTCCTGGTCATGCGTGACCGAAATCACGGTAGCGCCCACCTTACGGGTGATACGGAGGATTTCCAGCTGCATGGTCGTCCGCAGCTTCTTGTCCAGAGCGGCGAGAGGCTCGTCGAGCAGGACGAGCTCCGGATTGAACACGAGTGCCCGAGCCAGCGCTACCCGCTGCTGCTGGCCGCCCGATAGTTGCTTGGGCATCCGGCTTTCCATCCCTGAAAGCCCCACCACCGAGACCATCTCTTCCACGAGCTTCTTCCGTGCAGCGCCGCCGATCCCTCTCGCTTCAAGGGGGAAGCCTACATTCTGCGCGACGGTGAAGTGCGGGAAGAGCGCATAGTCCTGAAAAACCATGCCGATGTTGCGCTTGCTCGGAGGAAGCGCCGCCACGTCCTTCCCGGCTAGCCGGATGCTGCCTGAGTCCGGTGGGTTGAACCCGGCGATGACTCGCAAGGTCGTCGTCTTGCCGGAGCCTGACGGGCCCAACATCGTCAGGAACTCGCCGGGCTTCAGGTTGAACGAGACATCCCGTAACGCCGTGAAGCGGCCGAACCGCTTGGAGATGGAGTCCACCTCCAGCTTGTTGGGGAGATCCGATGATGTATCGATCATTTGCTTTCTCCGCGGCGTAGGACTTGGACCGCCAGCATCCCAATGGCTGAAATCAAGATTAGGATTGTACCGACCGCGGCGACGGCCGGGGTCAGCTCGGTTCTCACCTGAGACCAGATGACGACAGGGATGGTCTGAAGCTGGGGCGACGTGAGGAAGAGAGACAGGACCGCTTCATCCCAAGACGTGATGAACGCGAAGATCGCCCCGGCGATCAGGCCAGGCAGGACGAGCGGTAGCTTGATGCGGAAGAACACCCGCAGCGGCCCGGCACCCAGCCCGGCCGCCGCCAGCGCAAGGTTCGAGTTGATGAGACGGAGCGAGGCGCCGACCGTGACGATGACAAACGGGATCGCAAGTACGGTATGACCGGCCACCAACGCGGTGAACGTCCCGTTCATGCGAAACTGGCCGAAGATCATATACAATCCGATGGCGAGCACAATCACCGGGGTCACGAGAGGACCAAGCGTGACGGCTCGCAATATCGACTGCCCGAGTACGCTGGCCTGGAATGCCAGTGCCGCCAGCGTTCCGAGGATCACGGACAAGATCGTTGTGGCGACCGCGACGTAGAAACTGTTCATGACCGCGCGGCGCCACATCGGGTTTCCGATTATTTCCTGATACCACCTCAGTGAGAATCCCTGAGGCGGAAAGTCGGGGAACGAGGAAGACGTGAACGAGATCGGAATCACGATCAGCGTGGGCACGAGAAGGAACACGACCGTCAAGCCGACCGGTATCCAGGCGAGCTTCCGATAGATGCCGGAGGGGTTCATACCGCCCCCCCCTGATCCGGCGCCGTCGTCAGTTGGCCGACGATTGCGAACACCCCGAAGACGCATCCCGTGAGAGCAAGCAGAACCACGGAAAGAGCGCTTGCAAACGGCAAGTCCATTAGCATCTGGACGCTGCTTGCGATCAACTGGCCGATCATGATGTCGCCTGATCCGCCCAACAAAGCGGGCGTGATGTAGAAGCCCAGGCCGAGCGTAAACACTAGGACGGCGGCCGACACGATGCCCGGAAAGCTGAGCGGAAGGTATACACGCCAGAAGGTCCGTATAGGACCCGCGCCGTTGATCGCCGCGGCCTCCATCAGCTTGGGGTCGATCTTCGACATGATCGAGTACAGTGGCAACACCGCGTACGGCAGAAGTACATGGGTCATCCCCACCGTGACGCCGACTAGGTTGCGGACGAGCGGCACGGGTTTGTCTATCAGGCCGGACGAAAGCAGCAGCTTGTTGATGAGCCCCGTGTTCTGCAAGAGAATCAACCAGGCATACGACCTGAGCAGAAGGCTGACCCAAAAGGGGAGCAAGATCGCCGCGCTGAGGAAGATTACCGTCAGGCGCGAAGAGACCGTCATCAGGTACGCGTAGGGATATGCCAGAACCAGCGTAACCACCGTGACGATCGCGCAAACAGCGAAGGTGCGCACAATGACATTCAGATAGGCCGGGCTTTCCCAAAGCACGAGGTATGAGGCGAAGCTTCCGCCCTGCAAGCTCTTGACCGTGATGTACACAAGCGGAAGCACGAAGAAGAGAAGCAAGAATATGACCGCCGGAGCGACGAGCGCCAACGCGGAAATTTCGGGCATGAATAGTCTGAGCCCCGAGCGAGGCTTCGTGTCGGCAGACATGCTGACCCCCGGAGATTAGCTGTTTCGATGCTGGGCGTCCCGCCACGAAATCGCAGCCTTCAGGCCTTGCTCGACGGTCAATCGGTTGAAAGTGAGCTTTTCCTCGCTCTCGGTCGCCTCGATGAAAATTCCGGTGTCCACTCCCGAGAGCAGTGCCGACCTCATGCCACCGATATCCAAACTGCGGTTCACAGCGCGCTTAGTCATACGGACCGCGTCGGGGCTACAGCGCGCTATCTGTTCGGCAATCTCGGCTGCGCGTTCGAGATGCTTTCCGCCCGGCACGAGGTGATTGATGAGCCCGATCTCGTAGGCCCTCCGCGCCGGGACCCGGTCATTACCCGTCAGAAGAAACTCCTTGGCGATCTTGGGTGGGATAAGCCAAGGCAGGAGCAGGGCAACGACTCCAGCTCCGAAGCGGACCTCGGGTTCGCCGATATAGGTTTCCTCGTCGGCGATTGTTATGTCGCAAGCGAGCGAAAGCTCTAGGGCTCCGGCAAGGCAGAACCCGTGAATGGCGCTGACGGTGGGCTTGGGGCAGTCCCAGAACTGCATGATGAACTCGAACGCGCCCTCGACTGCGCCTCGCCACTCCGTCGTGGTCTTGTGGTCGTTGACCGCCGCCTCTTTGAGATCGAAGCCGGAGGAGAACGCGGCACCGTTGCCGCTGAGAACGATAGTACGGACGTCGGGATCAGCTACGTGTTCCTTGAGCGCCTTGGAGACCTCGTCCATCAACGCTCCGTTCAGGGCGTTCAGAGCCTTTGGTCGGTTGAGAGTGATGAAGCCTACGGCGCCGCGGCGTTCACTGATGATGTTCGAGTATTCTCCGACGCTCATAATCTCTCCTCGCGGTCCGGACCGCCATTCTATGTCGATTTGTTTCGGGTCGTTCGCCAGGTCTTCGCTTCGACCTGCTTTTCGACCAGATACTCCTTCTGGGCCTGAAGCACCTTGGCCATGCCGTCGGCGTCTCGTCCGACCAGGCGCTCGACCAGACTCTCATGCTGATCGGAGAGGACCTGCCTGGCCCGGAACCGGTAGAGCATCAGGTTGGTAATCGGCTCGAGGCCCTCGATCGTTCCAGCGGCAAGAACCGATATGATGGTGTTATGGGTCGCTCGGGCGAGCCCGACATGGAACCGGACATCCGAAGCGCAGAATTCGACGTCGGTCAGCTTCTTGTGCCGCTGCGTCGCGATCTCCGTCCGCAGGACTTCGATGTCCTCCTCGGTCCGACTTTCGGCGGCGAGACGGCAGCACATTTCGCCGAGCGCGTACCTGGACTCCACGACCTCTTCGAACGTGAAGGCGTCCAGGCTGGCGGCAATCATCAACGGATCGGAAACCCTGGACTGCAAATCCTGAGGTGTCGGTTGCTTCACGAAGTTGCCGCCCGCAGCTCCCCTTCTCGCTTCGATCAGGTTGTCCGCGGCGAGCCACTTCAAGGTTTCGCGGATGGTCGGCCTGGAGACGCCGAACAGCGTCGCTAGTTCGTCCTCGGTCGGCAGTTTCTCCAGCGGCCCGAGCTTGCCCGTCAGAATAGACTCGCGAATACGACCTGCGATCTGCTTAGGCGCCGTTTCCTTGTTGATTGCCCCAAAATCCACCTTCATTGCATTGCTACCCGTGAGCTGCCTTCGATGCCGGTATTATCGATTCCGCGTGGCGGGTATTATCATCACGAATAAAGAGCGCATCAACTGCCACCGCGCCGGATGCTGTTGCTATGACCGGGTTGATGTCGATTTCCGAGAACAGGTGGCCTATTTCCAGGGCCAACAGACTGAACCGTTCGATGAGACGGCTGAGACTCTCGAGGTCCGCATTGGGGCGGCCGCGGAAACCGGTCAACAACGGGAAGGCTCTCAGGCGTGACAGCTGCTGCAGGGCCTCGTGCCGTGTGACCGGCGGCATGAATGTCACGGAATCCCTGAACAGCTCCGTGGTGACGCCGCCGAGAGCGACGGTGAGGACCGGACCGAACTGATCATCACGAACCATTCCGAGCAGTATCTCGGTTCCGCCGGAATGTTGCTTCTGGACCTGGACATCCGGTCCGCATGTCGACGCTAGGCGAGCGTAGGCATCCGCCAGTTCATCCTCTGATTTGAGGTTCAGGATGACGCCTCCGAGTTCTGTCTTGTGCTCGATTGCGGGGTTTGCCGTCTTGAGAACGACTGGATAGCCGAGCTGCGCCGCGCCATTCAGCGCGTCCGCCGAGGTGGAGGCAAATCGGCTCGCCGCAAACGGTATCCCCGCCATCGTTAGGATGTTCTCGGAGAGTTTGGCATCGATGGTGATCGCCTCCAGGACCTCGGACAGATCGAGATCGAGGCGCGTGGTCTCGCGCGCGGTTCCAATCCCCAATCTGGTGCGATGCCAATCCGTGTAGTGCTTCATCGCTTTCAGTGCGTTTTCTGTGTTCGAGAGCACCGGAATGCGAAGCGCCCGCAGACGCGACGCGGCTTCGGGAACGACAGAGGCCGCGCTCGCACCGAAGACGACGAACGGTTTCGAACACGACAGCGCCGCATTCTCCGCCATTTGCAGGCTGTAACCCATTCCCGCCGAAAAGAAGAGATCGGCGGCGAGGGAGACGACGGCGACGTGGGGATCGCGATCGAGGATTTCCAGGCAATCGATACCGACAAGCTTGCCGTCGCCCCACGCGTCCACTGGGTTTTCGGGCGAAAGACCCGGCTCCAGCACTGCCGACAGAGCGTTGCTGGTTTCAGGCGTGAGTTCAGCGAGTTCGGCGCCGATCCGCTCCGCGAGATCGACGATAAGCTGCCGTTCGCCCCCCGAGTGAGTGAGGACGGCGATTCCGCCAGGACTTCCTTTGAAACCGAAGCGAAACATCTCGAGGGTGTCCAGAAACTCGTCGAGCGTGTCCACGGCTATTACGCCGTGCTTCGCAAAAAGCGCTTCGTAGATCGCGTAGGTAGCGGTAAGCGCTCCGGTGTGCGCCCGGGCAAAATGCCGACCACGTTCCGTTCGCCCTAGCTTCAGTGCAACGACGGGAATGTCCTTGGCCTGCGCCTTGGCAAGCGCGCCGAGGAAGGCGTCGGTATCACGAACGGTCTCGATAACGCATCCGACGGCGCGCGTACCGTCTTGGTCCAGGAAAAAGTCGAGATAGTCGCCGCACGTGGTCGCAATC
>NZ_RZRT01000124.1:0-5484 GCF_003998295.1 Mesorhizobium sp. M7A.F.Ca.US.011.01.1.1
GAAGGTAGTTGGTCGCCTGCTTGCCGGCCGACAGATTGTCGATGGTGACGGTGTCGACGCCGACATCACCGATCGAACGGCCGAGCAGGACCACCGGCACGCCGCCCTCGAAATCCCGCCGCTGGTAATGGCTTTCGGGTCCCACTGGAACGACCACCGACCCATCGCACCCCAGTGTTCGAATGCGCGAAAGAATGCGTCTTTCGATGTCGGGCTTTTCATCGCTGTTGAACAGCACAAGCGAGTAGCCCCAGGCGGCGACCGCCGCCTCGGCCGCAGTGACGATGCGGGCATAGAACGGGTTTGCCAGATCCGCCACGGCAAGCGCGATCAGCTGACTGCGGCCGCTGCGCAAATTCCGCGCCACCAAGGAAGGCGCATAGCGAAGATCACGCACCGCGGCGAGCACGCGACCACGCAATTCCGGACTCACATAGGCGGTGTCGTTGACGACCGCGGACACCGTCGCCGTCGACACGCCGGCAGCCCTTGCGACGTCTTTTATGGTGGCCATCTGTTCTCTTAGCTAATCGTTTAGCTGATCGTTAACGCGAATCTCTCGCCTATTTTGCGCCGCTTTGCACGAATTTTCTTGCGAATCTGCCTGAGATGCGAAAATCTGCCGAAACGGTTAGGCGGTCATCAGCTTTGAATCTGAAGGTGCGCGTCCAACCTCATAAGGGAGAGAGAACCATGAAAAACCTGACGTTCGGCGTTTTCGCCGTGGCCCTGGCATTGGCCGGCGCGCAGGCCAGCGCGGCCGACAAGCCCCTGCTCGGTATCGTGTCGATCAGCGCCACGGAAGCCAACAATGTCCGCTATATCCAGGGTGCAACCAAAGCGGCAGACGAACTCGGCTGGAAAGTCACCGTCGTCGATGCGGCGGGCAATGCTGACCAGGCCAACGCAGCCATTCAGAATTTCGCTCAGCTGGGCGCGCATGCCGTCGTCGACATGGTGTTTCCGTTCTCGTCGATCGGCGCCGGGCTCGCCGCGGCCGGTTCCGCGAGTATTCCTGTCGTCACCTGGGGTGGCGGGCTGGGCGGCACCGTTGCTGCCACCAACGGGTCGGGCGGCCCAATGGCAATCCCCGTCGTGGACCTGATGCTCAAGAACATGAACGGCAAGGGTTCCATCCTTGCCCTTACCTATCACACGGGTGAGGTTTGCCGGAACCGCGAACAGGTCATGGATGAAATGGCCGCCAAATACCCCGACATCAAGGTGACCAAGAACGAAGTACGCATTCCCGGCTATTTTGAAGACGGCGCGCAGTACGCCAATGCATGGCTCGCCTCGCATCCTGCGGGCGCCGAGAACCTGGCGATCTGGGGCTGCTGGGATGATCCGGCGATCGGCGCGATCGGCTCGCTGCGTGCCCAGAACCGCACCGATGTAATGGTGTATGGCATCAACGGAAACGCCCAGGCTCTTGAAAATATCAAGAACGGCTTCATGACCGCAACGGCTTGGCAAGACAGCTACACCGAAGGCTACAATATGGCAAAGATGATTGAGGAGATCACCGCCGCCGGAAAGAGCTGGGCTCCCAAGGCCGCCGAAGTGCCAGCCGTGCTGGTGACCAAGGATACGGTGGGGGATTTTCTGACCAAGCATCCCGACGCGATCCAGTAGGCGCAGCCAGCTTTTGACCGATAGGGTACCAGGACATGCGGCAATGGAGATGGCGGTGCCCGTAGCGCCTCCATTTCTTGTCGTGCGCAACATCAGCAAGGCCTTCGGTGGCGCCCAGGCGTTGCGAAGCGCCTCCCTCGATGTTGCGGCGGGAGAGGTTCACGGCTTGGTCGGCGCCAATGGCGCTGGCAAGTCGACGATGATCAGGATCCTTGCCGGCCTCAACCATCCGGACCGGGGCTCGATCGAGGTTGATGGGCAAACCGTCGGCATCGAGACGGCGCACCGCGCGACGGAATTCGGCATGAGCTTCATTCATCAGGAGCTGGCTTTCATTCCGGGCATGACTGTCCTCCAGAACATCATGCTCGGCGTGCCAAAACGATCGCGCTTCGGCTTGACCGATTGGGCAGCCATCGCCCGCGACGTCGAGCCCATCGCGAGGCGCGTCGGCATCACCGCCTCGCTGAACGCAAATGTGAAAGGGCTGTCGACCGCCGAAAACTGGTTGATCAATATCTGCCGCGCGCTGGTCCGCAAGTCGCGGCTCATTGTCATGGACGAGCCGACCGCCTCGCTCTCCGCCGCCGAGAGCGAGAAGCTCTTCGTGATCATCAAGGACCTCTCGGCCTCCGGTGTTGCCGTGCTTTACGTCTCGCACCGCCTGGATGAGATCCTGGAACTCTGCGATCGGGTGTCGGTGCTGCGCGACGGCAATTCCGTCGCCGAATTCACCCGTGCCGGATTGACCAGGAGGGCGTTGGTCGAGGCGATCGTGGGCTCCGCCCACGTCGGCAACGATAGCAGGGCTGAATATGTACCGCAGAACCATGAGGTCGTTCTGCGTGTCCAGAATCTAACACGCCTGCCCAAGGTGCGTGGCGTATGTTTCGAACTTCGCCAGCGCGAAGTTCTGGGCATCGGGGGCCTGGTCGGCGCCGGACGCAGCGAACTGGTGCGGTTGATCTATGGTGCCGATCGCGCCGACGCGGGCAGCATGACGCTCAAAGGCAAACCTTACGCGCCGACAACGCCGCAAGCCGCGGTTGCCGCCGGGCTCGGCCTTGTGCCGGAGGAGCGGCGCACAGAAGGACTTTTCCTGTCGAAGAGCGTCGCCTTCAATCTTGGTCTGGTTAATTTGGACAAGCTTGTGCTCGGACGCAGGGTGCCGCTTCTCAGCCGAAAATCGCAGTCCACGCTCGCTCGCGAGACGATGAAGCTGCTTTCGATCAAGGCGGCAGGCATGGACACTCCTGTTGGCCGGCTAAGCGGCGGAAACCAGCAGAAGGTGGTTATCGGCCGCTGGCTGCAGCGTGCGCCGCACATCCTCATTCTCGATGAACCGACCCGCGGGGTCGATGTCGGCGCGCGCGCGGAGATCCACCGCCAGATCCGCGATCTCGCCGCGGCCGGCATGGCGGTTCTCGTCATCTCGTCCGAACCCGATGAACTGCCGGATCTTTGCGATCGGGTGCTTGTGATGGCGGAAGGCCTCGTCGTTCGCGAACTGAGCGGCGCATCGATGTCGCGCTCCGCTATTGTCGAGGCAAGCTACGGTGAGCGGGAGCCATTGACCAAGGGGAGCACCACATGAGCGATGTCTCAACGTACAACAGACGTCTCACCCCACGAACCAAGGCTGCGCTCGGAATTTTCGCGCGCTACGCGACCATCCTCGGGCTGCTGGCAATGATCGTAGTCTTTTCAATCCTGTCGCCGAAGGCATTCTCGACCCTGGGCAACTTTACCAACGTCCTCAACCAGGCCTCGCTAGCCATGATCATCGCCGGCGGTCTAACATTGGCGGTCGTCGTCGGCGAGCTCGATCTGTCGATCGGCTTTGCCGCCAGTCTGCACGGCATTCTCGTCACCGGCTTCATCGTCCACGACAAGCTGCCGATCCCTCTGGCCATTTTCATCGTGCTCGCCCTTGGCGCGCTGATAGGCCTCATCAACGGCTTCATCGTCACCAAGATGAAAGTCAATTCCGTGATCGCGACGCTGGGCGTCGGGACCATCATCACGGGCCTCGCCTTCGCCTACTCCGCCGGAGTGCCCATCGTTGCCGGCGTACCGGAGGCCTTCCTTCAGCTTTCACTCGGCCGCTGGCTCTTCGGCGTCCCCAACAATATTGTCGTCATGGTCCTCGTGCTGGGCATCCTATGGGTGCTGGTCGAGCGCACTTCCATCGGCCAGGAAATCCAGGCGGTCGGCGGCAACCCTGCCGCGGCGCGCCTTGCCGGTATCAACGTCGACCGCATCAAGACGCTTGGTTTCGTCATTTCCGGCATGTGCGCCTCCCTCACCGGCATTCTCCTAGCGTCGCGGCTGGGCAGCGGCACGACCAGCGCGGCCGATTCCTATCTGCTGACGGCGTTCGCCGCGGTATTTCTCGGCTCGGCGACTTTGCGTGACGGCGAATTCCATGTCCTCGGGACTTTGGTCGGCGCCCTGATCATCGCTTTCGGCTTCAACGGCCTCAACATTTTCGGCGCCCCGACCTTTTCCCAATACGTGTTCCAGGGCGCTATTTTGATCATCGCGGTAGGGCTTTCCAGCCTTGGCCGCTCACTTGCGGAAAGTTGAGGAGAATCACATGACACAGGCTGAGTATTGGCAGATCTATGTCATCGAGTTCGCGCGATCGAAGAACCAGCCATGGGTCGATCTGGTCAGCGGGATGTACGATGACGGCCCCACGGACCTGCCCTTTTCCTTTATTCTGCTGCGGCGCGGCGACCGCAACGTGCTTGTAGACACCGGCTTCATGAAGGACGAAACCGGCCCGAATTTCTCCGATAAGTTCGGCATACCCTGGTGGATTTCCCCGGTTCGCATGCTTGCCGAACTGGGGCTGGTGCCGGACGACATCACCGACATCATCGTCAGCCATGCTCATTTCGATCACATGGGCTCCATCGATCAGTTTCCTAAAGCCCGCCTCTATCTGCAGAAACAGGAGTTGCTCTCCTGGCACGAGGCGATGGCGCTGCCGCCGCAATACGGCTTCCTCACCGCCATCATCGATCCCGACGATCTGCGCGCCGCCTTCGACGCCGCAGTGGAACACCGGTTGACGCTGGTCGATGGTGACCGCGACGACCTTCTGCCAGGCATCCATGTGAGGCTGGGGCAGGGCCACACGATGGGCCAGCAGTTCGTCATCATAGAGACGTCGCGCGGCCGCATCGTACTTTCCGGCGATTGCGTCTACTCGTCCCGCCAGATCACCGGTCACAAGCGCGACGGCGTCTATCAGCCTCTCAACAACGCCGTCGGCAGTGTCTGGGACCAGCTCAAGACCATCGACCGCATCAATACCGAAATCGGCGGCAACCTCGATAGGCTGATCATCCTACACGATTCCGAACGCTGGAAAGGCCTCCCCGTGGTAAAAGAAGTCGAGGGATTTCGCATCATTAAAGCGGCTTAGCGCTGTGGCTGAACGGGCGATATGGCCGGGAGCAGCTGGCAAACGATCCTGCCTACATTCTCGACTCATCCGCTGTGGCACCGAACGTGCCCGCGAATGCACCGAGTCTAATAGACGCTAGGTTGTCGCGGGTTTAAGGGCTATTCCAACTCTAAAGGTCTCAAGTTAGCGGAAAAACATCTGCTCAAGATGCAAAAGGCCATTGTCGACTGATATTCCGGATGCCAAGTTTGGTCGGGTCGGAAACTCTTCCTGCATCCGCTGTTCGGGCTGGGGAACCAGACGCTAGTGCTGCTCGGCATCGTCGCCATCCCGTGGCTCGGCAATGAATACACCGCACTCGGCAGCGTCCTTTTTGCCAATGTCTGGCATTGGCTCGGCTTCCCGGCCCTGGTGCTGCTGGCGGGCATGCAGCG
>NZ_RZRT01000125.1:0-5023 GCF_003998295.1 Mesorhizobium sp. M7A.F.Ca.US.011.01.1.1
CTTCTTGAGCACTTCTTCGGCGACTACCTTCTTGTCGGGTTTGTCCTTGAAGGCTGCTGAGCAGGATGAGCCGCTCGCCATTTCCGGCGTCGTTGTCCGGCGCCAATTTAATTAGCGATCCTGCGGCCGAAGCCGCGGACGAAATCGGTCTCGAACTCCAACGTCGCCGACAGATAGATATGACGAACGCCTTGGCCAAGGAAGCCATACACGCCAGTGGGAATGAACGGCGGCATGATTTCGATCCCGGTCGAAGAAATCAGCATCGCGCAATTGCCGGCATTGTCCCATAGCTCAACGTCGGAAAGAGGTCGGACTTGTTCCAATCCTTTTACCTTTTGATGCCAATGTTGAGGCGATGTGGCTGACCGGACGACTGGTTCCCGATCACAAGACCATAGCCGATTTCCGGAAAGACAACGGCCCAGGAATCCGCAAGGCGTGCGCCGTTCGGCACCATCAAGGCGTGGATGGGCTCAATGCACTTCCAAATGCGCGGGCTCAAAAACGTGCGAACCGAGATGGCGCTGCACGTCCTCGCCTACAATATCAAGCGTGTTATCAGCATGATCGGCGTAGGAGCACTTTGAGCGCAATCGCGGTTTGAGCGAACGGATGCATCATCGTTTCCCCAGAAACGCTGAGGATAAAGACCTCAGAACCATCTCAGAGACCAACGCGGCACAACAAATCAAAAATCACACCGAACCCGCCAGGGCTGAAGCCCACTACACCATGCCGCCAGTCATGCCGGAGTTTTCACTCCTCGGCCACAAGGGAACATGAGTCCAGCAACCGGAAGTCAACATTTCGTGACGGCGCCATGGCACAGGAATGCCGGCGCGCAATGTTGGACACCCCATTCGTCTGGTAAGCTGGAAGAAAGCACAGGCGCTGCGCTCAATATCCAGTCGGCAGAAAGGATCACGCTTGGCCCCCGGCGTAGCTAAATTTAGCGTCCACGGCGCTGGCATGAGAATTGCTAGACAAGTTTGCCACCCGATCTCGGGAAATACAGTCAGATTGGTGGTGGGAGGGTGGAATGAAGTATCATCAGATGGAAGCGTTCTATCAGGTCATGCTGACGGGAAGCGTGACGAAAGCGGCTAGCAATCTGGGACGGACGCAACCAGCCGTCAGCATGACGATCGCCAACCTGGAAGAGGAGCTCTCGACAACGCTCTTCGACAGGCATGCTGGACGCATCAGCCCTCGCAAAGAGGCGGAAATCCTTTTCGAGCAAGTGCGGCACGTTATGCAGCAGATGAAGGACATCAAACATCATTTCCAGCAGCTGGACGCTATCCCTGTGCCGAGGATATCCATCATCTCGTCTAGTATCGTAGGTATGGACCTCATCCCGACGGCAGTCTCGGAGATCGCGAAATCGGGGCAGGAATTGAGGCTGATGAACGGGACATCGGACACGATCGTTTCCGAGATCGAGAACCAACGCCACGACATGGCTGTGACGGACCGCGGAGCGAAAGACGTGCCGACGGCATCGCCCCTCTTCGACGTCGAGGTGTTCAAGGTTCCGGTCTGCGCAGTTTTCCATCGCGGCCTCATAGGCCAAGGCTTCGGACCGCTCAGCGCGCAACATCTTGCCGGACACCAACTTTGCACCTTGTACCACGACAACCCGTCAGCCCTAGATGTCCGGCGACAACTGCCGACTCCCAGGGTCGAGTTCGCCAGCTTCTTCCCGATGGCATGCTATGCCGTGAAGAACGGTGGCGTGGCAATTGCCGACTATGTGACCTGCACGGCAATCGACGCCCTCACCAAGGGAGAACTCCATTCCGAGTGGCGCATCATCGCCGACGCTGAACCCTCATCCTACTACCTTATGCGGCCGACGTATCGCGCTCGTTCCGTCATGGCGGACCGCTGTTACGATGCCATCAAAGCTGCACTCATCCGCCACGAAAGCCCATAAGTTTGGCTGATATCTTTATTAGAACTTCGGTTTTGCGCTTATAGCCGAAAGGTGTTTGATCTCTCCTGTCCTCGAGCCATCCTCGCAGGACCGATCGGGTACTCAAATTTAGAGAAAGCGAATGCGCGTCACCAACGTCAGGGCGTATAGAATTCCAACGGGCGGCGTCCGCCCGGTACTAGTAGAAGTCATCACGGACGAGGGTCTCGTCGGATGGGGCGAGGCCGCCGTCGCTTATGGCTTGGGTGCTCGGGGTGCCGCTGGAATGATCGCGGACTACTCCCCCAGGGTCGTCGGCGCGGACCCAGCTTATCCCCGCCATGTCTACCATGAAATTTACGACAATTCCTTCTGGACGAAGGGTGGGGGTGCCATCGCCTTCGCAGCTGTCAGCGCGATCGATCAAGCTTTGTGGGATATTAAGGCCCAATCCCTCAATGTGCCTGTCTACGAACTGTTTGGCGGTGCCTTTTCAAAGCGGGCCCAAGTCTATGCGAACGGCTGGAACTATCATTGCAACGACGCGGTCGAATGGGCCAACGCGGCAGAACGCCCGCTCAACGACGGATACAAGATACTGAAGAGCTATCCGCTGGCCACCCAACAACCTGGCCGCACCCTGACTCACGTCCAGCGCCGTGCACTTTCTCCTGAAGAGTTCACGAGGGCGATCGAGCGTCTTCGGCTCCTCAAGAAAGTCGTGGGGAACGACGCCGAGCTGATGATCGACCTGTCCGGCGGCGTCAACAATGATCAGCTGATGCGCATCCTAGAAGTATGCGACGAGCTCAATGTCTGCTGGGTCGAGGAGCCGCTGGACGCATTCAATCTCACGGGACTCAAGGGTCTCGCAGGCAAATACAAGTTCCCGATCGCCGCCGGCGAGCGCGTCTATACCCGCAACGGGTTCCGCAACCTGCTCGACACCGGGGCCATCGACGTCGTGATGCCGGATGTAGGCACCTGCGGCGGTGTATTCGAACTCGTGCAGATCGCGGCAATGGCCGAAGCCTATAATGCGCGCGTCTCCCCTCATAATTGCGCATCTTCGCTTTGCACGGCCGCTTCGCTTTCTGCGTGGGCCGCTTGCGCGAACGCCATGCCGCTCGAAATCTACCCCTACCTTCCCCAGTCCGACGGTTACGTGCAGGTCCTCAAGAACGCACCCGAGGATCGAATCAATGACGGATTTCTGGACGTCACCGACGACGTCGGCCTTGGTGCCATCGTCGATGCCGAGCGTCTTAGGCCATACTGCTGCTTCGACTTCCGCGAAGAAAACGGCTGATCCAGCCCGATATCAACGACCAGGCAAACTCAATAAAAGGGAACACACGAATGAAACCAACAGTCTCAAGAAGCGCGTTGGGCATTTTCGGAGCCATCGCTCTCTCGATGGCCGTCAGCGTTTCCGGCGCACACGCTGACGCGCTTGCCGATATCCAGGCCAAGGGAGTGTTTACCGTCGCCACGGAGACGGCAAACGCACCCTTCGATTTTGTGAAGGACGGCAAGATCGTCGGCTATACAGGCGACATCATCGACATCATCATGCGGGATCCGGTGATGAAGAATGTCAAGTTGGATAGGCTTGATGTTCCGTGGTCGGGTATTCTTCCGGGCCTGGCGGCGGGACGTTTCGATTTCGTCGTAAGCGCACTGACGGTGACTGAAGAGCGCGCCGCCAAATACCATCTGACCACGCCGGTCGCCGACGCGACGGTTGCGATAATGAAGAAGGCGAGCGACGACACCATTACGAAACCGTCCGACATAGCCGGCAAGAACGTGGGATCGCAGACAGGTTCCGCCCAGCTTGCAGCGGCGCAGGCTTACGCCGAAGAGCTTGCCAAGGCAGGAACCCCAGTCGCGAGTTTCAAGGACTACACGGCCTTCGACGAAGCTTACGCCGACTTGGCCGCCGGTCGTGTCGATGTGGTCATCAACAGCATGCCGAATCTTCTCGATGCTGTGCGCGTGCGCCCCGAGGTGTTCGCAATGGTCGACGGAACAATTGGACCTAAGAAATACTATTCTTGGGCCGGTCGCCCAGGTGAAGACCAGGAGGCTCTGAACAAGTTCATCGATGACAAAATCGCCGAGATGAACAAGGACGGCACACTCTCTAAGCTCCAGGAAAAGTGGTTCGGCGTGCGGATGGAAGTACCCTCTGCTCCGATTAGGTTCTGACAGGCCTGCGCGTGCCCGTTCGTCTTCGAACCGGGCATGCGCACCCGGAGTGAGCCGTGCTCGACCTCATTAGGAACTACTCAGGCGTCTTGCTGGACGGCCTGTTGACCACGGTACAAATCTCGACCCTCGGCATCGCTTTGGGCTGTGCTGCGGGTCTGGTGATCGCAGCGGGGCTGTCCACCTCGTCCAAATGGTTATCGGTGCCGTGCCGTGTCTATCGCAGCGCGATCAGAGGCACACCCATCCTCGTTCAGTTGCTCATGATCTTTTACGTGCCGACGACGTTCGGCTTCAAGATCGAACCCTATGTCGCCGCGGTCATCGGCCTCGGTCTAAACTCGGCGGCCTTCCAGGCGGAAATCTTCCGCGCCTCGATCGCAGCCATTCCCAAAGGACAAATTGAAGCTGCCGATATGCTCGGCCTCTCGACCGAAAGCATCTGGTGGCGCATACGATTGCCGCAGATGTTCCGGCTCGCAATGCCCCCGCTCATCAGCGAGCTTGGCATCCTGCTTAAGAATTCTTCGTTGGTCTCAATCATCTCCGTTACCGAACTGATGCGCAGGGGACAGCAAGTGGTCTCGGCCACCTATCAACCGCTCGAAACCTACCTGATCATTGCCATGGTCTACATCCTCCTGAATCTGGCTCTTGCGCGTTGCGGGTCAGCCTTAGAAACGCGGCTTTCCGTAAGTGGCAAGGAGTGAAGCGATGCTCGACACCGATCTCCTAATTCAGTATGCCCCCCTGTTCGGCGGAGGTCTTCTTCTGACGGCGGGATGTTCCGCCGCAGCTGCGGCCATCGGCGTCTTGTTTGGCATTCCACTCGCCATGTCTTTGCTGGCGAAAAACAGTGCCGTATCGTTGCCTGCGCGTGTCTATGTCGAAGTC
>NZ_RZRT01000126.1:0-4986 GCF_003998295.1 Mesorhizobium sp. M7A.F.Ca.US.011.01.1.1
TTCCGGCGATCGAGATTTTGCGGTCGCAGCGCCCAGATCTCTTGAGTGGCGATGCCGAAGTCAGCGTGGCCGATATCCGATAGCGCTGGGACTTGCGCGATGCCAATAGCGCAAGCTCAGCTGAATCTTGTCTTGTCCGGCCCGCGAAAGAATTCCATCAGCACGGCTTGATCCTCGCCGCCTAGCGCTGCTGCGGTGAGCATTCGATGAATTTCGAGGCAGAGCGCCGTCAGTGGCATCGAAGTGTTGGATTGCCTGGCCAGGTCTTGGACCGAGGCCAAATCCTTGACCATGTTGTCGATGCGGCCTGTGCGTTCATAGTCTTTACGAGAGAAGCGCAGCATGTAGTCTTGAAGCACGACGCTGTCCGCACGCCCTCCTTTCAATGCTTTCGGAAGTTTTCGACGTCCAAGCCTGCATCGCTGGCAAGCTGCGTTGCCTTTGCTTTGGGCAGCAGAAGCCTGATCGCCGGCTATATGAGCTAGCCACGCTGGCCGCATTGCGCGAGCGCCTTCGCTCTGCGGATATCTGGGTGGAGGGCAGCCGCTCGTTCCGCCCGATCGACGAGCACCTCATGCCGAGAACGACGTTCACCACCATAAAGGAGGAGGATCGGCTTGGCCTTGGTGTGGAAAGTGACGGTGCCGCTTGGCTGAGCGAAGTAAAGCAGGTGCTGGACTTCAATCTGAAGCGCCTTGCCTATCGCGCTCGTGCTGGCAAGCTTGGGGGCGTGCGGTTGGAGGGGGGAACGCTGATCCTCACGCCGACGCCCGGTGATGTTCCCGCAGAAGCCGAAGAACTGAACGCAGAGATCAGCGACATGTATCCGCTGGTCGAGGTTCCCGACCTGTTGAGGGAAGTGCACGAGTGGACGGGATTTGCCGATCACTTCACACATGTCCGTACGGGCGACGCTCCAGGGAATGTCTCTGCTATGCTTGCCGGCATCCTGGCCGATGCAACCAATCTCGGTCCGAAGCGGATGGCCGGCGCATCCAAGGGCATCAGCGCCCATCAGATTGGCTGGATGCGCACCTTTCATGCCCGATCAGACCGCGTCGTCCGACGGACAGTTCTTCCGTGCGAGCGACCGAGCAGCAAAACGCGGCGACGTCAATCTGCACTATGGCAGCGAACCGGGATCGAAATTCTACAGTCACCTGTCGGACCAGTACGGCTATTTCAGCATCCTGCCCATCAGCCCCACGGAAAGCGAAGCGGCCTATGTGCTCGATGGCCTATTCGATCAGGAAACGATCCTGGACATCCATGAGCACTTTACGGATACCGGTGGCGCGAGCGATCACGTCTTCGGGCTGTTCGCCCTCATCGGCAAGCGCTTCGCGCCACGACTGCGCAACCTCAAGGATCGGAAATTCCACATATTCGAGAAGGCCGACGCCTACCTGGCGTTGACCAACCACATCGGCGCGCCGATCAACACCGCGCTGATCCTTGACCATTGGGACGATCTGCTCCATCTGGCAGCCTCGATCACGACGCGCGCCGTCGTCCCCTCGACCATCCTCAAGAAGCTCTCGGCGTCTCCGAAGGAAAGCCAGCTGGCCAAGGCGCTGCGGGAACTCGGCCGGATCGAGCGATCACTGTTCATGATCGAATGGTATTCGAGCCCGGCATTGCGCCGGCGATGCCAGGCCGGCCTCAACAAGGGCGAGGCAGCGCACAAATTGAAGCGCGCGGTGTTCTTCCATGAGCGCGGCGAAATCCGCGACCGCTCATTCGAGAGCCAGGCATTCCGCATTTCCGGTCTCAATCTCGTCGTCAGCGCCATCGTCCATTGGAACACCGTCTATCTTGACCGCGCAACCATACACCTGCGCATGGCGGGTCGGACTATCCCGGATGGAGTGCTCAAACACATCTCGCCGCTCAGTTGGGAACACATCAACCTCACAGGCATCTACACCTGGGATTCTGAACACCAGATGCCCGAAGGCTTCAGAACGCTTCGCTTGCCAGCACCAATCCGACGGGCGGCGTGATGTTCATATTTCGTTCAGCCTTAGCGTACGATTCTGAACAGCTCTTGTTCTGACCCCGATCTGGTCCGGAAATCACGAGACCCAAGCAAGCTCAGTTCACGCTTCGTTCGACCTTAGCGTTTGAGCAGCTCCTTGTTCTGACCTCCAGGTGGTAGACATGTCTTCGCCCGCGGACGCACCGACGTGACGGGTTCCGGTTTCAGCTTGGCATTTCGGAGCGGTTGAAACGCCCGCCAGCAGGTCCTCGACAAGAAACGAGCTCAACTGCCGCCGGCTGGAGAGGCGTGCAGTCTTGCTGGAGCTGAAGGATTGGTCGCAGGTCGCAAAAAACGAGAGTCTCACAGCTGAGACTAAAAAACGAGAGTCTCACAGCTGAGACTTGAGACTAAAGAGACATCAGACGGGTAGCCTCGCGTCAGAACGCAACTCTGGCCCCTGATCGCAGAGTGGCACGACCCTTGCTTCCCTTCTGGAGCGACGTTCACGCAGCTTAGTGTAGAAGCGGGATGAAAGAATATGGCAGGACATAAACAAAGTTGGGCGCCACCACGACGTGTGGCAACACACATCTCGCGTGACGATTTGATTGCGCTGCTGACAGTTTTTTGCTCTTTAGTTCTTATATCCATTTTCGTGTATGTATTCATTGCATGGTCTACGATGCTGTCTATGACTTCGTCCGCAATGTTTCCAAAATATGACTTTGTCGGCCTGAAGCACTATGTAATTCTATGGAATATGGCCCGATGGCAGGTAGCAGTTTATAATCTTCTTGTATTCGGAGTACTTTACATAACGATAACAATAATACTTGGCCTTCTCATCGCCTTATCTCTCGACCAGAGAGTGAGATTTGAGGGCCTATTTAGGGGCATCTTTCTCTATCCAATGGCGATCTCTTTTATCGTGACTGGAACGGCCTGGAAGTGGATTCTCGATCCTCGTCTAGGCATTGAAAAGGCAGTCCGTGACTGGGGCTGGTCGGACTTCGAAATGGACTGGATCGTCCGGCCCGAGACCGCGATCTATACCCTAGTCATCGCCGCAGTCTGGCAGAGCTGCGGCTTTTCCATGGCAATCTTTCTTGCCGGTCTCAAAGGTGTTCCCGACGAGTTGGTTAAAGCTGCGGATATCGACGGCGCTTCGCGATGGCAAGCCTATCGATATGTCGTCCTCCCCACCCTCACGCCTTATCTCTTCAGCGTCGTAACGCTACTTGTCTTCCAAGCTGTCAGGACATTCGACCTCGTAGTGGCTATGACCGGTTCCGGGCCTGGGTTCTCATCAGATCTACCGGCGCCTTTCATGTATCAATTCGCGTTCGGGCGGAACCGGCTCGCCCTCGCCGCAGCCAGCTCGGTCATGATCTTGGTCGCCGTCGCGGGAGTCATGGTGCCTTACATGATCTGGCAACTGCGTACCGAAAACCGCGATGCACGGTGACGATCGATATGAAGTTCAGACTTAAGCACTCCCTTTCCAAGTCGCTTCCGTATGCCGTTCTACTCGCGGGAGCCGCATATATGTTGATCCCCCTGGTCGTCATGATCTTTACGTCCTTTAAGACTTTGCCTGAAATCCATAGCGGAAACATTTTCATACCACCTTCGACTCCCTATCCGGGAGCTTGGTCTCAGGCTTGGTCGCAAGCGTGCGTTGGTGTCGAGTGTCCAGGACTGAGACGGTTTTATCTGAACACTTTTTTGATCGTTGTGCCTGCGGTAATACTATCAACTTTGATCGGCGCATTAAATGGATATGCGCTGACCAAATTCGACTTTCCCGCGAAGAACGTTATATTCGGGGTCATTCTTTTCGGCTGCTTTACGCCCTATCAAGCCGTCCTGATCCCAGCCGCCAAGACACTGAGTATTATCGGTCTGTCTGGAAGCATTGGCGGGCTCATTCTAATCCATACTATATATGGCTTGCCGTTCACGACCATGTTCTTCCGGAATTATTATGTGACGGTGCCAAGCGAACTAGTGAAAGCAGCAAAGATCGACGGAGCAGGGTTCTTCCTGATTTTTGCCTACATCCTGATCCCCATCTCCGGGCCGATGATCGTCGTGGTCGTAATTTGGCAGTTTACAAGTATATGGAATGATTTTCTTCTGGGTTCATCATTCACATTTGGGTTAAATGCGCCTATCATGGTTGCAGTTAACAATATCGTTAACACTGGTACCGGCGATCGCCCGTACAATCTTCATATGGCAGTCGCAATAATTGCTGCCATTCCGACGCTTACCGTGTATATACTGGCTGGCAAGTATTTTGTCCGAGGCTTGATGGCTGGTTCTGTCAAAGGCTAATTATCATGGCGCATGCTCTTTCAATCAGTCGTGTCACAAAATCATTCGGAAAACTAAATGTTCTCCGTTCCGTGTCGGTCGATGCAGAACCCGGGGAATTTCTTGTCCTAGTGGGGCCGTCGGGGTGCGGGAAATCTACCCTGCTCTCGATCATCGCCGGCCTGGAGAAGCTTTCGTCAGGGCAAATTAGTATCGGCGGGGAGATTGTGGACAATCGCAGTCCCAAAGACCGTGATATTGCGATGGTATTCCAGTCTTATGCCCTCTATCCAAGCATGACAGTGCGAGACAACATTTGCTTCGGTATGAAGGTTCGGGGCGTGGCGCGAAACCGCCAGGAAGAGGCTCTCGCAAAGGTTGCCAAGCTTCTTCAACTGGAGCCGTTGCTCGCTCGGCGTCCAAGCCAGCTATCGGGAGGCCAGCGACAACGTGTCGCGATCGGTCGTGCGCTCGTCCGGAACCCGAAAGTCTTCCTATTCGACGAACCGCTCTCCAATCTTGACGCCAAGCTTCGCATCGAAATGAGAACGGAGATCAAACGACTACATCAACGGCTTGGCGCAACAATCGTTTACGTCACGCATGACCAAGTCGAGGCAATGATCCTGGCCACCAAGGTGGTAGTGATGAACGGCGGAGAAATCCAACAGGTCGGTTCTCCGCAGGAG
>NZ_RZRT01000127.1:0-4815 GCF_003998295.1 Mesorhizobium sp. M7A.F.Ca.US.011.01.1.1
CCCCCACCCCGTCCCACCGACCTTGCTTCGCAACGCCGGTGCGCCGACCCTCCCCACAAGGGGGAGGGTGAAGCGCTGCGGCGCTTGCGCCTCTTCCTCTTGCGCCAGTCATCGCGTATGGCCCGGGGAAAATCCTCCCAATTCCAGTTCCCCGGACACCGCATGATCAGACTTGAAAGCATCAGCAAGCAGAACGGCCGTCAGCTTGTCTTCATCGAAGCGTCGGCGTCGCTGCAGAAGGGTGAGAAGGTCGGCCTCGTCGGGCCGAACGGCGCCGGCAAGACGACGCTGTTTCGCATGATCACCGGCCAGGAGCAGCCCGACGAAGGCCAGGTGCAGGTCGATCGCGGCGTCACCATCGGCTATTTCAGCCAGGATGTCGGCGACATGGAAGGCCACAGCGCCGTGGCCGAAGTGATGAACGGCGCCGGGCCTGTCAGCGAAGTCGCGGCCGAAATGGCAGCGCTCGAGGCAGCCATGGCCGATCCCGACCAGGCCGACCAGATGGACGAGATCATCGAAAAATATGGCGAGGCGCAGCACCGCTTCGAGGAACTCGACGGCTACGCGCTGGATGGCCGCGCCCGCGAAGTGCTCGACGGCCTCGGCTTTTCGCAGGAGATGATGGACGGCGATGTCGGAAAGCTGTCCGGCGGCTGGAAGATGCGCGTGGCGCTGGCGCGTATTCTGCTCATGCGGCCCGACGCCATGTTGCTCGATGAGCCAAGCAACCATCTCGACCTGGAGAGCCTGATCTGGCTGGAGTCCTTCCTGAAAAACTACGACGGCGCGCTGCTGATGACCTCGCACGATCGCGAGTTCATGAACCGCATCGTCAACAAGGTGGTCGAGATCGACGCCGGTTCGCTGACCGCCTATTCCGGAAACTACGAATTTTACCAGCAGCAGCGCGCGATCGCCGACAAGCAGCAGCAGGCACAGTTCGAGCGCCAGCAGGCGATGCTGGCCAAGGAGATCGCCTTCATCGAGCGCTTCAAGGCGCGCGCCTCGCATGCCGCACAGGTGCAGAGCCGGGTGAAGAAGCTGGACAAGATCGACCGCGTCGAGCCACCGAAGCGCCGCCAGACCGTGTCCTTCGATTTCCTGCCGGCGCCGCGCTGCGGCGAGGATGTCGTGACGCTGAAGAACGTCCACAAGGGCTATGGCAGCCGCACCATCTATGAGGGGCTCGACTTCCAGGTCCGCCGCCGCGAGCGCTGGTGCATCATGGGCGTCAACGGCGCCGGCAAGTCGACGCTCCTGAAGCTGGTCGCCGGCGCTTCCGAGCCGGACACCGGCACGGTCGCGCGCGGGCCAAGTGTCAAAATGGGCTACTTCGCCCAGCACGCCATGGAAGTGCTGGAAGGCGAGCGCACCGTGTTTCAGACACTGGAGGACGCGTTCCCCCAGGCCGGTCAGGCGCCGCTCAGGGCACTTGCCGGCTGTTTCGGCTTTTCCGGCGACGAGATCGAAAAGAAATGCCGTGTGCTGTCAGGCGGCGAGAAGGCGCGGTTGGTGATGGCGCTGATGCTGTTCGACCCGCCCAACCTTCTGGTTCTGGACGAGCCGACCAACCATCTCGACATCGCCACCAAGGAGATGCTGATCACGGCGCTTTCGCAGTACGAGGGCACCATGCTGTTCGTCTCGCACGACCGGCATTTTCTGGCGGCGCTTTCCAACCGCGTGCTAGAATTGACGCCCGAAGGCATCCACACCTATGGCGGTGGCTATACGGAATATGTCGAGCGGACGGGGCAGGAAGCGCCGGGGCTCAGGAGCTAGGTAAATGATAAGGGCGGCGTCGACTCGAAGCCGGCACCGCCCTTTGAATATGGTCCGGCCGGAATGACGGCCTTACTCGAACGAGATGGCCATGCCACTGAGGTCGGCGTTGACCTGCAGACCGACCTGCTTGCCCGAGAGTTCGAGTTGGGCACCCTTGTCGTTGGTCATGAGGATCACCTGGGCGCCCTTGCCGATCGTGCCGCCGCCACCGGCCGCTCCGTAGACCCCGGTCACGTCGCGGGCGCGTCTGATGTGACGCACGGTGCCGCGGAAATATGTCTTGGACACGCCGAAGGCCAGGCCTCCGGACACGGCGCCGATCGAGATCGGGTAGCTCTTGCCATGGAATGTGAAGGTGCCCTTGCCTCCGGAACCACCGACGAAGAAGGCCGCCTTGTAGACGGAGAAGCGGATCGTGCCGCTGTCGGCATGCGCGGCGCTGGCAAAGCCGATGCTCGCGGTGGCGATGGCGGCAACCGCGATGGAACGAAATCCGGATGAAATCTTCATGGTGAGAACTCCTCAATGTCGCCGCTTTGCCGGCCGCAGCGTGGGATCAAAGTTACAACTGAACAGTCTCGCCCGTGATTTGGTTCCAGTCCCCGCGATTTGGTTCCGGGCATGGGTTCGAATCCGGGCGGGCTCGAAGGCCGAGGAGAGGGCGGCGGGTTGAGGAGGGTGGGGAAGGCGCCCGACCGCAGCTATCGCCTTGTGGGATGAAGAGGTCTATGCAGGCCCTTTACAAGGCTCAGGAGAGGCTTCGGATGAGAATCGCAATCTCCCTCGCATTGACCGCGGCAGTGGCTGGATGCGCGACCTCCCCGGTCGACTATGAGGCGTCGCTTTCGCAGCAGGACCAGAAATGGGCTTCGCCGGCATGCCAGCAGGCCCGCAGGGCGGCTTCGGATTACGAGGCTCGCGAGAAAGAGCATCCGGGGTGGGGTTTCGGCGTCTTGCTTGGTCCATACTCGATGGGGCTCGTCGCAGCCATCAAGGAGCATGAGCAGAAGCAACGAAAGCTGTTTGCGCGGGAAGTGCACCTGCAATGCTCAAGCCTGCCGCTGCCGAAGGAACTGCAGGGCGATTTGAACCCTGGGGTGCCGCCGACGAAGTATCCATAGCCCTGCCGCGCCTTCCTGGCAGAAAGGGCCGGGGCTGCGAGGCGAGTGATGGAAAGCCGCCGTTGGGCCTAAGCAGTCATGGCGCTGATCGTCTTCACGCTCGCCTGCACCGGCTTCGGCCGCCTGCTCTACGCCGTCGGCGACAATGAGCGCGCAACGCGCCTGTCCGGCGTGCAATACTGGCAGGTCATCACAGCGCTCTATGTGATCTCCAGCGTGCTCGCCGGCATCACCGGCCTGCTCTACATCGGCCTCATCAAGGCCCTTCGCTGTCGCTCGCCGAACCGCTGGTGCTGCCCTCGGTGGCCGCCGCCGTGATCGGCGGCACCTCCATCTTCGGCGGCCGCGGCGGCTACACCGGCACCATCATCGGTGCGCTGATCCTCACCGTGCTGACGACGCTCTTAACGATTTTGCAGATGCCGGAGGGGGCACGGCGCATCCTATTCGGGTTGATCGTGCTGTTCGTGACGGCGGCTTATTTAAGGATTGTGGAGGAAAGATAGGGGGCGAGGTTTTCTTTATCCCCCGGCAAGACGCGGCAGCAGGAAATCTCCGCGCGTTGCGGCAATTCCTTCGACCAGGTGTCGCGATAGATCGTCCCGTCGACGGCGCCAAGGGTGATGCGCCCCTCGCGAACCGAGGCGAGATCGAAGAGGACACACCCGCCATCAAGGCGACGTTGCGGGAGAGGCAAACTTTTTTGTAGTGGGGCGAACTTTGCGGAGCGGTACGACCACGACACCGAGGCGGCTCCTTAAGCGACCAGCCAGCGCCTAGCGCCGTGTTGCCCCCACCAGGCGCAGCACGTAGCCGATGTCATGTATACCGTCACAGATGCTGCCGAATCGACTCTGGCGCCGTATAAGTCCTCAATCGCCAACTAGGCAAAATATTATTCATTACAGGTGACCGAGCGCATTGCAGGCAACTTACAGGTTGATACAGTTGGTGCGCTGAAAAAAATATCGTATTGGTTGATTGTCGATAGGATCGAAAATAGAAGTTATGATTGAAGCAGTGAGCGAGCAGACAATAATAACGAATGAGGTCGCCGCTGCGAAGCCGTTTCTGCGATGGGCAGGAAGCAAAAGGTCGGTGGTAAAAAAGCTGGCCGAAAATTCTCCTCCAGAGTTTTCTCGCTATCTGGAGCCATTCGTCGGCTCTGGAGCGCTTTACTTTCACTTGAATCCGAAAGACGCTCTGCTTTCGGACCTTAACTGGGAGGTCGTGAACCTATTCAATCAAGTGAAGAACCGGCCGACCGAGCTGCACGAACGACTGGTAGTGCCTAATCGAGAGAAAGAAACGTACCTTGCTATCCGACAGCGGTTCGGCACGGAACCCGACGAACTCGACCAAGCCGCCTCAATGTTGTACCTCAATCGGAACTGCTTCAATGGTCTTTTCAGGACCAATAAGTCCGGAAAGTTCAACGTTCCGTTCGCGTCGCAGCGGCGCGGAAGCTACCCT
The DNA here is from genome assembly GCF_003998295.1 of Mesorhizobium sp. M7A.F.Ca.US.011.01.1.1. NCBI lineage: Bacteria > Pseudomonadati > Pseudomonadota > Alphaproteobacteria > Hyphomicrobiales > Phyllobacteriaceae > Mesorhizobium > Mesorhizobium sp. M7A.F.Ca.US.011.01.1.1. The sequence continues at coordinate 4,383 of NZ_RZRT01000127.1, forward strand.
ACGTGCCAAGATCTCATCGCTTGTTCCGAACGCCTAAAAACTACGCTGATAGAACATGGTGATTTCTATAGCGTGATCTCGAGCAATGTTAGAGAGGGTGACTTTGTCTATCTCGATCCGCCATACGTTAAATCTGAAGGGAGAATATTCAACGAGTACGTTAAGGGTCATTTTAACCATCAAGACACTGAGCGCCTCGCCGTACTTCTAAAAAACATTGATGCCGCAGGTGCCAAATTTCTTTTGAGCTTTATTGACGACGCTATCGTCGATTTTATTGCGGCTGAGTGGGGTAGCCAAAAATACCTAGAGCGGGATGAATTTAGGTTGGGCATAGCCTGCCTCTGTGAAGTAATTTCGGCATTCGGTTGACGTGACGGTGCCGAGGATTTGGCCGATGGCGTCACAGACGGTTTCGACTGTTCGCTTGGCA
>NZ_RZRT01000128.1:0-4295 GCF_003998295.1 Mesorhizobium sp. M7A.F.Ca.US.011.01.1.1
GACGGATCAATGTGGCATGCCCAAGTCGGATCTCAGGGCTTGGTGCCGGGACAGGGCGAAGGCTGGCGGCTCTGCGTCAAGAAAGGCAAGGACGCCAGGTCATGAGGACGTTCGCCAATGACAACACACCGAGTGAGATCGACAGGATCGATGAGGTGCTGTGCGAGGATGATCAACACGTCATCTTCTACGGCCACACCCCGAATGACAGGATTACCTACCTCGCTTCCATAGATCTGCCAGAGCCGATCGAACCCGCCACGTTCTCCGGCCGTGAATGGTTGGCGTGCCGCAACATAAGGTGGACCCGCCATGACACCTAGGACTGAGACACAGCACTGCCGGGGGGTATTTCAGACCTCAGATGCTTTCAACCGCAGACCGGTCTCCGATCCAAATAATGCGTTTTTGCAAATTAACGTTCTCAGTTGCTCAATGTGGTTTTTCGGGGTGGCGCCATGAGATCCGACCAACGGCGGGAAGACCATTCCCCACCAGCGGCGGGGGGAGGATCGATCCTGCCTTGCAACATCCCTGCGACCGCTTGCGATAATTTTGTTGCGCTAAACGCCCCGAAAAAAGTTTCACTGTGAGGAAAAAGTTTTGTTGACTGGTTATGCCGCGAATTTCGGTGTTGTGTGCGGCGGTCGCTATATCGTCGCGCGCGGCGCCTTCTATGAGCTTTTAAGGCGCGCCACCAAGCCGAAAATGCTGCTCAACCATGAGGGCCCGGAAATCGGCGAATGGCTGGCGATGACCGCAAATGATCGCGGACTTTTCGTCACCGGCCAGCTTTGGGACAACCCGCGCGCCAAGGAAGCCATTCAGCTTTATGACGAGGGCTGTCTGACCGGCCTTTCGCTCGGCCCGAAGGGTGCCGCCTGGGACGAGATGCGATGTGGGATAAAGATCCTCACGAAAATCAACCGGATCGATGAAATCTCGCTCTGCGGCGAGCCACATGACCCGGCGGCGCTGATCACTCAGTTCGAGGTGGCCACATGTCAAGACCAGTAAGAGGGCGATGGGCCTTCGATACGCCGACCTCACCAACAGTTCCATCCGTTCCAGATGTCCAGGTTACGCTGCCAACGTCGGCTTATGGCCAGACCATCCCAGTCGTCTACGGCAAATGTCGCTTGCCGGCAGCCTACATCTGGGTTCCCCCTATCCTGACTGTGACCTCTACGCACGTCGAATACTGGGACACGATCACCTCGACCACAGCGAAGATGAGCGCACGCCTCCGCTTTGCTCGTCCTCTGGTTCCCGATTCAACGTGGACGATGCGTCGGCTCTACGCCAACGGCAAACGCATCTATGACGGCAGCATCGGCTATCGCCAGTCGGGATTGAAATTCACCGCCTATGACGGGCGGAGCACTCAGCCGCGCGACCCTACGATGGTTTCCGAGGAGGGCGAGAGCAACGTTTCAGCCCATCGCGGCTATCTGGATATTGTCGTCAGGGACTTCGATATCGTTGGGCTTGGGGCTCCTCCTGTCTTCGAAGCCGAATGGATTCAGGACGGCGCGACCACCCACGACTACGAAAACTTCTCCACCTTGTCGAGCGGCGTTGTCAACCACATCGTTCCGGTCTGGGAGGATCTACAGTTCTACGGCTTTCCCGCGGTGGGCCAGATTATCAGGCGTTTTTATCTCGGCCCGCTGCAAGAGGTCTACTCCAGCTCGCAGCCTACTTTCACGGTTCGGTTCAATGGCTGGCGCTACAGTCGGGCCTATGACCGTTTGTTCTACCTTGGACAAAATCACGTCGGCCAGTGGAGCCTGACTGCTATCATTGCGCAGAGCGGCGTAGTTGTAGCTACGAGCGATATTGTCGGGACCGTGCTGGCCAACATCGGCGTGACATGCCTGATCGAACTCGGGGATGGCGCGATCTATGTCGGGTCGACTGACGATCAGCAATTGTTTTGCTATTACTATCAAGCGTCAACTGAAACGCTTACGCTAGCGACCGAGACCATCGTAAGCTGGGGTGGATACGCAAGCATTCAATGCCTGACGCCAGGGGCCGTCCGGGGTAATGAGGCAGACGTCTGGATTTGCGCCGATGCCGATCTGGTCAAAGTGACCTTCACGGCTCTCGGCACGATCAAGAGCACGACCGTTGTTGCCACCCTGGCGGATGATCTGCGCTACGCGGTCTACGACGCTGGCGATATTGTCGTCTGGACAGATGCAGGAACAGTCAAGCGGATTGATGGAACGACCGGCGCGACTGAGTATACCAAGACCGTCCCCTACCAGATCGAAAGCGTCAATGCCGCTCGAATCATTGGCGACCCGGATCTTCAGCGGTTAACCGATGAACTCTATTTTGTCGCCTCCAGCACTTCCTATTTCACCAACCTTGACACCGGCCTGACACGTTCTGTCGCAGGAGCGACGAGCAACCCGCAGCTATACTACTACGATGGCCAGACCGACACGCTGCTGACCAGAACGCCGACCTTCGGTGTGCCGCAGCGTATGCGGATTATCTCTGAAGACGGAACGCAGCGGCAACTAGAGGATTTCCTAGTAGCCCTCATGGAGGCGGGAGGCTTCGATTCCTCAGAAATCGACACCATCAACATTGATGACGTGATCGACGGCGCGGTGGTCGATGTCACGGCTGGCGTAAGAGATATTGCCCGCTCGGTCTGCGAGCCGTATTCGATCGCCATCTTCGAGCGGGCCGGCAAAATCATTTTCAAGCGTGCATTTACTGGCGATGCGCTGGTGATTGATGCCGTCATCTCATCGGTCGGCGACATTGTCGACAATCCCTGAAAGGTAAGAATTTATGACCCTCCGCTATGTTCGATCCGGTGCTGGCGGTGCCGCCAACGGCACCGACTGGGCTAACGCCTATCTGACCATTGCCGCCGCGTTAACCGCTTCCGCTGCCGGAGACACGATCTACGTCTCTGAAGATCACGCGGCGAGTCTCGGCGCGACGCAAACATATACATCCCCCGGCACCGCCGCTGCACCGGTCAGGGTCGTATGCGTCAACCATTCCGGTTCGGTACCGCCTGTTTCCGCCGATATTAGAACGACGGCGGCGGAATCCACGACGACTAGCAATGCCATGACGTTTGCCGGAGATTTTGTTGTCTACGATGGGATCATTTTCACCTGCGGCAGCGGCTCCAGTAGCGCGATAATGACGGTGCTGGGCGTCGCGGATAAGATCATCAAAATCAGGAATGGTGCGCTTCGCCTGGGCACGTCCAGCTCGACCGCTTCGATCGCCCTCGGCAACAACAGTGCTGGCGGCGCTAGCATCGAGATGGAAAACACGACAGTCCAGTTCGGCCACGTTTCGCAGAAAATCACTTGTGCCGCTGAAGTATTATGGAAGGACACACCTTCCGCCGTTACCGGCGCAACTATTCCAACCGCACTGTTCGCCGTGGCCGCGACCAATCGTGGCGCTCACATCGAATGCCGTGGCGTGGATCTCAGCGCACTAGGATCTGGCAAGACGATTTTCTCCAATACCGCCGCTCAGATCGCGGCGCAGCTTGTGTTGAACGATTGCAAGATCGATACTGCGGTGACGCTCTGCTCTCGCCCTGGGTCTCGCGGCGAAGGCGGGCTCGATTATTTCAGGGTAGATTCCGGCGGCACCAACTACAAGCACGGCCGCATCCGCTTCGAAGGCACGCAGACCGAAGAGACGACGATCGTGCGCAGCGGCGGCGCTAGCGACAACACTACGCCGATCGCAGAGAAGATTGTCACCACCGCCAATTGCTCGGAGCACTTCCCGTTCAAAAGCCTTCCGATAGCCATCTGGAACGATACCACGGGAGCATCGGTCACCGCGACAATCGAGGGCATATGGGGCGGCGGCGCCGTGCCGAACAACAACGACATCTGGCTTGAGGTGGAATATCTCGGCTCCGCGTCGTCGCCTCAAGCTTCGTTCGTCAACGACACGAAAGCTGATCCCCTTGCGGCAAATGCCGGCCACACCTCCAGCTCGGAAACGTGGGGCGGTTCAACGACGAAATTCAAGATGGCTGTCAGCTTCACACCGCAGCAAAAAGGCTTGGTCATGGCGCGCGTCATAGCGGCAGCCGCATCGTCAACCTTCTACGTCTGCCCGAAGGTAGCTTTGAGCTAACCAGCGATCGCCATTCCAATGCCAACACCTAGGCCAACAGCGAGGCCTAGGAACAGCTTGGCGGCAACATCCAGGGCAAAGGCGCGGACAGGACGCCACACGTCCTGGCGGGGCTCTCTGAGGGCGCTGGCGATGTCATCGAAGATCGCGTCCAT
>NZ_RZRT01000129.1:0-4205 GCF_003998295.1 Mesorhizobium sp. M7A.F.Ca.US.011.01.1.1
ATGGGATGACTTGACTATCAGCGCTCGCGCAAAGGAAGCCTTGCTTCGGCATATATGGCCTGGGAACATCCGAGAGCTGAGGAACGTCATCACTAGGGCATCCAAGCTCGCCGACAACCGGGTCATAGAAGTCGAGGACCTAATGCTGCAAACTCCCAACTCTGTTCCGTTCTCTAAGGCACCCCTGCCGGGCTTCGCCATGGAAGCGGCCGGGTCCAGGCGTCCGCTTCCCGTTTACCGTCCGCGAGAGGCTTTGGCTCCGAGACCGCTCTCGCCTCATAAGATCGCCGCGCAATCTGCGGAACGAGACGAGATGGCTCGTGCGATAGAGCAATGCGGAGGCGACGTCACCGCATGCGGCCAGTTGCTCGGAATGAGCCGGGCGACCTTCTATCGCAAGCTCAAGCAATACAATCTGTCACTGGAACGTCAGGATGCCTGAGAGGCCGCAGCGCGGCCTCTCTCTTAGGTTCTTCAGGGACTATCCTGCTCGCGCTCGGAGCCCACCAGCGTATTTGACAGCGGCCGCTTTCTTGTCTGCACGGTAGCGATGAAGCAAAGCCTCGGTGTACCCGTTCGGTTGCTCCCGTCCCTTAGAACGAGATCAAGGGCGGCCTGGAAAGCGATCGAGGCGTCGAGATCGGATGTCATCGGCTCGTAGGCAGGGTCGCCAGCGTTCTGAACGTCGACCACGGCCGCCATCTTTCTCATCGTCTCGATCACCTGCTGTCTCGAGATGATCCCATGGCGGAGAGTTCGCCATGTGCTGGGCCGAAATGCGAAGTGTCGCACGATCCTCCATGAGACCCACGTCGTTGATGTCAGGAACCTTCGAGCAACCCACTCCCTGGTCGATCCAGCGAACGATGTAGCCGAGAATGCCGGCCGGGGACCAGTTTGGGAGGATGCGCTCGGGATCGACGGAATGTCCTCCAGTTTCGCCCGGGTTCGCGACCTCAGACTTTCCTGCACCGCCGCGACGTTGACGCTGTGATAGTGGGTGGCATGAAGTGTCGCAGTCGGCGGCGAAGGTACCCACGCGGTAGTAGCCCCCACCTGGGCATGGGCGATCTTCTGCTCGAGCATCGCAGCCATTAGGTCGGGCATAGCCCACATGCCCTATTTGCGCCTGTCCCAACAGACCACAAGCCGGCAAGGCATTCTTTCAACGATTCTCTGGCCGTATCGTACGCCTCCGGCGAGGGCCGCCTTGCGCGAGCATGGCACGGAAGCGAGGCTGCGCTCTTAAGGTCGTCCTTACGAGCGTAGTTAGCAGCACAGCATGAGCCATGTGACGTTATTGACCGGGCCGGAGCGTCGTCGTCGTTGGAGTGAAGAAGATCAGTGCCGGATACTGGCTGCGGCATTCGCGCCCGGGGCCACAGTGGCGGCGGTAGCGCGCCAGTACGATGTCGCGACCAGCCTGATCTACAAGTGGCGCCGCGCGATGAGAGCCCGCGAGACGGGCTTTGCCGAAGTTGTCGTGGTTCCCGATGAGCCTGTCGCCGCTTCGGTGCCGGCGGCGCCACCAGCGGTGATCGAGCTGGAGATCGCCGGCAAGGTGCGGCTGCGGATTCCGTTGACCACGCCGCCGACACTGGCGGCGGCGATGGTGAAGGCGCTGGGCGTTTCATGATCCCGGTCCCGAGCCAGGTGCGGATCTGGTTGGCGGTCGGCCGGACCGATATGCGTCGCGGGATGCAGGGCCTCGCTCTGCAGGTTCAGGAGACGTTGGGCCGGGATCCGCATGCCGGCGATCTTTATGTCTTCCGCGGCCGCAGCGGCAATCTGATCAAGATTATCTGGCATGATGGGCTCGGCATGTCGCTATATGCAAAGCGGCTCGAGAAGGGCCGGTTCCTATGGCCGTCGCCGGCGGACGGCACGGTTTCCATATCACCGGCGCAGCTCGCCTACATGCTCGACGGGATCGATTGGCGCAACCCGCTTCACACGTTCCGCCCGCAGCGCGCGGGCTGAGTTTTTCTTTGAGTTTGCGCCATTTTCCGCGAGTCAGCGGACGCGTTTTATGATTCACTCCAGGGCATGGTTGCCACCGCCCAGGATGCTGTTCCGGACGATATTGGCGCGCTGAGAGCAGCGCTGACCGCGGCGCTGGCCAGAGCCGAAGACGAGGCCGCGCGCGCTGCGCTGGTCGAGGCCGAACTGGCGGTCGCCAGGGCCAAGGCATCGGATGATGCGGCGCTGATCGCGCATCAGCATCTGACGATCCGGAAGCTGCAGCGGGCGCTGCATGGTCAGAGTTCTGAACGCTCAGCCCGCCTGCACGACCAGATGGAACTCACCTTCGAGGAACTCGAGAGCACCGCGACGGAAGACGAGATCGCCGCCGAACAGGCAGCGGCCCGGACCACCGAGGTGGCGCCTTACATGCGCAAGCGACCGGCGCGCCAGCCATTTCCCGAGCATCTGCCGCGCGAACGCGTGGTCGAGCCGGCGCCGACCGCTTGCCATTGCTGCGGCGGCCATCGGCTGCGCAGGCTGGGGGAGGATATCACCGAGACCCTGGAGGTGGTGCCGCGGCAATGGAAAGTGATCCAGCACGTGCGGGAGAAGTTCACCTGCCGCGACTGCGAAGCGATCAGCCAGGCTCCGGCGCCGTTCCACGCCACCCCACGCGGCTGGGCCGGTCCCGGCCTGCTGGCGATGATCCTGTTCGAGAAGTTCGGCCAGCATCAGCCGCTCAACCGCCAGGCCGAACGCTATGCCCGCGAAGGCGTGCCGTTCAGCCTGTCGACGCTCGCCGACCAGGTCGGCGCCGGCGTCGCGGCGCTGATGCCGCTGTTCAAGCGGCTCGAAGCCCATGTGCTGGCCGCTTCACGTCTGCACGGCGACGATACGACGGTGCCGGTCCTGGCCAAGGGCAAGACCGATACCGGCCGATTATGGACCTATGTGCGCGATGACCGACCGTTCGGCGGCGCCGATCCGCCGGCGGCGGTGTTCTACTATTCCCGCGATCGCCGAGGCGAACATCCCGCGGCGCATCTCGCCGGCTGGAGCGGCATTCTGCAGGCCGATGCCTTTGGTGGTTATGGCGATCTCTATGCGACGGGTCGTCAGCCGGCGCCTATTCTGGAGGCCAGCTGCTGGGCCCACAGCCGGCGCAAAGTGTTCGAGCTGGCCGATGTCGAAGCGGCGGCGCGCAAGAAGGCGCACGGCGAGAAGCCCAACCTGGTCTATCCGCTGGCGGTCGAAGCCGTGAAGCGCATCGATGCCCTGTTCGATATCGAGCGCGAGATCAACGGCCTGTCACCAGGCCAACGCCACGCCGTGCGCCAGGAGCGGAGCGCGCCGCTGGTCACCGAGCTCGAGACCTGGATGATTGAGACGCGCGACAAGCTCTCGCGCGGACATGATCTGACCAAGGCCTTCAACTACATGCTGCGCCGCTGGTCATCCTTCGCCCGGTTCCTCGACGACGGGCGGATCTGCCTATCCAACAATGCAGCCGAGCGAGCCCTGCGCGGCATCGCTCTCGGCAGAAAGTCCTGGCTGTTCTGCGGTTCCGATCGCGGCGGACAGCGCGCTGCCGTTCTCTACAGCCTGATCGTCAGCGCCAAGATGAACGATATCGACCCGCAGGCCTGGCTCGCCGATATCCTGGCGCGCATCGCAGCCCACCCAGCCCATCGGATCGATGATTTGCTGCCGTGGAATTGGAGATCCGCAAAACTGCGGACCCAACCAGCGGCGGCCTGATCATGCAGCGCAATAAGGTGCATCACGTCTACACCGTCGAACGTGTCGCCAGGGACCTCGGCGTCAGCGATGCGCTCATCCAGGACCTGACCCTCGGTCTCGAGCCCGAGGACGGCGTCATCTGGGTGTACGGCGCCAACGATGACGACGGAATCTTGGCCTTCACCGATGAAGGCATCGAGGAGGTCAAACTCCTCCTCGAAGAATATCATCGCGTCTCCCCATCGAAAGCTTGACCCTGCACCGCAGTGCTCATGGCCGCCGGACACGCACGTCTGCGGTCTTCACCGGACGGGTACGCCGTATCCGTGATCTGCAGAGTGAAAGCGCGCGCCGACGCGGTCTGCCGGGCGGAAAGCCGCCAATTAAGGACTAGCTGCCGACGTCGATGACGATGCGCCCCGTCACCTTGCCGGAGACAATCTCGGCGGCGAGCTCCGGAAGCCTGCCGATAGGTTCCACTCTCGTCAGTCGCGCTAGCT
>NZ_RZRT01000012.1:0-53549 GCF_003998295.1 Mesorhizobium sp. M7A.F.Ca.US.011.01.1.1
ACCTATCGAGAGCTTCTTCGCAACACTCAAATCCGAGCTCTTCTACCCCAATACCTTCGAGAACGTTCAGAGCCTCAAGGCCAGCATCGAGGATTACATCCACTACTACAATCATGATCGCATCAAACTGAAACTGAAAGGGCTGAGCCCTGTGCAATACAGAACCCAGCCCTTAAATCTGCCGGCACCTTAAACTGTCCAACTTTAAGGGGTCAGTTCACACAGGCGGGTTTTTCGTTTGATGCTCCGTCAGCCTACGCCCCGGAGAAAGCACCGAAGAACCCGTTGACCCGAGTTCGTTGCCCTGAGCCGACGCATGGAGGCCGTGACGGACTGGCGATTCCAGGCTAAAGCAATTCCAAGAAAAGTGTGAAGCGGTTTTTCCGGCGGGAATTGCGTCAAAACAAAGACATAGAGCGGTTCAACGTTTCCGTTAAGCGATGAACTGCTCTAGAAAAATCCGCATGGTTTTCACCTCGCCCAAGACTGCCTTGCCGGCCTCGGACGGTCCGCTAGCCGACATCTTGCGCGGATTGCGGCTTGATGGCGTCGACTATGGCCGCTGCGAACTTTCAGACCCATGGGCCGTGTTGTTTCCTGCCCAGAAGGCAGCAAGGTTTCACTTTATCGGCCGCCGCCAATGCTGGCTGTTTTCGCCAGCCGGGGAATGGATTGAGCTGACACCCGGCGAGGCATTGCTCTTGCCGCGCGGTGCCGAGCATGTCGTTGCCAGCGCGCCTGGCATTCCGGCCGTGCCGATCGAAAGCTACACTGTCGAGCCTTTGCAGGACAATGTCTTCAATGTCTCCAACGGCGGCCACGGCCCGAAAACCTTGCTGTTTTGCGGCAGCATGCACTTCAACCTGGACGGGTCGCACCCCTTGCTGGGCATGATGCCGGACATGATGCGCGCCAAGGAATTGATGGCTGGCGAGCCAGGTATTCCGCATCTGCTGGAAGCCATGGCCGCCGAAATCACCATGAACCGGGCCGGCTCTGGCGGCATGCTGGCGCGACTGGCCGACGTGCTGGCTGCAAGCATCATCCGTTCCTGGGTAGAAAACAGTGGCGGCGACACCAAAGGCTGGATCGCGGCGATCAAGGATCCCGACATCGGCCGCGTACTTGCCGCCATTCATCTGCAACCCGACAGGAACTGGACCGTCGAAGCGCTCGCGCGCGAAGTGGGCGCCTCGCGATCGCCTTCGCCGAACGCTTCACGGCCATCGTTGGCGAAACACCGGCGAGATATGTCGCCCGGATACGCATGCACCAGGCGCGGCAATGGCTGATCGACGATCGGATGCGGGTATCAGTGGTCGCCGCCAGACTGGGTTACGATTCCGAAGCGTCGTTCAGCCGGGCGTTCAAGCGCATCATAGGCATCGCGCCCAGCCACCTGCGCACTGTCGACGGCACCTCCGGAAACCGCTGAGGCGATCCCGGATCCGCGGCCGTGGATTGCCGGGTCTGGATGAATTGCCCGGTCTGGATGAATTGCCAAGCCTTCCGGACGCAATGCCATTGCCGGGCCACCCGCATGCAATAGCTTGCCAGAACCAAGCAGCCAGAGGCCGGCGTCCAGTCGGTCCGAAGAGGAGAACCAATGCCAAATCATCCGAAGGTCATCGCACTCGCCGTCATGCTTGCGGTTCCCGGGCGCGCCTTTGCCCTCGAGGACAGCTACCTGCCGGCCGACAAGATCCCCTATGTGGCGGAAGTACCCGACCAGCCGCATCGTCTTGGCCCATTGTGGGGCGAGCGGGCCAAGGGCCCGGCAGGCACGTTGCTGAAGGTTCCCGGCAACTGGCGTGCACCGGTCCATGCGCACACCGCGGATTATCGCGCGGTGGTCATAAAGGGGCTGTGGGCGCACTGGCAGATGGATGGCGGCGAGGCGACCAAGGTCGAACTGCCTCCTGGATCCTATTGGACCCAGAAGGCCGATGAGATGCATGACGACGCCTGCGTCTCCGACACGGAATGCGTGATCCTGCTGATCAACGACACGCCCTACGAAACCTACTTCCAGAAATAGGCTGGGATGCAGCCTATGAGGCGTGTCGCAAGCTGACGCCGCTGCCCTTGTCGAACAGCACCACCTTGTCGGGGTTCCAGGCAAAGCGCACCGCCTGCTCGATGGCGACGTCAGTCCTGGCCGGCACGGTGGCACGCAGTGTCGCGTCGCCGACGCGCAGCGTCAGGATCTTTTCGACGCCGTGGTTCTCGACGTCGTGGACACGCGCCTCGACCGGCGCGCCGCTCTCGAGATAGACGTCCTCGGGACGAATGCCGAAGACGAGTGGGCGACCGTCGGTCGCCGCACCCGCCTTTAGCCCCCCAAAAGTCTTGGCTCCCCCTGAAAATGGCAGTTCGAAATTCAACGGAGCCATCACCGCGCGGCCGTTCACAAGCTTGCCGTCGATGAGGTTCATCGGCGGCGAGCCGACGAAGCTCGCCACATAGGTGTCGCGCGGGTTGTTGTAGATCTCGTGCGGCGTACCGGTCTGGACGATGCGGCCATGGTTGAGCACGCCCACCTTGTCGCCCATCGACATCGCCTCGATCTGGTCGTGGGTGACGAACAGGAAGGTGGCGCCGAGCTGCATCTGCAGGTTCTTCAGTTCAGTCCGCAGCGCCTCGCGCAGCTTAGCGTCGAGCGCCGACAGCGGCTCGTCCATCAGGAACACACGCGGCTTGCGCACGATGGCGCGACCGATCGAGACGCGCTGCATCTCGCCACCGGACAGCCGATCCGTCTTGCGGTCGAGCAGATGCTCGATCCGCAGCGTACGGGCGGCACGGTCGACGCGATCCTTGATCTCGGCGTCGGGCAGCCGGCGAATTTTCGGCTTCAGCGGGAATTCGAGATTTTCGCGCACCGTGTAACGCGGATAGAGCGAATACTGCTGCAGCACCAGCGCCACGTCACGCTCGGCCGCACCCCAGTCGGCGACATCGACGCCGTCGATGAAGACCTGGCCTTCGCTGGGCTTTTCCAGACCGGCGATAAGCCGCAGCGTCGTCGTCTTGCCGGCGCCCGTCTCGCCCAGCAGCACGAAGAACTCGCCATCGGCAATATCGAGATCGAGCCCGGTGAGCGCAGTGTGGTTGCCGAAGGTCTTCGAGATGTTCTTGAGCTGGATATGGGCCATCAGAGTCTCACCTCAAGCGACTTGCCGCTTGCCTTGTCGAAGAAATGCGCCTGGGTCGGGTCGATCCTGGCGAAGACCCTTTCACCGGGTCCGGCAACGAAGCCGCTCTTGGTGCGGGCCCGCAGCAACTCGGTTCCGACCTTGAGATCGACGATGTCGAAGGAGCCGAGCGGCTCGACGATATGCGTGTCGACAGGCACGAAGCCCTCGGTCGCCTCGCGCCGAATGAGCACGCCCTCCGGTCGGATGCCCAGCGCGAGCTGCCGCCCGGCATGGCCGTTGAGCTTCGACAGCAATGCCTGCGGAAATTCGAAGCCGGAAGCCGCGCCGCCGACCGTTACCGAGACCGCGGATCCGGTCTCGGCGACCGCGGCATCGGTGACATTCATCACCGGGCTGCCGACGAATTGCGCCACGAACAGATTTGCCGGCTGCGAATACACCTCGTCCGGCGTGCCGACCTGCTGCAAGACGCCTGCGTGCATGATGACGATGCGGTCGGCCAGGCTCATGGCCTCGATCTGGTCGTGCGTGACATAGATGGTGGTCGAGCCCTGCTTGATGTGCAGCCGCTTGATTTCCGCGCGCATCTCCTCGCGCAGCTTGGCGTCGAGCGCGCCGATCGGCTCGTCCATCAGCATGGCCTTCGGCCGCCGCACCAGCGCCCGGCCGATGGCAACGCGCTGCATGTCGCCACCCGAGAGCGCCGACGGCTTCTTGTCCAGCAGATCGGTGATCTGCAGCGTCTTGGCGACGGAGCGAACCTCGCTATCGATCTCCGTCTTGCTCTTGCGCGTGGCACGCAAGGGAAAGGCGATGTTCTCGTAGACGCTCATATGCGGATAGAGCGAGAACGACTGGAACACCATGGCGATGTCGCGGTCGGCGGCCTTCAAATGCTGTACCGGCTTGCCGTCGATGAAGATGTCGCCCTCGTCGATGGTTTCCAGCCCGGCGATGGCGCGCAGCGTTGTCGTCTTGCCGCAGCCCGACTGGCCGAGCAGCACGATGAACTCGTTGTCGGCGATCTTGAGGTTCAGGTCCTTGATGACCTGAACGGCGCCGAAGAATTTCTGGACGCCGCGAAGCTCGATCTGGGTCAATGCTGTGCTCCCGGATTGCGCACCTGGCCGGTGCCGGCCTTTTCCTCGGGCGCGATCTTGGAGGTTACGTTGAAGCCGACGAGTCCGATCAGGATGATGGTCAGGCCATAGGTATGCAGCAGCATGCTCCAGGGCTGGCAGAGCGCGATGATGCCGAGCACCATCAGGATCTGCGATCCGGGCTCGAGGTATTTCTGGTTGATGGCGCGAAAACTCATTTGCGGATCGCTCCGAAGGACATGCCGCGCAACAGATGGTTGCGAAGCAGGAAGGTGAAGATTGCGACCGGCAGCAGGAACAGGAAGGTTCCGGAGGCGATCACCGTCCAGTCCGGCAGGCCCGAACCGACCTGGCTCGGGATGAAGGGAGGCGCGGTCTGGGCGCGGCGGTTGGTCATGATCAACGCAAAGGCGTATTCGTTCCACGCGGTGATGAAACAGAACACGGCGGTGGCGGCGATGCCCGTGGCGGCCTCCGGCAGCACGATCTTGAAGAACGCCTCCATGCGCGTGTAGCCGTCGACAAGCGCTGCCTCCTCATACTCCTTCGGGATCTCGTCCATGAAACCCTTCATCAGCCACACGGAGAAAGACAGGTTGAAGGCGGTGTAGAGAATGATCAGGCCCAGATGCGTGTCGTTGAGCCCGACTGCCCGGTACATCAGGAACATCGGAATGGCGACCACCACCGCCGGCAACATGCGCGTCGACAGGATGAAGAAGAGCAGGTCCGCCTCCCCTTTCACCTTGAAGCGCGAGAAGCCATAGGCGGTGAATGTCCCCATGCCGACCGCCAACACCGTCGAGGTGATGGCGATGATAAGCGAGTTCAGGAAGCGGCTCGGATATCCCGACCATTGCACCTGGCCCTTGCCGTCGCGCACGATCTTCTCGCCGCCGTCGAACACGACGCGCTCCCACCACGGGGCGGCGGCATATTCTTCGGCCGACGGCGGGCTGCGCAACTGTGAGCGCTTTGTGAAAAGTTTGACGAAAGGCGAGATGGTCGGCTCGAACATCACGGTCGGCGGGATCGTCGTGGCCAGGTTGCGTGGCTTGAACGAGGTCGCCACGATCCAGTAGATCGGCGCCAGGAAGATGATCGTCACCAAAAGGACGGCGACAATAGCGACCTTGTTGAGCGCCCGTTCACCCGAAGTCTGGACGGCCGCCATCTCAGCGCTCCTTAACTTTGTTGAGGTATTTCACATAGATGTTGGTGATCGCCAGCACCATGATCAGCACGATATAGGCAAGCGCGCAGGAGCGCCCTGTCTGCCATTCCTGGAAAGCCATCTTGTAGAGACGGATGGAAATCACCTCGGTGCTCGGCTGCGTCGACAGCACATAGGCAAGATCGAAAGTCTTGAAGGCTTCCATGGTGCGGAAGATGACCGCGATCATCAGGATCGGCGCGACCAGCGGCAGCGTGATGCGGAAGAAGGTATAGAACGGCCCGGCGCGGTCGATCGCGGCAGCTTCATAAAGATGCTTCGGCACCGCCGAAAGCCCGGCGAGCGACAACAGCATGACGAAGGGCGACCACATCCAGATGTCTGTGAACGCGACCGCGTAGAGCGCCATCTTCGGATCGCCGAGCCATTGGAATTTGCCGAGGTCGAGCACGTAGTTGATGACACCCCAGGACGGATCGTAGAGCAGTTTCCAGAACAGGCCGACCACCGCCATCGAAAGCATCATCGGCAAGAGCAGCAATGTCGTGATCAGGCCCTTGAGCGGAATGGTACGATTGAGCAGCATCGCCGTTCCGAAGCCGACGACAACCTGACCGACAACCGAGACGATGACGTATTTCGCGGTCACCGCGAAATTGTTCCAGATATAAGGGTCGCTGAGGAGCTCGCGATAGTTCTTCAGTCCGACGAAATTGGCCGGCGCATTGGTCGATGCGCGGAAGTCGGTGAAGGAATAGCCGAGCGAGTAGATCAACGGAAAGATGTTGAAGACGATCAGGAACACGATCGTCGGGATGATGAAAAGGTTGCGTATCGAAATGTCGCTGAGGCCGCGAGAGGCGGCTCTGGAGGAGGTATTCAGCGGTGTGATCATTGTGGTCGCCAAGACCTGCTCCCATTCCTGAAAAAGAAAACGGAGGAGGCACAGGCCTCCTCCGCACTACATGTCGGTTATTGGCCGCGGCCGTATTTCTTGAACGTGGCGTCCCAATCCTTCGCCAGCGCATCCAGCATTTCCTTGGCCGTACCATCGCCATTTACGATGTACGGATAAACACGCTGGTTGAGCTGCTGCAGCAGTTCCGCATATTCCGGCACCGCCCAGAAGTCCTTGACCTTGAACATCGTGTCGTAGAAGGCCTTGTTGTAGGGCGTGGCGTTCTGGAACTCGGCCGATTCCAGCACGGCCTTGTTGCAGGTGTAGCCGCCGAGGGCTGCCCACTTCTTCTGCGTATCGTCCTGGATGAACCACTTCAGGAATTTCATCGCCTCTTCCTTGTTGTTGGAATAGGAGACGACGGAAATGCCCTGGCCGCCGAGCGCGGCGAACTGCTCACCACCTGGACCTGCCGGGTTGGCGAAGAAGCCGGTGTTCTTGGCATGCGGGTTCGACGCCTCGTTGATCAACGAGGGGAAGAAGGCGAAGTAGTTCATGCTCATCGCCGCCAGGCCTTCGGTGATGGCCTGGTTGTTCTCGACGAAAAAGGCGTTGGTCCAGCCCGGCGGCGTGAAGCCGAACAGCTTGCGGTAGTTTTCTGCCGCGGCTACCGCCTTGTCCGAGTTGATGATGCCGTCGACCTTGTAAGTGCCGAAGTCGCCGAGCTCACCGCCATACGAGAACAGCGCGTTCTCGAAGCCCATCGCCAGGCCGTCATACTGGTTCTGGGTGTAGATGGCGATGCCGTAGCGGTTCTGGTCGGGCCTATTGAAGAACTCCGCGATGTCGGTCATTTCCTTGAAGGTCTTGGGAACGGCAAGTTCGTAGCCATACTTGGCCTTGAACGCTTCCATTTCCTTCGGGTCCTCGAACCAGTCCTTGCGGTAGGCCCAGCCCACGGCGTCGCCCTCGGCGGGGATAGACCAGTATTTGCCGCTGTTGCCGGGATATTCGGAGTAGAACTTGACCGTCGCCGGAGCCATCTTGTCGAGAACCTGGTTCTCTTTGACGAAGTCGGTGAGGTCGACATAGTGACCGCCCTCGGAGGCGGCACCAAGCCATTGCGAGTCGCCGACGACCAAGTCATAGGCGCTGCCCTTGGCGTTGAACTCGGTGAAGGCCTTGGTCTGGAAATCGGCCCACGGGGTGGTTTCCACCGTGATCTTGACGCCGGTTTGCTTCTCGTACTCGTTGCCGAGCTCCTGCAGATAGTTTGCGGGATCCCATTCAGCCCAGAAGATGGTGAGTGATTTTTCCTGCGCGTAAACGGACGTTCCGCAGGCAAGCGTTAAGCCGATACCAGCAAGTACGCTGGTCACTAACTTGCGCATAATGATTTCCTCCCTTGTGCGCGTTCTACCTTATCGTGCGAGCCGGCGACGTGGCCGGCCCTGGTAGTCCCTCCCGTGATCGCACCTTTCCGGTTTGGAGCCTCCTCGCCCCGCCGGAAAATGGATCGCAGCCCTCACTTTCGATCCGCATTTCTGATCCAATCTGGTATTACCAATTTTGCATGCACGTCAAGCCCTTTCTTGGCAGCTTGACATGGCCATTGCCATCGGATTCCCGCTTTATCTGCCTGTTTTACCAAGATTTTCCTACTCAGTGATATGATTGGGTATTGTCCGATACCCCACCCAACGGCTAAGATCGGTAGTGTGCATGCCAATCTGGTCGAACCAGTTAGGCTCTATTCATGACTGCCTTCGGATTGAGGCTGCCTCCTTCATCGACCGATTCCGCGACTGCCGCACGCACCAGCGCCCCAGCCGCCCACTGTGCGACCGCCCTCGTCCGGCGGCTGTCCAGCCCCCAGATATCCTTGAGCACGATCAGCACCTCGACGCCGAAGATAAGCGACAGCGCCTGCGCCAGCCGCTTGAAGTCGCGCGGCGGCAAACGGCCCTTGAGCGGCGCGATCGCATCTTTCAGCAAGTCGATGCGATGGCCGCGCGTAAAGGCGGGCTCACCGCCCAGCGTGCCGGCCTGACGCCGCGCCCATTGATCGAGCGACAGCTTCAGTGCTGCCTTGAACGTGGCTTCGAAGGCCTCGATGCGCGGCATGGCCGTATCGAACAGCTCGGCGACCCGGCGCTCGGCATCGGCGGAGGTCGATTGCCAGGTGAGGATTGGCCCCAGCCCCTCGTCGACGACGGCCTGCACCAGTGCCGACTGGCTCGGGAAGTAACGATAGGCGGTGGCGCGGGAAACCTCGGCCGCCTCGGCGACCTCGCTGACCGAGGGCGTGACGCCCGCCTGCATCAGCCTTGTTGCCGTCTCCAGCATCAGCCGTTTGGTCCGCGCGCGCGGCCCACGTTCGGGCACTGGACCGGTTGCCCGTTCAGCGTCGTCGATCGCAGCGGATTGTTGACGTGAGACATTCATGCCAATACGATACGCGCGTCTCAAAATTTTGCAATGGCGTCCGCATCGTCGAGTGGCCCGGGCAATGAGCGATGGAGGCGGCATCGCGCCTGCCAGGATTGGGGGAGCGCAATGAAGCGTATCTATGTGGTGGGTACCGCGGACACCAAGGGCGAGGAACTCGCCTTCCTGGCCGATGCGATCGCTGCTGCGGGCGCTGTCGTCTGTCGTGTCGATGTCGGAACGCGCGATGCAACCATCCCCGTCGATATCAGCGCGAGGGAAATCGCCGACCGTCATCCCGGCGGCCGTGACGCCGTGCTCGGCGGCAATGATCGTGGCGCCGCGGTCGCCGCGATGGGCATCGCCTTCGCCCGCTTTGCCCAATCGCGCAACGACATCGCAGCCATGATCGGCATCGGCGGCGGTGGCGGCACATCGATCGTCACGTCGGGCATGCGCGCCCTGCCGCTCGGCCTGCCCAAGATCATGGTCTCGACGCTCGCCTCCGGCGATACCGCACCCTATGTCGATGTCTCCGACATCATCATGATGCCCGCGGTGACCGACATGGCGGGATTGAACCGGCTCTCCCGTGTCGTGCTGCACAATGCCGCCCAGGCGATATCGGGCATGGCGGCGAGGCCGGCGCGACCGCCCGATGGCCGGCCGTCGATCGGCCTCACCATGTTCGGCGTCACCACGCCTTGCGTGACGGCCATCGCCGATCAGCTTCGTTCGACCTATGACTGCATGGTATTCCACGCCACCGGCACTGGCGGCCGCAGCATGGAAAAGCTGGCCGACAGCGGCTTGCTGTCCGGCGTCGTCGACATCACCACGACCGAAGTCTGCGACCTGCTGTTCGGCGGTGTGCTGCCGGCGACTGATGATCGTTTCGGCGCCATCGCTCGCACGGGGCTGCCCTATGTCGGCTCCGTCGGCGCGCTCGACATGGTGAACTTCTGGGCGCCTTCGACCATCCCGGAGCACTATCGCGATCGGCTGTTCTACGAACACAATCCCAATGTCACGCTGATGCGCACCACGGCAGACGAATGCCGTGCGATCGGCGAGTGGATCGGCACCAGGCTCGCCCGCTGCGGGGGGCCGGTGCGTTTTCTCATCCCGGAAAAAGGCGTCTCGGCGCTCGACATCGAAGGCGGCGCCTTCTTCGACCCGGAAGCCGACGCCGTTCTGTTCGATGCCATCGAGCGCACCATCAAGCCCAACAGCAAGCGCCGCGTGACGCGCCTGCCGCTGCACATCAACGATCCCGAATTCGCAAAGGCTGCAACATCAGCCTTCCTCGACATCGCCAGACAGTGAGAGATCTCAAAGATGCCCGCCATACCGCGCAAGGACATATTGAAGAAATTCAGGGGAATGATCGACAAGGGCGTGCCGATCGTCGGTGGCGGCGCCGGCACCGGCCTGTCGGCGAAGGCCGAGGAGGCTGGCGGCATCGACCTCATCATCATCTACAATTCCGGCCGCTACCGCATGGCCGGGCGCGGCTCGGCCGCCGGCCTGCTCGCCTATGGCAATGCCAACGAGATCGTCAAGGAAATGGCCTATGAGGTGCTGCCGGTGGTCAGACACACGCCGGTGCTTGCCGGCGTCAACGGCACCGACCCGTTCGTCATCATGCCGCTGCTATTGGCCGAGTTGAAGACCATGGGCTTTTCCGGCGTGCAGAACTTTCCCACCATCGGTCTGTTCGACGGAAGCATGCGGCAAAGCTTCGAGGAAACCGGCATGGGCTTTGGCCTCGAGGTCGACATGATCGCCGAGGCGCACAAGCTCGATCTCTTGACCACGCCCTATGTCTTCAACCCCGACGAGGCCCGCGCCATGATAAAAGCCGGCGCCGACATCGTCGTCGCCCATATGGGTGTGACGACAGGCGGCTCGATCGGCGCCACGTCAGCCAAGTCGCTCGACGACTGCGTTCAGGAGATCGACGCCATCGCCAATGCCGCGCGCTCGGTGCGCAAGGATGTCATCCTGCTTTGCCATGGCGGCCCGATTTCGATGCCCGACGACGCCCGTTACATCCTCTCCCATGCCAAGGGCCTGCACGGCTTCTATGGCGCCAGCTCGATGGAACGGCTGCCGGCGGAAGCTGCGATCGCCAGACAGACCGCTGATTTCAAATCGGTGACACTTGGTGGCCAGAAGACCACGAAGAAAAAGAAGGGATGAGAGAGATGACCGACAAGAGCAAAATGTTTGTCTACCCGAAGGACGTCAGCGCCTTCGGCTTCGACTGGGGAAAATTGGCGCTGACGGTGGCGCCCGAAGTGAATGGCGCAACCCGCTTTTCCGGCGGCGTCGTCGACCTGCCTTCCGGCAAGGGCCACACGCGCCACAACCATCCGGGCGCGGAAGAAATCATCTTCGTCATCTCCGGTCATGGCGAGCAGATGGTCGAGGACGAAAAGGGCAATCCGGTGGTGGCAAAAGTCGGCCCCGGCTGCACCATCTATGTGCCGGAAAGCCGCTTTCATTCGACGCTCAACACCGGCGATGGGCCGATGCAGCTGTTCGTCGTCTATTCGCCGGCCGGGCCTGAACTGGTTTTGCGCGAGCTGCCGGATTTCAGGCTGATTCCGGCGGGGCAGTGATGAACTCGTTCTAGGGTAGCGCTGCCCCTCATTGTCCTGCCGGACATTTCTCCCCGTATAGTGACGGGGAGAAAGACGCAGTCATCGGCGCTTTCGCTAGTTTTCAACGCCGCAAATAGGTGCCGAGGGCGCGGCTGCCCTCTTCTCCCCGTCACTATACGGGGAGAAGGTGCCGGCAGGCGGATGAGGGGCAGCGCCAGCCTTGGGTTCTATAAAATCCCGCCCCTGTTCCATCCCCTGCCACGATCACCGAACATCACATAGCCGGTGTCGGTGACCGCCAGCGTGTCCTCCAGCTTGATGAAGCCGCGCGTCGGGTGGAGCATGGTTGTCTCCACCGAAAGCACCATGTTCTTCTCCAGCGGCTTGGCCGCATAGGTGCCTTCATAGGTCACCGGGTGGTTGGTCATCAGGAACGGCGCCTCATGCGTGATCAACCCCATGCCATGGGCGAAGAAATCCGTGTAGGCCGCGACCTTCGAAGCCTTCAGCACGCCCTCGGCATGCGAAATCATGTCGCCGCCCAGCGTGCCCGCTTTGACCTTGGAGAAGGCCGCCTGCTGCACCGTCTCGACCTCGGCCAGCAAATCTCTAAGTTCGGCATCCGGTTCGCCGAGGATGCCCATCCGGCAAAGGTCGCCGATATAGCCGTGATAATTGCCGCCGGAATCGATCGACAGCACCTCGCCTTGCTTCCACGCCTGCGGTGAAGCGGCGCGGTTGTGGCTGGAGCCCAGCGTCAGCAGGCAATATTCGAAATGAATGCCGCGATTGGTTTCCTCGCGCCGCAGCTGTTCGATGATCTCGCCCTTGGTCGTGCCTTCGCGCGCCCAGGCAATGGTCGCCAGCATGGAATCGGTGATCAGTTCGGAGGCCGTGCGCAGCTTCTCCAGTTCGGCATCGGTCTTGATGGCGCGCATGCGCTCCAGCATATCGGTAGCATCGATCAGTCTGGCGTCCGGCAACGCCTTGCGGATCAGCGTATAGGCGTCCGACGGCAGGAAGCTGGGCTCGATGCCGATGCGGGCGCCGGCCTTGCCGATCTTCTGCAGATGTTCGACGGCGAGATTGGCAGCATCGAGCGTGCCCCAGCAGGCGGCGTGCAGCGTCGGCGTCCAGAACGGGTTGTTCTGATGCTCGCCGCCCTCCATGCGGTTGCCGATATAGGCGGCATGGTCCGGCCCGCCCTTTTCGTACACGACGATCGGCAGATACCGGCTGTGGCCGATCGCATCCATGGCGGCGAAGAAGATGAACTTGTAACCGCCCAGAAGATATTGCGTGTTGTGCTTGGAGGTGGCGAGCAGCACATCGATGCCGGCCTCCTCCATCAGCCGGTCGACCCTTGCCTGGTCGAACGGGATGTTGCCGACCGCATTCTTGCCCGGAGCAATGTTCATTTCTCTCTCCCTGAATAGCCGGATCGCCGCTGTTCCACTCCGATCCCTTGGCAGTGGTCAAATTTGCACCATTTTGCCCATTCTGGTCCAGCCAGAAAGAGATAAAATGTCGCCTCTCTACGTCTCTGTGTTGTCATTCGTCACACATTCAATCAATCTGGTCCTACCAGAATGATCAAATTGAGCCACGCCCTCCAAACTGGTCCAGCGGACGAAAATTTCAAAGCCAAGCGAGGATGCGCCAATTCCGTCTCTGGCGAAACCCTCGGCAAGGCTCATAATCGCCGCCGCAAGGGATGCTGGCGGGCTTGCCGGCGTCCGAGGGGTATTGGCGCACCCGACGGGTCGCGGAGAGGACGGAGTTCGATCATGTCAGGTTTCACGATTTCCAGACGCACGATGCTTGCCGGTTCGGCAATGCTGCTGGCCTCTACCGCAATGCCGACATCAGGCTGGGCTCAGACACCGAAGAAGGGCGGGCGGCTGGTGCTTGCCGCCGATTCCGAACCACGCAACCTCAACCCGGCGATCGTCGCCTCCAACGGCGTCTTCTTCATCTCCAGCAAGATCGTCGAAACGCTGGCCGAAGCCTCCTTCGAGGGCAAGGACGGGCTCGCACCACGGCTGGCGCTGAGCTGGGAAGGTGCCGCCGACGGGCTCTCAGTGACGTTCAAACTGCGCGACGGCGTCAAATGGCATGACGGCAAGCCGTTCACCTCGGCCGACGTCGCCTTTTCGGCGCTGCAGATCTGGAAGCCGCTGCAGAATCTCGGCCGCACCGTGTTCAAGGATCTGGCCAGCGTCGACACCCCGGACGATCTCACCGCCGTCTTCAAATTCGCCAAGCCGACGCCGTTCCAGCTGATCCGCAACGCGCTGCCGGCGCTGAGCAGCGTGGTGCCGAAGCACATCTATGAGGTCGGGAAGATCGAGGACAACCCGGCCAACAACGCGCCCGTCGGCACCGGGCCGTTCAAATTCGGCGAGTACAAGGCCGGCCAATATTACCGGCTGACCAGGAACACCGACTACTGGGGCAAGGACGAGCCCTATCTCGACGAGATCATCTATCAGGTGCTGCCGGATCGCACGTCGGCTGCAAGCGCGCTGGAGGCCGAAGAGATCCAGCTGGCGGCCTTTTCCGCCGTGCCGTTGGCCGACCTCGACCGCATCTCGAAAGTGCCGGGCCTGAAGGTGATCTCCAAGGGCTATGAGGGATTGACCTATCAGCTCGTCGTCGAGATCAACCATCGCCGCAAGGAGCTGGCCGATGTGAAAGTGCGGCAGGCGATCGCGCATGCCATCGACAAGGATTTCGTCGTCAAGACGGTGTTCCTCGGCTATGCCGCGACAGCCACCGGTCCGGTGCCGAAGAACGATGCACAATTCTACACCGCCGATGTGCCGACCTATGCCTTCGACGTTGCCAAGGCCAACGCGCTGCTCGACGAGGCTGGCTACAAGAAAGGCGCCGACGGCGACCGCTTTTCGCTGAAGCTTTTGCCGGCGCCCTATTTCAATGAGACCAAGCAGTTCGGCGACTATCTGCGCCAGGCGCTCGCCGCCATCGGCATCGACGCAGAGCTCGTCAACAACGACTCGGCCGCGCACATCAAGGCGGTCTACACCGACCACGCCTTCGACCTCGCGGTCGGCCCGCCGGTGTTCCGCGGCGACCCGGCGATCTCGACCACCATCCTGGTGCAGAGCGGCATTCCGGACGGCGTGCCGTTCTCCAACCAGGGCGGCTACAAGAACGACGTGCTCGATGCGCTCATCGCCAAGGCATCGGAGACGCTCGACACCACTGCCCGCACCGACCTCTACAAGGAATTCCAGAAGGAGGTGGCCACCGACCTGCCACTGATCAACGTCGCCGAATGGAGTTTTATCAGCGTCGCGCGCGACACTGTCGGCAACATCGCCAACAACCCGCGCTGGGCAGTGTCGAACTGGGCGGACACGTATTTGGAATCGTGACAGAATTGCGCGGATGAAAGTTCGCGGAATGATCTTGGAGGCTGCGTTCTACGAGGCCCCCCTCTGTCCTGCCGGACATCTCCCCCTCAAGGGGGGAGATTGGCTGGCCGCAACGTCGGCTGATTTGCCGGCAACGTCGAAGATTGGCGGCTCCGAAAATGACAGCCAATCTCCCCCCTTGAGGGGGAGATGTCCGGCAGGACAGAGGGGGGCGCCTAGGCGCAATCCTGGCCAGCGTATCGCTCCGACGCCCCCATGACCCGCGCCCTCGCCCTGCTTCGCCATCGCCTGGTCGGCAGTATCTTCGTGCTGCTGATCGTCGTCATCGGCACCTTCCTGCTGCTCGAAGCAGCTCCCGGCGACGCGGTCGACGCCTATATCGTCTCGACCGGCGGCGACGCCGGCATGATTGAGCTGTTGCGCCATCGCTGGGGTCTCGACCAGTCGGAGCTGACGCGGCTCGCCAACTATCTCTGGGCGCTGTTGCATCTCGATCTCGGGCAGTCGGTGACCTTCTCCCGGCCGATCCGCGATGTGATCCTCGAACGCCTGCCCAACACGCTGCTTTTGATGGTCAGCGCCACCGCGCTTTCCTTCGGGCTCGGCTCGGCACTCGGTATCTATGCCGGTGCGCGGCCAGGCAGTTTCCGCGATCGCTTCCTGTCGATCGGCTCACTGGCGCTCTATGCCGTGCCGGGTTTCTGGCTCGGACTGGTGCTGATCGTCGTCTTTGCCGTCGACCTGCGCTGGCTGCCGATCGGCGGCATCGAAACCCTGGCCTCGGACAAGACCGGCCTTGATCGCGCCGCCGACATCGCTGTCCATCTTATCCTGCCCGTTTCCGCCCTCGGCTTCATCTATCTGGCGCTCTATCTGCGCATGATGCGCGCCGGCATGGCCGAGGTCTGGCGGCAGGATTTCGTCCTGGCCGCACGCGCCAAAGGGTTGTCACGCCGTCGCATCGTGCTCGCCCACGTCGCCCGCAATGCGCTGCTGCCGCTGGTCACCATGCTCGGCCTGCAGTCGGCGCAGATGCTCGGCGGCAGCGTCGTCATCGAGAGCGTCTTTTCCGTACCCGGCCTCGGCCGGCTGGCGCAGGAGGCAGTCGCCTCCCGCGATACGCCGCTTCTGCTCGGCATTATCCTCACCAGCGCCCTCCTGGTCATCGTCATCAATTTGCTCGTCGACATCGCCTACGCCTTCCTCGATCCGCGCGTAGGCGCTAGCGAGGCCGGTGCGTGAGCCCGCTCCGCCGCTTTCTGCGCACGCCCGAGGCGGTCGCCGGCGCCATCCTCCTGGCGGCGCTGATCGCCATGGCGCTGTTGGCGTCGCTGCTGTTCCCCGGCGACCCGCAAGCGATTGCCGGGCCGGCGCTGCTGCCGCCGTTCCAGGACTGGTCGCTGCCGCTCGGCACCGACCGGCTTGGCCGCGACGTGCTGGCCGAGCTTTTTCATGGCGCCCGAACATCGCTGACTGTCGGGCTCGCGGCCGCGGCCGCCGCCCTCGTCGTCGGCGCGGTGATCGGCACATTGGCCGGCTTTGCCGGCGGCCTCGTTGACGAGGTGCTGATGCGCATCACCGACGCCTTTCAGATCGTGCCGAGCTTCCTGCTGGCGCTGGCCTTCGTCAGCGTCGTTGGACCGTCGCTCGGTGTCGTCGTGATTGCCATCGCGCTCGGCACCTGGACGGGGCCTGCCAGAGTGGCCCGCGCGGAAGTCCTCTCCATTCGCGAACGCGATTATGTCGCTGGTGCCAGGGTCATCGGCATGCACCCGCTGGCGATCGCCTTTCGCGAGGTGCTGCCCAATGCCTTGCCTCCGGTGCTGGCGATGTCGTCGGTGATCGTCGCCGCCGCGATCCTCACCGAAGCGGCCTTGTCCTTCCTCGGCCTCGGCGATCCCAACCGGGTCACCTGGGGCGGCATGATCGCCGAAGGCCGCGCTGTCCTGCGCACCGCACCCTTCCTGTCGATCGTCCCGGGCATAGCGCTGGTGCTGACCGTGCTCGGCGTCTACCTCGCCGGTGAAGGCATCGTCGAGACGACGGCGGTCAGGAGAGGCCTGTCGTGACCACCTTGGCAACAATCCGCGACCTGACGGTGATCTACCGCCGCGACGGCAGCGAGGTGACGGCGTTGAAGGGTATCAACCTCGACATCGCTACTGGCGAGCGCCTCGCCATCATCGGCGAAAGCGGTTCGGGCAAAAGCACGCTGGCACTGGCGCTCGCGGGGCTACTGCCGGCTTCTGCCAAGGTTGGAGGTCGCATCGATTGGTTTTTGTCCTCATCGGGCGCCAAGGCACCCCCCTCTGTCCTGCCGGACATCTCCCCCGCAAGGGGGGAGATTACGCTCTCACCTCTGCCTTCGCCAATCACCAATGTCGCGGAAGGGGAGCGGTCGGCGAAGCTGCTGATCTCCCCCCTTGCGGGGGAGATGTCCGGCAGGACAGAGGGGGGTGTGACGGAATGCCAACCTTTCAAATCCGAACTCAACAAAATCCCCCGCCTCGGCCGCGACATCGGCTTCGTCTTCCAGGACCCCTCCGCCAGCCTCGATCCTGTCATGACCATCGGCAAGCAAATCGCCGAAGTTGCCCACACGCATCTCGGCCTCGATTGGTCACAAGCATACGCGAAAGCCAAAAGCCTGCTGGAGCGCGTCCGCTTGCCCGACCCGGACTCGGCCTTGCGCGCCTTCCCACATCAGCTTTCCGGCGGCCAGAAGCAGCGTGTGGCGATCGCCGCCGCCATTGCGGCCGGTCCGAAGTTGCTGATCGCCGACGAAGCGACCAGCGCGCTCGATACCATCGTGCAGGCCGAGATCGTCGCCTTGATCAGACGACTGGTGAACGAGGACGGCATGACGCTGCTGTTCATCAGCCATGACATCGCGCTGGCGGCCGAACTTGCCGAGCGCATCGCCGTTTTCCGTCATGGCCAGTTGGTCGAGCTTGGCATGACGGCGCAGATTGTCGGCGCCCCGGCCCAGCCCTATACGCGTGCATTGCTCGACGCCCATATAGGCCTCGACACCAAGCCGTTGCTGAACCGAGCCAGGCTCCACGCATGAGCCTGCTGGCGGTGTCCAACCTCACCAAGCGCTACCGTCGCGGCGGCAAGACCATCGCTGCCGTCGACGATGTCTCCTTTCACATCGACCCCGGTGAGACACTTGCGGTGGCCGGACCTTCCGGCAGCGGCAAGTCGACGATCGCGCGGTTGGTGCTGCGATTGATCGAGCCGGACGACGGACGCATCGAATTCGAAAGCGACGATTTCCTGGCCTTGAGCGGCGCCGCGCTGCGCGCACGCCGCGCACGCCTGCAAATGGTGTTCCAAGACCCATTGGCCGCCTTCAATCCGCGCGCCACGGTGGCGCGTGTGCTCGACGATCCCTTGCGCATCCATGGCATCGCCTCCCGCGCCGAGCGCCCGCGCCGCACCGCCGCCTTGCTGGAGCGCGTCGGGCTGACGGCTAATCTCGCCCCACGCGCCATCCACGAGATCTCCGGCGGCCAGCGGCAGCGCGTCGCCATTGCCCGCGCCATCGCCACGAAGCCGTCGCTGATCGTGCTCGACGAGGCGGTGTCGGCTCTCGACGTCTCCGTGCGCGGGGAGATCCTCGAGCTTTTGCTCGACCTGCAACGCCAGGAAAAGATCGCCTATCTCTTCATTTCACATGATCTCGGCGTCATCAGGTCGGTCGCCCACCGCGTCATCCTTCTCGATGCCGGCCGAATTGCCGAGAACGGCGATGCCCAAACCGTCATCGACGCGCCGCAATCAGCCATCGGCAAGGCGCTGGTGGCGGCCGCGCCAAGATTGAACCGGGCCGGACCATGATCCCGAAAAGTGGGATCGCAGGCATGACAGCCCAGCATTTGCTTTGCCCAAGGCACCGAGACGGGACGGCGTCGTCACCGATGACCTACCGGGGCGTCGCCGTCCGCGAAATCTTGATGCGGCTGGCGTCGGCCGGCCTCGATTGAGTTCCGGCCGCCACCACCCGTTCGCTCAGTAGCCGACGGTGAAGCGCTGCCTGATGTGGGCCGGCTTCTCGATCTCGTCGACCATGACGATCGCGTAGTCCTCGAAGGAAATGCTGCTCCCCTTGTCGGAGGCGAGAAGCGCGTCCTTGCCGAGGCGGAATTTGCCGGTGCGCTCGCCAGGCACGAACATGGCGGATGGCGACAGGAACGTCCAATCGAGGTCGCTGACCGTCTTCAATCTGTCCAGGAAGTCGGCGCCCTTCTGCGCTTCTGCCTTGTAGATCGCCGGGAAGTCGGGGCTATCGACCAGCCGCTTGCCCGGTGCGACTTCGAGACTGCCGGCGCCGCCGACGACGAGATAGCGCTTCACGCCGGAGGCACGCACCGCCTCGATCAGCGTATCGGCATCGCTGTCCAGGAAATGCACGGAGCTGATCACCGCGTCATGGCCGCGGATCAGGTCTGCGAGACCTTGTCTGTCGAAGACATCGCCTTTCCTGGCCGTCACGCCCGGAAGCGCGGCGATCTTTTCCGGGTTGCGCGCAATGCCGGTGACGGTATGGCCGCGATCGGAGAGTTCCCTGAGAAGGCGCGAACCGAAAGCACCCGATGCACCAATGAGAGCGACTTTTGCCATGTTTGTTTCCTTACTTCTTGTTGCAGGTTTTCTGGAGGATGGGATCACGCCGCCGCGATATGGGCGACGAGATTGTCGAAGCTGCCGAACAGTGCGTTCGAACCGATGAGCCGGGGCGCATCGTTGCGGATGACCGCCAGCGAAGGCACGCCATCGGCATGCAGGCGCTGGAACAGCGCGCGGCCGCGGCCGACCATCTCGCGGTGAGCCGTCAGCAATGTTTCGGTCGGCGCCTTGAGCATTTCGGCGGCGTCCGCCATGCCGGCGGCGGCGAGCACCTCGGCCACACCGCCGATCGTCACGACATCGCGTCCTTCTACATAGCGCGCATGCTGCACCGTCTTCAGCGCGGCAAGCCGGCGGCTGGGATCTTCCAGGCCGGCGGCAGTGATACCGAGTGTGGCGGCATGTGAGTCGAGCAGGGTCCCACGGACATTGAGGACATTGTGCCGATAGGCCGGCGTGAACGATTGTCCGGTCAGGCGCTCGATGCGCTGGTCGTTCGCCCAGGCATGCGCTGCAAAACCTTCATCCATCGGCCGCGCGCCGGCGCCGGAAAACAGGCCGGTCGGCAGCAGTTCGACGCGCACGCCGGTGGCCGACAACCGGTCGAGCATAGGGGTGGCGCCATAGCACCAGCCGCAGAGCGGATCGAAAAGATAGGTCACTTCTGAATTGCTCATGGTCGCTGCCATTCCTGCCCGGCCACCGGACTCGTCAAGGCCGTCGTTGATATGTGGCAGACGGCGGCCTTGCGATAAATGGCGCCCAATTATACAAACTGTCTGATCTGATCATACAAAGGCAGCCAGCTTGGCCGAACTTCTGAACCTCAATCGGCTGGCTTATTTCACCACGGTGATGGAAACCGGATCGTTCACTGCCGCGGCCGACCGGCTTGGCGTCGCCAAGGCCGTGGTCAGCCATCAGATCGGCAAGCTCGAAGAGGAGCTGGGCGCAACGCTGCTGCAGCGCACGACCCGGCGTGTCACGCCGACCGAAGAGGGTCGCCTCTTTTATGACCGCGCGATGATCATCCTGCGCGAAGCGGAGGCGGCCTATGGCGAAATCTCGCGCGGAGCCGTCGAACCGAGCGGAACGCTGAGGCTGACGGCGCCACTCGACTACGGCACCAAGATGGTGGCTCCGGTCATGGCGGCCTATCTCAGAACCTACCCGCATATGCGCGTCGAGGCGATCTTCGACGACGCCGTCAGCAATCTGGTGGACGAGCAGATCGATCTCGGCATCCGCGTCGGCTGGCTCACCGATTCCTCGAACCAGGCGCGGCGCCTGGGGACGATCCGGCAGATCGTGGTGGCGAGCCCTGGCTTCGCGGCGAGCCTGCCGCCCGACGTGACGCCGCGCCAGGCAAGATCGCTGGCCTGGGTCGGCAACACCCAGTTGCGCGGCATCGGCCAATGGCTGTTTTCCAGGGACGGCGAAACGGTGCTGACCGAACTCAATCCGGTCGTCATGTGCGACAAGAGCCCGGCCGCCCTGGCTTGCGTGCTCGCCGGCATCGGGCTCGGCATCTTTCCGGACTACAGCGTCAGCGACGATATCGCCGAGGGCCGGCTGGTGCCGGTGTTTGCCGACTGGAGCCTGCCGTCAGGCGGCATCCACGCGGTCTTTCCGCCGGCCCGGTTCCGGCCCGCCAAGGTGCGCACCTTCGTCGATCTGCTCGCGGCGGCCGAGAGACGGCGATCGCGCAGTGTTGCCGCGGCTTGAAGCCGATGGCGGTCAGCGGGCCTCTTGCAGGATCATCTCGGCTGCCTTTTCCGCGATCATGACGACCGGCGAGTTGGTGTTGCCCGAGACGATTGTCGGCATGATCGAGGCATCGACCACGCGCAGCCCGCCAAGCCCGTGAACACGCAGGGCCTCGTCGACCACCGCCATCGTATCCGAACCCATCTTGCAGGTGCCGACGGGGTGGAAAATCGTCGTGCCGATATCGCCGGCCTTGCGGATGAGCTCTTCGTCGCTGTCATACTGCGTGCCGGGCAGCATCTCTTCCGGCGCAAAGCGCGCCACCGCCTGTGCCTTCATCAGACTGCGGACATGGCGCAACGACGCGACGGCCACGCTGCGGTCCCCCTCGGTGGAAAGATAGTTCGGGCGGATCTTCGCCGCCTCCCGCGCATCGGCTGAACCCATGTGCACGCTGCCCCGACTTTCGGGGCGCAGATTGCAGACCGAGACGGTGACCGCGGGAAAGCGATGCAGCGGCTCGCCCAGACGGTCGGTGCTCAGCGGCTGCACATGGTATTCGAGATCGGGCGTTGCGAGGCGCGGATCGCTCCTGGCGAATATGCCGAGCTGGCTTGGCGCCATCGACAGCGGCCCGCTGCGCTTGAGCGCGTATTCCAGCCCCATCGACGCGCGACTGACCAGATTGTGGTAGCGCTGGTTGAGCGTCGCAGTGTTGGCGACCTTGAAGACGGTGCGGATCTGCAAATGGTCCTGCAGGTTTTCTCCGACGCCTGGCAAGGCATGACGAACATCCACGCCGATGCCCGAGAGCAGGTCGGGGTCGCCCACCCCCGACAGTTCGAGCAGCTTCGGCGAGTTGATGGCGCCGGCTGCAAGGATCGTCTGTCCGGCGCGGACCTGATGCAGGCGGCCGCCTTGGCGGAAAACCAGTCCGGTGACGCGCCGGCCGTCGAATTCGAGCCGTTCGGTCTCCGCGCCGAGCACCACGCGCAGGTTCTTGCGCGCCGCGATGCCACGCAGGAAGGCCTTCGATGTGTTCCAGCGGACGCCCTTCTTCTGGTTGACCTCGAAATAGCCCGAGCCTTCATTGGTGCCGGTGTTGAAGTCTTCGGTGCGCGGAATGCCGAGTTCCTCGGCAGCGTCCCGAAAGGCGTCGAGGATCGGCCACGACAGCCGCTGCCGTTCGCCCCGCCACTCGCCGCCGCTGCCGTGCATGGCGCCTTTACCGCCGTGATAGTCTTCCGATTTGAGGAAATAGGGCAGCACGTCGTCCCAGCCCCAGCCGGCATTGCCGGCCTGACGCCAACCATCATAGTCGGTAGCCTGGCCGCGCATGTAGATCATGCCGTTGATCGATGAACAGCCGCCGAGCACCTTGCCGCGCGGATAGTTGAGGCTGCGTCCATTGAGACCGGCTTCCGGCTCGGTCTTCATCATCCAGTCGGTGCGCGGATTGCCCATGCAGAAGAGGTAGCCGATCGGGATATCGACCCAGTGATAACGGTCACTGCCGCCAGCCTCGAGCAGCAGCACATTGTTGCTCGGATCGGCCGAAAGCCGGTTGGCGAGCACGCAGCCGGCGGAGCCGGCACCGACGATGACGTAATCGTAACTGCCGAACGGGGACGGTGGAGCTTCGGTCACGTGCGCGCCTGCTGTCCGGCGATGCGCTCCCACATCGGGGTCATCGCCTGGTTGATCTCGCCGTACAGTCGATACCGCCGTGCATACGCGTCGGCAACCGCCTCGTTGGGTACAAAATGTCGAGCGGCCGCAGTCATGGCGGCGGCACCTGCGCTGTAGTCCGCGAAGATGCCGACGCCGGTGCCCGCCGCGATCGCCGCTCCCAGGGCGCCGGTTTCGCGGCTGCGCGCCACGGTGACGGGCACGCCGAGCACATCGGCGAATATCTGCGGCCAGACGCTGCTGCGCGAGCCCCCGCCGGACAGCACCACCTGGTCGAAATCAGCGCCCGCTTTGTGCAAGGTCTCGACATGGCGCTTGTGCTCGAAGGCGACGCCCTCGAACAGCGCACGCAGCAGATGGGCCCGGCTGTGCCAGCCGGCGATGCCGTAGAACCCGGCGCGCGCATGGCCATTCTGCTGCGAGCCGTAGAGGAAGGGATGATAGATCGGGATGTCGCTGTTGGGATCGACTGACGCCACCAGTTCGCTGCACAATTCGAACGGCGACTTGCCGGCTTCGCCGCCATGTTCGAGGAATTCGCGAACGATCCATTCGAGATTGGCGGCCGAGGTCGCACTGGATTCGATCGCCAGATAGCGCTGGCGATCGAAAGTCGACAGCATGAAGATCGAAGGGTCGCGGATCGGTTCGTCGGTGATGACCTGGTTGATGCTCCAGGTTCCGGCGATGACCGAGGCCGCACCGGTTCTGGTCACGCCCGAACCGACCGCACTGGCGACGACGTCGAACAGCCCGGCGACGACCGGCGTGCCGGCGCGAAGTCCCGTCAGGGCCGCTACGTCCTCGCTGACATGACCGGCAATGTCGGCCGATTCCAGCGCTGGCGGCAGCAGGTCCAGGCAATCGCCGAGCCCATAGGCGGCAAGCAGGTCCGGCTCGTAGCGGCGGTCCTGCATCTGCAGCAGGCCGCAGCCCGACATATCTGAAGTATCGCTGCTGCGCGCGCCGGTCAGGCGGTTGACGACGAAATCCTTGCACAGGAACACAGTTCCGATGCTGGCAAACAAAGCCGGCGAAAAGCGCTTGAGCCAGGCAAGCAGGGTCGGCGTCTGCGCCGCCCACGGCCGTTGCAGGCAATGTGCATAGGTGCGGTCGCCGACATTCTCTTTTGCCCATTCGGCGACGATGCCGACCGCGCGTGTGTCGAGCGACTGGATGCCGATCAATGGCGCACCATCGCGATCGAGCGCGTAGAGCCCGTTGCCATGGCCGGCGCAGCCGATGGCAACAATCTCGCCGGTGTCGATACCGGCTTCAGCGATGCATTGGCCGATGACCGAAACCGCGTTGCGCCAGAGTTCGTCGAGGTCGCGTTCGACATGTCCGGGCTTTGGCATGGACGAGCGGCCGTCACGGGCGGCGAATGCCAGCTCGCGGCCGGACAAGTCGAAGAGGATGGCCTTGATGACGGTGTTGCCGGCATCGAGGCCGAGGATGTAGCTTGCCATTGGCGCCTCCCGAGGCCGCAGCCTATGCCTGGTTGTACAGATCCCAGGCCACGCCGCCATCGGCATCGTCATGAATGATCGCCATCAGCCCGCGCACGACGGCGCTCGGGTTGGCATGCTGGTAGATGTTGCGGCCATAGACCATGCCAAGCGCACCCTGCGCCATCAAGGCAGCCGACTTGTCGAACACGGCACGCAGATCCTCCTTGCCGCCGCCGCGCACCAGCACCGGGCAGCGCGCCGCCTCGACGACGCGGTGGAAGTCGTTGGCATCGGTGGTCGGATCGGCCTTGACGATATCGGCACCCATCTCGCGGGCAAGCCGGGTCAAGGTGACGATCTTTTCGGCATCGCCGTCGACCATGTAGCCGCCATGCTCTGCGACCGGCAGCATGGCCAGCGGCTCGATCATCAGCGGCAGGCCGTATTTCTCGCAATCCGCGCGCACGCGGGCGATGTTCTGCACGCATTGCCGGAACAGGTCCGGCTCGTCGGGCAGCATGAACAGATTGACCACGACGCAAGCCGCATCCATCTCGATGGCGCCAAGCAAGGGCTCGGCTTCGTTCTGCAGCACCGCCCACATCGCTCGGTGGCGTATCCTGTTATAGGGATTGCCCATGTCGATGCGCATCACCAGCGCCGGCTTGTCCTTGCCAGGCACGGCCTGCAGCAGGTCGGCCTGGCCGTAGTTCATCTGGATGGCGTCGGGGCCGGCCTTGACCAGTTGGTTGACGACGCTGGCCATGTCTTCCAGCCCGGCAAGGAAACTCGGCTCGTTGCAGACGCCGTGATCGATGGCGACGTCGAGACAGCGGCCGCCGCCGAACAGACGGTTCATGCGGACTTTCTTGTTTACGCGCATAGGGCGCTCCTTTGATGCGTCTGGAGATCGATGCCGTGCCGGTAGGCCAGCAAGGTGAGGAAGGTCGAGCGCTCGGTGGCGGCCTCGCTGGCGCTCCAGCCCTTGTGCGCCGCCAGCATGTCGAGAACGGCATTGACGAGGTCGAAGCTGAGACCGCCCGAAATGGCGATGGTGGTGCGGCGCAGGAACAGGTCGGCGAGGCACTCGACTTGCTCGCGCTCGATGATGCGCCCTATCTCGCTTGCCGAATAGTCCGATTGGGGCAGCATCTGTTCGCCCGCCGGGTGCGAAACGAAATCCCTGGCCGACGTGCCATAGCGTTGCAGAAGTGTGTGCGCGCGCTCGACCGGCAGGCCATGCTCGCCAGCGAATGATGCGCACCAGACCTGCGGGTCGGCCGGAAAACCACGGCCGCCACCGATGGCCATGTCCTGCGTGCCCTTGCTGCGCGCGAGGCCGAGCCGCTTCAGCGCCATGTCGGCGGCCAGCGCTCCAAACGAACGGAAGGTGGTCCACTTGCCGCCGATCATGCACAACGTCGCCGGCAGATGCCCGCTTGCTTCCACGAACTCGCAAAAGTGATCTCGCGGTATGCGGCTCGTAAAACTGTCCTCGCTGGCCGGCAAAGGACGCACGCCGGCGAAGCGGAACACAATCTGGTCGTCGGCAACCTTGATCGAGGGAAAGACGAAGGCGAGAGACTGTAGGATGTAGCGCATTTCGTCCGCCTCGCAACGGACCTTGTCCGGATCATCGACCCGGATGTCGGTCGAGCCGATCAGCACCTTGCCTAGATAGGGAAACAGGATGCAGATGCGTCCGTCCTCGTTCTCGTAATAGACCATGTGGCCGCCGAGCGCGTCGAACAGTTCGCTGTTGTCGACGATCAGATGCGAGCCCTTGGTGCCACCCATCATAGTCTGCACCGTTGCCCCGATGGCCTTGTTGGTCAGGTCGATCCAGCCGCCGCTGGCGTTGATGACCAGTTGCGGCCGCACCGGCAACTTTTCGCCGGTCAGCGTGTCGGTGATGACAAGGCCGTCGCCGGTCGACGACGCCTGAGCGTAGTTCAGGGCGCGGGCGTTCGCCGCGCTCGCCGTGGCGTCCAGCAGCATCTCCAGGCCGAGGCGCTCGGGTCGGCTCACCCAGGCGTCGTAATAGGTCGCCGAATTGCGGATCGCCGGATTGATCGCCGGCCATGTCTTCAAGGTTTCCGCGCGGCCCCTGAACCTGTGCGTCGGCATCAAACGCCGTGCGGCTGTGAAAAGGTCATACATGGCCAGCCCGGCCTTGATAACCAGCGCCCCGCGCCGGCTGGGCCGCCGCGTCAGCCCCAGGAAACGCACCGCACCGTTGGCGAGACCGGAGAAAATGTCGAAGATCGGCACCGTGGTCGGCAGCGGAGCCACATAGTGCGGCGCATTCCTCAGCAGCCGGTCGCGTTCGAGCAGCGATTCGCGCACCAGTTTGAATTCGCCGTTTTCGAGGTAGCGCAGGCCGCCATGCACCATGCGCGACAGGGCGGCGCTGGCGCCGCTGCAATAGTCGCCCTTCTCCGCCAGCACGACATCGACGCCTTGCAGGGCCAGTTCGCGAAAGACGCTGATGCCGTTGATGCCGCCGCCGATGACGAGCACGGCAATGTCCGGCCGGTCGCGCAGAGCGGCTGTTGTTTGGCTACGGTTCATTGGACAGTTGCCTTTTTGCTCAGGCAACCATCGCCGTGAGGTGCGCGGCTGCCGCCGCATCGATCGCGGCAAGCTCGCTCGCTGCAAGCGTGATCGCGCCGGCCCGCGCATTGTCGAGCGCCTGCTCGGGATTGCGCGCGCCGCACAGGGCGAAAGTGATGCCCGGCTGGGCGAGCGTCCACGCGATGACGATCTGCGCCATCGACGCTTGATGGCCAGTGGCAATGGGGGCGATTGCCTCTTTCAGCCTTGCCACCTTTTGCCGGTTGGCTGTGGAGAAGCGTGGGTTGTCCTTGCGCTGGTCGTCGCCGCCGAATGTGCGGCCGGGGTCGACCGTGCCGGTGAGCAGCCCCAGCGCCAGCGACGAATAGCTGAGGGTGGCGATGTCGTGCGCGCGAGCAATCGGCAGCAGGCTGCCTTCGATCTCGCGATCGATCATCGAATAGCGCTCCTGGATCGCATCGAGCTGGCCGGCTTCGATATAGTGGCCGAGATCCTCGGCGCTGATGTTGCTGGCGCCGATGGCGCGGATCTTGCCGGCCGCCTTCAATCTTTCCAGCACCGCCATCGTCTCGGCGATCGGCGTCGTCGGATCCTGCCAATGGGTGATGTAGAGGTCGATATGATCGGTGCCGAGACGCCGCAGGCTCTGCTCGACCTCATAGGCAATGCCGTCGGCGCCGAGATAGCGATGCACCGGCTTGCCGTCCTGGTCGAAGAAATAGCCGCCCTTGCCCGAATGCCAGTTCAGCCCGCATTTGGTCGCGATCACCACTTTGTCGCGCTTGCCCTTGATGGCGGTACCGACGATCGCCTCGCTGCGGCCCAGACCGTAGGCCGGCGCTGTGTCGATCAGGCTGAGGCCGGCATCGATCGAGGCTTCGATCGCCTTGACCGACTCCTTCTCGTCGGTGCCGCCCCACATCCATCCGCCAATCGCCCAGGTGCCCAGGCCCACGGCCGACGCCGATATGCCGGACTTGCCGATCTGCCGCTGGATTTGTCGAGAATTCATGCTGCCTCCTGTTCGGCCAGATCGAGGATCTGGAGCCCCGTGGCCTCGTCCGTGACGATGGTGTCGAGATGGTTGCCGCGCAGGGCGGCGAGGATCGGCGCGACCTTGCTGGCGCCGCTTGCAATGCCGATCGAGCGCGGGATGGTCGCGAACTCGTCCAGCGTCAGCGAGACCAGCGAACGGTTGAGCGAGTAGTTGCAGAGCTTGCCCTGACGGTCGATGAGATGGGCGAGCAGCTCGCCTGTCGCCCCGGACTTCTCGATCGCCTGGCGATCGGCATTCGAGGACGGATGCAGGTCGTAGTAGCTGGAATCGTCGGTCAGGATGGAGCCGACACCCACCACCGCGACATCGGCCTCGCGCGCCTTGCGAAACACGTCTGCGACGGAACTGATGCCCATCAGCATCTCGCGCTGCTGCGCGGTGTCGGCAAACAACGGCGCATGGATCTGGTAAGCGCGGCCGCCGAGCTTGTCGGCCATCAGCGACGCGACGTGATTGACGTCGGTGTAGTGCTTGCCCTGGACCAGGCCGGTGGCGGGAATGATTTCGACGTCGTAGCGGCGCCCCGGCTTGAGACCGGCGACCAGCGCGCTGACGCCCTTGCCGCCGGTGATCGAAATCGTGTCGCCATCCTTGATGGTGTCGAGCAGCAGCCCAGCCGCCGCCTCGCCGACGCGCTGCAGGGCCGTGTGCGGATTTTCGGAGACCGACGGAACCACCATCGCCCGCTCGATGCCGCCCAGCGCCACCAGCCGCGCTTCCAGGTCGACCAGATGGTCGATCGGTGACTTGATCTTGATCTCGACGAGGCCGAGCTGGTGGCCGCGCTTGATGAGCCGGTTGACGGTGGCGTGCGAGAGGCCGAGTTCCCCGGCGATCTCGGCCTGGGTCTTGCCTTCGACATAATGCAGGACCAGCGCCTGATGCATCTGGCGGACAGCGGCGATGTCGTCGCGGGTGTTGGGAGGGGCCATGGTCTTGCTTCGCCGCCTTTGAGGTTCAGGACTTTTTGCGGTGCAGGAAGTGATCGATCGACACCGCCGCCAGCAGGATGCATCCCTTGATCATGTCCTGCCAATAGACCGAGACATCGAGCAGGATAAGCGAGCTCGTCACCACCGAGAGCAGCGCCATGCCGAGGATTGCCCCGAAGATGGTGCCCGAGCCGCCATTCAGCGAGGCGCCGCCGATGACGGCCGCGGCGATGATGTTGAGCTCCATGCCGGCGCCGAAGGTCGGCGTCGCCGCGCCAAAGCGCGCCATGTAGATGACGCCGGCCAGTCCAGCGAGGGTCGAGCACAGCACCGTGACCCAGAACTTCACCTGATTGGTCCTGATGCCGGAGAACTGCGCGGCCTTCTCGTTGGAGCCGGTGTAGAAAACCTTGCGGAAGGCCGTGGCGCGACGCAGCAGGAAGTCGAAGATGGCCACCACGACGATGAAGATCAGGATGACATAGGGAATGTTGTTGAAACTGCCCTGGCCGATGGCCTTGAAAGCCGGCGGCAGTGTGAACAGCGACAGCGGCGTGCCCTTGGTGACCACCAGGCACATGCCGCGCACGATGACCATGGCCGCCAGCGACGTGATGAAATGATTGAGGCCTATCACGGTCACGAAGAAGCCCATCGCCGCGCCGATCAGCGCGCTGACGCCGATGCCGATCAGGCTTGCCGTCCAGGGATCGAGGCCGGCGAGGAACAGCGCACCCGAGACCACCATCGAGAAACACACGACCGAGCCGACGGAAAGGTCGATGCCGCCGACGATGAGCAGGATCGTCATGCCGACGACGACGATGCCTTCGATGGAAAAGCTCATCAGCATGGCGCGGAAATTGCCCCATGTCAGGAAGTGCGGCGAGGCGAAGCTCATGGCGATACACAGCGCCAGGATGATAACGATCAGCCCGGCCTCGCGCATCGAGGCGAGCTGAGCGAAATTGATGCGCCGCCCGGCGGCCTTGATCTCGGCGTGCACGAGCGCTTCTCCTGATTCCCTAGGCGACATTCTGGGCCTGCCTTTGATTTGAACTGTCCTGAACGCCCGAGGCGAGCATGATGATGGCTTCCTCGCCGAGCTCGCCGGCGGTGAGTTCGCCGGCGATCCTGCCTTCGCGAACCACCAGGACGCGGTCGCACAAACCGATCAGCTCCGGCAGTTCCGACGAGATAACGATGACGCCGACACCGCTGCCCGCTAGCTGGCGCAGCAGCCGGTGGATCTCGACCTTGGCGCCGACATCGATCCCGCGCGTCGGCTCGTCCATGATGATGACCTTGGGACTGACGGACAACTGCCTGGCGATGGCGACCTTCTGCTGGTTGCCACCGCTCAGCGTCGAGACGGTAGCCTCGATGCCGGCCATGCGCACGCCGAGCCTGCCGGTCAGTTCCCGCGCCTGACGATCCTCGGCCTTGCGGTCGAGCAGGCCGAGTGGCCCGGTCAGCCTGCCGAGGTCGAGCGCGGAGATGTTCGCCGCGATCGGCAGATCGAGGAATACGCCGGAGCCTTTGCGATCCTCAGAGAGATAGACCAGCCCCGCCTTGACCGCATCGCCATAGCTGCGCAGCCGGAGCTGCTTTCCCTCAAGCGCGACGGTTCCAGAGGTCATTGGCCTGAGGCCGCAGACCGTCTGTGCGATCTCGCTGCGACCGGCCCCGATCAGGCCGCCAATGCCCAGGATTTCGCCGGCGCGAAGCTGCAGATCGACGTCGGCGAAGCGGCGGCCATCGGAAAGCCTGTCGACCGAGAGAAGCAGGCGCCCAGGCGCCTGCGGCGCCAGCTTGTCGGGATAGAGCTGCGTGATTTCGCGGCCCACCATCTTGCGCACGACATCGTCAGGTGAAACGGCGGCGACCTGATCGGTCGCCACGTAGCGGCCGTCGCGGAAGACGGTGACGCGGTCGCACAGCGAGA
Organism: Mesorhizobium sp. M7A.F.Ca.US.011.01.1.1; assembly: GCF_003998295.1. Classification (NCBI taxonomy): domain Bacteria; kingdom Pseudomonadati; phylum Pseudomonadota; class Alphaproteobacteria; order Hyphomicrobiales; family Phyllobacteriaceae; genus Mesorhizobium; species Mesorhizobium sp. M7A.F.Ca.US.011.01.1.1. Next base: position 30,749 of record NZ_RZRT01000012.1, read on the forward strand.
AGATCTCGGCCATGCGGTGGCTGATATAGACCACCGAAATGCCCCGCTCCTTGAGCCCGCGCACGATCGAGAACAGGCGCTGCGCTTCGCTTTCGGTCAGCGCCGCGGTCGGCTCATCAAGCATCAGCACCTTGCAGTCGAGCGTCAGCGCCTTGGCGATCTCGACAAGCTGCTGGTTAGAAATGGAGAGATCCGCGACCCTGGTGCGCACCGGAATGGGTGCGAGAAGATCCATCACTTTCTGGGCGTCGGCGTAGAGCTTCTGGAAATTCATCAGCGGCGCGCGCCGGCTGTTGATCGCGGCCATGTAGATGTTTTCGGCAACGGTGGCGTCCTGACACAGCGCGATTTCCTGGTGAACAAGCGCAATGCCGAGGCGTTGGGCGGCCGCGGGCGAGTGGATCGAAACACGCTCGCCATCGATCAGGATGTCGCCCTCGTCGGGCTGCAATACACCGGCGATCATGTTCATCAGCGTCGACTTGCCGGCGCCGTTCTCTCCGCACAGTGCATGGATTTCGCCGCGCCGCAGCTCGAACCGTACGTCGCTCAGCGCCTTCACCGGGCCGAACGCCTTGGACAGGCCACGGATTTCAAGAATGGGCGCCTGGGTCACGCCGTGCTCCTGCGATGAACCTGCGGGGGAGGAAGGAGGCCGAAGCCTCCTTCCCGGTTAATCCGGCCATGCCGAGGCCGGGCGGCGAGATCGAGCCTATTCCTCGATGCCCTTGGTGCCGCGACGCTTGAGGTACTTGTCCCAGTAGAAGTCGTCCGCATTGTCCTTGGAGACGATGGAGAAGCCATTGTCGACGAAGGGCACGCTCATCGGGTTGAAATCCGAACGTTTGGCGTCGTTCATCGGGTCGATCAGGCCGGGATGCTTGGCCATCCACAACAGCATGAAGCCCATATAGCCCTGCATACCCTGGTTTGGATTGACCGAGCCGAAGATCTCGCCGGCCTTGATCATGTCGAGGATCTTGGCATTAACGTCGGCGAGCATGACGCGTATCTTGCCACCGCCTTCCTTGGCGGCCTGGGCAGCGCCGATGGCCGAGTTGGCCTCCGGCATGAACACGGCGCCAAGATCAGGATGCGCCTGCGCCAGGCTCAGAACCGCCTGATAGGCCTTGGTCGGATCCTGGTTCGAAGCGGCGCGGCCGACGAGCTTCATGTCAGGCCATTTGGCTTCCATGCGGGCAACGAAGGCGTTGACGCGCTTGTCGTGGTTGTCCTGGCCGGGATTCTCCAGCACCGCATATTCGCCCTTGCCGTCCATCGCCTTGGCAACGGCGTCGGCGGCATAGGTGCCTTCGGCATTGTTGTCGGAAGTGATGTAGGAGACGCGCTTGGAATTCGGCGAGTCGGCGGCGAAGGTCACCACCGCGGTGCCCTGTTCGATGGCGCGGTTGATCGGCTCGATGAACGGATCGGAATTCATCGGGTGTACCAGTATGCCGGCAGGCTTCTGCGCCAGCGCCTGGTCGAAGGTCGCGATCTGCTTATTGACGTCGTATTCCGGCGTACCCGTATAGGCGGTCTCGCAGCCGAACTGCTGGCCGGCCTGCTTGAACATTTCATAGACCGGGAACCAGTATTCGACGCCCGAGACCATGACGTTCATGACGTATTTTTCACCCGGCTCGCATTTGAACGGGTTGGGGGTTTCGGCGCGTACCTGCATCGACCCAAAGCAGGTCGATGCAGCCGCCGCGATTACGAGCGTGCTCAGAAATTTGCGCAAGTTTCCTCCCTTGGCCGAAGCCATCCTCAATGACCGTCGCAGGCGCTCAGCGAGCGCTGCCGTATGGATTTGATGATGCCGACCTTCCTCCGAAAGCCGACGATCGGGACATTACAGCCTCGGCGCATGCTGTCAATATAATTCACATATTGAAATATATTTCACGACCTACTTCCGAGTGTCGGGAAGCGCGAGCGGCATCGAGCCATGCCGCGGGGGCTGGAGACTTCCCGCAGTTTTGGCTACGAACAGTAGCGGATCGTGGCAATGGTGAGCGCGCGCCTTACATCGCTCAGTTCCCGATCACCTGTTTTGATGCAGGATCGTCTCGGCGGCGATGAAGCCCCATGTCAGATTGGGACCCAGCGTCGTGCCGGCTCCCACGGCGCGCGTGCCGATGGGGTTGGCCATGGCAAGCCCTGCCGCATAGAGGCCGGGGATGATGGAACCGTCCGGCCTCAACACCTGCGCGCGCTCATTGGTGCGGGCGCCGCCCTTGGTGCCAAGGATCGAGCGATTGATCGTCATGCCGATATAAGGCCCCTTGTCGATCGGCTTCAGCCGATCGGGGCCATGCGCCTTGTATGCCTCCCAGCCGTTCTCACCGCGGTGGAAATCCGTATCGTGTCCTTTTGCGCAAAAGCTGTTCCAGCGCGCGATCGTCTCCTCGAGCGCGGCTGCTGGCAATCCGAGCTTGGCGGCAAGGCCAGCGATCGTGTCGGCCTTCTTGACCCATTCGCGCTCGTAGGAGGCATACCAGCGGAAAGGCAGCGACGTTTTGAGGAAACGATGATCGCCGACGAGATAGCAAGGCAGATGGATGGGGGCGCCATCCGGCCCGCGCGCATCGATCGCCTCGCCGATGTTGAAGGCGTTTTCGCTGACAAATCGCTTTCCGTGGCGATCGACCACGATCGAATGCGGTTCGGCCTGGAAGGTCATCGGCAAACCGTGTGATTTTCCCTGGTAGCGCGTCGGCAGGCAGGGATAGACGTTCGCCTGGTCCATGCGGTCCAGCTGCGCGCCGACGGAAGCCGCAAGCTTCTGGCCGTCGCCCTCATTGCCGCGCGGACTGCCAATCCGGTCGAACGCGCCGGGGAAGTGGCGTTCGCGCATCTCGGCGTCCCATTCGAAACCGCCGGTGGCGATCACAACGCCGCGGCGCGCGACGATCTTCGTGCGTCGGCCTTTGCTCTCCACTTCCGCGCCGGCGATGCGCGAGTCCGGGTCCTGAAGCAGCGTGACGGCGCGCATTCCCGGTTGAAATGTGACGCCCGCATCGAGGCAGCCCTTGATGAGCCCGGTCATCAGGGCCGTGCCCTGGCCGCCGGAATTCGTCAGCCACCGCCATAGAAGCTTCGGCCAGACCTTGAACCCGGCGCGGATGGGATGGTGATAGAGATCGAGGTCGACGATCTCCTGATACGTGAAGCTGTGCGGCAGTGTGGAGCGGCGCAAGCTCCGTGCGAACTTGCCAAGGATGCGGCGGCTGAGCGGCCTCGGCGAGAGCATGCGGCCGTAAAGCTTGCCGCCTGGCGCTTCGGCAAAGGGGTCCGGCTCGTTGATCAGGCGAAAATCGAGCGGCGTGTTGACGGACAGGAAGCGCAGCATGTCCGGCGCTGCCTTGGCGAACGCGCCCCAGAGCGCATCTTCCTTCTGCTCCCACCCTTCGGGCGCGACCGCACGCAGATAGGCAAGCGCGTCCTCGCGGCTGTCGGCGATGCCGGCTTCGGCCGCGACATGGTTGGCGGGTATCCAGACCCCGGCCCCGGACATGGCCGAGGTACCACCCAGCCATTCGCTCTTTTCGATGACGAGCACCTTGAGACCACCCTTGGCGGCCCGCAGCGCCGCCGAGCAGGCCGCGGATCCCGAACCGATCACCAGAACGTCATACTCGCCCATCGGCATTCCCCTGCCACCGCCACCGCAGCACTATAGAGGCAGGAAATTTGATCTGTCTACTATTGTGTCGACACTTTTTGCGCTGTAATCTCTCCTGGTCAGTAACGCGCGCCCGAACGACCTTCGCAGCTCCATTCGACAGGCAGAGCCATGGACGACACCCACCTTCAACCCGCACCCTCTGGCATCCATGTTTCCGGAACCGAAACGCGCGAAAGCTACTGGCAGCCGGTTCCGGCAAACGGCCATATCGACGTCGCGCTCGCGCCGCATATCGTCGGCATGGAGCACCCCTTCGCACTGGGCACGCAATCAGTGGCGCCTGGCGGCTATGTGCGCGAACACACGCATGACCGCAACGAAGAGACGATCTACGTCCTCGAAGGCCATGGCCGAGCCGTCATCGACGGCAAGGAATATCCGTTGGAACCGGACAGCGTAGTGTTCCTGCCGAAGAATGTCCGGCACATGTTCATCAACGACGGCGAGACACGCCTACGCTGGATCTGGTTGATCGTGCCGAATGGGCTCGAGGACTTCTTTCGCCTGATCGGCAAGCCGCGCAAGCCAGGTGACCGCGTTCCGTCCAATTTCCCGCGCCCGGAAAACGTCCTGGAGATCGAGCGCAAGACGGTGTTCGGGGCAGACCTTGCCGACAAGTTCGATCCCCTGAAACAGAACCCCTGAAGACCCCCCGATGGTGACGCTCGGCCTCATCGGCTACGGCACGATCGCACGCGAGATCGTCTCTGCTTTCCCACAGGACTCATATCGCTGGGTGGCGCTGACGCGCGAAGGCACCCGCCCCGCACTGCCGGCAAATGTCAGCACTGTTACGCGGCTGGATGCGCTGATCGACGCGCGCCCCAGGGCGGTGGTGGAGGCGGCAAGTCAGCAGGCAGTGGCCGCCTATGTGCCCGCGCTTCTCGACGCCGGCATGCCGACCGTCATCGCTTCGATCGGTGCCTTCTCCGATCCGATCCTTGCCGCCCGGCTGACCTCTGCCGGCCGAAATAGCGGCGCACGCTTCGTCCTGCCATCAGGCGCGTTGGGTGGCCTTGACTACCTCAGGGCGATAGCCGCACTTCCCGAAGCGCGGGTGCGCTACACCTCGCGCAAGCCACCGGCAGCCTGGAGAGCCGAGCTTGCCACCCTTGGCCTGTCAGCCGAGCACGACGCGGTATCCCTCTTCGAAGGCACGCCCGCGCAAGCGGCAAAGCTCTATCCGAAAAACCTCAACGCCGCCTTCGCCGTGGCGCTCGCGGCAGGCGTCGACAAGGTCACAGTGAGCGTGGTTGCCGATCCGAACGCTGCCGGCAACACACATGAGATTGAAGTTGAGAGCACCGCCGGCACCGCCTCCTTCCGGTTCGTCAACGCGCCCTCGCCCAGCAATCCGAAAACCTCGATGCTCACGGCGCTCAGTCTCGTCGCGGCGCTTGGCGAGTTGCTCGACAGGGAGGGCCGCAGCTGATGCCCTTCTTCACCGCCGCCGATGGCTGCCATATCCACTACGAGACATCGGGAATCGCCGGCCCGCGCCTCATCCTCATCCCCGGACTTGGCGGTGACGGAAGGTTCTGGGCCGGCGTGGTACGCCTTCTCGAAGCCGACCATCGCATCATCGTCACCGACCATCGCGGCGCCGGTCGCAGCGATCGCCCGGAAAGCCCCTGCTCCATTCCCCTGATTGCCAGCGACATAGCCGGCCTGCTGGCGCAGACGGGCGGACCGGCGCACATTGTCGGGCATTCCACCGGCGGCGCGATCGCGCAGGTGCTGGCGCTCGATCATGCGGATCTCGGCCTGAGCTACACGATCAGCAGCTCCTGGGCGCGCGCAGACGCCCGTTTCCGCATGCTCTTCACCGCCCGCGTCGAACTGCTGGAGGCCGGCATGGCCGAAACCTACCAGCGCCTCGGCCACGTGCTCTGCCACGAACCGTCCTACCTCGAAACGCATGCCGGGGAGCTCGACGCAGCCGTCGCCGCCGCCCCTGGCACCCTGGCGCCGCTGACAGTCATTGCCGCACGCGTGCGCATGCTGCTCGACCATGATCGCCTTGCCGATCTGCCGCGTATCGACGCCCCGGTTCAGGTGATTGCCGCCACCGGCGACATCCTGACACCGCCAGCCCTTTCGGAGGCGATCGCTGCGGCAATACCGGATGCCCGGTTTGTTTCAGTTCCCGGTGCGCATTTTCATCCCCTCGCCGACCCCGAAGGGTTTGCCGCCATCATTGGCCGTTTCATTGTCGAAGCTCACCTCGATCGCAAAGCATCATGATCGCTGACCTCAGCCCCGCCCTCATCGACCCGCGTCTCAAGCCGGGTGCCGACCTCCTCGCCGAAGGGCGCGCCATGGCTCGCGACTGGCGCCTCGGCGGCTGCCGCTTCCTTAGTGAAACCGGAATGCCGTCCGAAGCCGCATGGAAGCGCAAGGCAGCGGCCGAAAAGCGCGTCATGCAGCACGCCCATATCGGCTTCAGAAGCGTCGACCGCACCGTGGCGGCGATCGGCGAAGTGCATGAGCAATGCCGAAAGGCAGGAGTGACGGTCGATCGTTTCGGCATCACCCTCGACTGGTCGATGGGATATCCCCAAGCCATGCGTGCAAGGGCTGCGCGCGGCACCGGCATCGTGCTCACCGGCCCCGAAGATTTCGCCCGCATCACCAACGCCGCGCCCGCTGCTGCGCATTTCGGCGACTTCATGCTCGGCCTGCCCGGCGCGGTGGAAAACACCCGCGCCGCGATCGCCGCCGGGGCAACGGCCATTGGTAACCTGGGGCAGTATTTCACCTTCCGGCTGCCCTACTGGGACGATGAAGTGGCGACCACCGAAGCGACCGTCACCGCGCTCGGCCTGATTGCCGCGCAGGATGCCGAAATCCTCGTCCATTCCAACCTCGACGACGGCTTCGCGGGGCTGTTCATCGACATGGCTTGCGCGCTCGGCATGGTGCTGGTCGAAAAGTACATCGTCGAGGATCTGATCGGCGCGCGGCTTGGCCATTGCTATGGCCACCACTTCAGCGATCCGCTGTCGCGCGCTGCCTTCCACGCTGCGCTGGTGCGGGTCAGCGACACGCCGGGAACCATGATCTTCGGCAACACCGTCTCCTACCAGTCGACCACAGCGGGCAATTACGCAAGCTTGGCGAGCTATCTCCTGGCCGACATACTCGCAGTGGGACGATGGCCCTCTGGCCATGCGATCAATCCGGTGCCGGTGACCGAAAACCAGCGCATTCCCGATATCGACGAGATCATCGATGCGCAGACCTTCGCACACCGGCTCGCGCTGCACGCACCGTTCTATGACCCGGTCTTCGACTGGGCCAGGGTAGAGGCTATGGCCGATGTGCTGGTCGAAGGCGGGCGCCGCTTTGCCGGTACCGTCATGAAGGGGCTGGCCGAGCGCGGGGTGGATACCAAGGACCCGGCCATGCTGATGCTCGCCATCCGTCGCATGGGGCCGAGGCGCATGGAGGCGCTGTTCGGCCCGGGTGCGGACGGCGTACGCGGGCGCACGCCGCTGATCCATGCCGAATGGGCACGCGAACTCAACCACAAGGCCGGCGCCTGGGTCTCGGCACAGAAGCCGCTGGAAAGCCCTAAACCCCTGACCGTCTGCATCGGTACGACCGATGTGCATGAGCACGGAAAATATCTCGTCGAACAGGCGCTCGAGGGTCTGGGCATCGTCATCGCCGATGCGGGTGTAGCCGTCGACCCGGAAACACTCGTCATCCGCGCCGCCGAAGCCGGGGCTGATGCCATCGCGGTCAGCACTTACAATGGCGTGGCGCTGCGCTATGCACAGGCGGTGAAAACGGCGATGGCGGCACGCGGACTTACCTTGCCGATCCTCATCGGCGGACGATTGAACGAAGTGCCCAAGGAGTCCAATTCGGGGCTGCCCGTCGATGTTACCAAGGATATCGCGGACCTCGGCTGCCTGCCCTGCGCCGACCTCGACGAGATGCTGATCGCCCTGCGTTCCATCCGCCCCGTTGCCTGAAGCGGCAGGCTTCTTTTCCGCCGCCGGCAAGCCACGCCTCACCAGGCGGTCATGCCGCCGTCCACTGTCAGGATCGAGCCGGTGGCGAAAGAGGATTCATCACTGGCGAGCCACAGGATTGCATTTGCGATTTCAACCGGCTGCGCGACGCGATTCATCGGCGAGCGCGCGTTCAATGCCGCGACAAACCCCTGAGGATCGGGATGGGTTTCCAGCATGGTTTCGAAATAGCTCGACCAGGTCACACCCGGCGCCACGGCGTTGACCCGGATCTTGTCCGCAACATGGTCAAGCGCCATGGCACGCGTCAGCGCCGCGACGCCGCCCTTGGAGGCGACATAGGCCGCCCGATCGGCAAGTCCGACCTGGGCCACGTTGGAAGCGGTGTTCACGATCACCCCGCCACCACCCGCGGCCATGACGGGAATGACATATTTGGAACAGAGAAAGACACCCTTGAGGTTCACGGCCATGAGCGCGTCCCAATCCTCCGCCGCGGTGGTGACAACCGAACCGCGTATGCCGTAACCGGCATTGTTGACCAGGATGTCCACCCGGCCGAAGGCCTCTTGCGCTTGGCGCACCATCGTCGCCACGGAGGCTTCGTCCGAGACGTTTGCCTCCCAGGCCAGCACTCCGGTCCTGCCGGCCACCTCGCTCGCCCGCGCGCCGTCGCGGTCGACGGCCAGGACACGCGCGCCCTCCTTCACAAAGAGTTCCACGGCCGCGGCGCCGATACCGGCTCCGGCTCCGGTGACGATGGCCGCTTTGCCCTTCAAACGCATGATCGATCCCCTTTTCAAAAACTTGTTTTGCCCTATCTTGCAGAAGCGCTTGCAAAGTGTCGACACTTTTGTATTTAATTTCGGCACGAACTCGGGGATCTCGGTGAAAAACACTCCTTCCGTCGAACAACATCTGGAAATCTATCGCCGGATGCTGCTGGTGCGGCATCTGGAAGAGGGCCTTGGGGCGCTGCACAAGGAAGGACGCACGCGCGGTCCGATCCATCGCTGCGATGGCCAGGAAGCCGTCGGTGTCGCCGCGACCGCAGTGCTGGAGGCCGGTGACAAGGTCGCCACCACCCATCGCGGCCACGCGGTCTATATCGGCAAGGGCATGGCCGTGCACCCCGTCGTAGCCGAGATCTTCGGGCGGGCCACCGGTGCCTGCGGCGGGCGCGCCGGCCACATGCTGGTGGCCGATGCCGAAAAGGGCGTGATCGGCGGCAATGCCATTGTCGGCGCCGGCATTCCAGCCGCCACCGGCATGGCGCTGTCGATGCAGATCCTCGGCACCGGCAATGTCGCCATGTGCGTTTTCGGCGACGGCGCCGCGCAAACCGGCATCTGCCACGAGGCCATGAATATGGCCGGGCTGTGGAAATTGCCGGTCGTCTTCGTGCTCGAACACAACCAGTTCGGCTTGACCGTTCCCTCCGAAGTCCAGTCACCGGTCGAGGATCTGTCGATCCGCGCCGCCGGCTACGCGATGCCGGCCGAGATCGTCGACGGCAATGACGCGGTGGCCGTCTATCGCGCCGTGTCGGTGATGGTCGAGCGTGCCCGGCGTGGCGAGGGTCCCGGCATGGTCGAATGCAAGACCTATCGCATCGAAGGTTTTTCCACCTCCGACATGGGCGGCTACCAGAAGCTGGAGGACATTGCGGCCTGGAAAGAGCGTGACCCGCTGCTCGTCTCGCGCAAGGCGCTTTTGGGCGACGTCGGCGAGGCGAAACTCGCCGAGATAGAGGCGGCAGCCAAGGCCGAGGTGGCCGAGGCTTTCGAGACCGCTCTCTCCGACCCGATGCCCGAATTCTCGCTGGACGAAGCCTGCAACCCCTACAGCGAGACACACTGACATGGCCATGATGCGGTATGCCGAAGCGCTCAATGCGGCACTGCGCGAAGAGATGCAGGCCGACCCTTCCGTTTTCGTCTTCGGCGAGGACATCGGCCGCTATGGCGGCGTCTTCAAAGTGACGAAAGCGCTGATGGAGGAATTCGGCGAAACGCGGGTGCGCGACACGCCGATCTCCGAACAGGCGCTGACCGCCATGGCGGTGACCGCCGCGATGACCGGCACGCGGCCGGTGCTTGAAATCATGTATGCGGATTTCGTGCCGCTGACACTCGATGCGCTGGTCAACCAGGCATCGATCTACAATTACATCTGGAACGGCCAGGTGAAGATGCCGTTCGTGCTGCGCACGCAGGGCGGCGGCGGCGCCGGCGCCGGCGCACAGCACTCCAAGTCGCTCGATTCCATGCTTGCTCACATACCCGGCATCAAGGTCGTTGCCCCTTCGACACCGGCCGACGCCAAGGGCATGCTGAAGGCCGCGATCCGCGACGACCAGCCGGTCGTGTTCCTCGAACACAAGCTGCTCTACAACACCCGCGGCGAGGTGCCGGAAGGCGATGTCACCGTGCCGCTCGGCAAGGCGGCAACCCTGCGCGAAGGCAGCGATCTCTCGATATTCGCCACCTCCAAGATGGTGGTCGAAGCACTGAAAGCCGCGGATCTTCTCGCAGCCGACGGTGTTTCGGCCGAAATCGTCGATCTCCGGTCGCTGCGCCCACTCGACGTCAACGCCATAGTCGCCTCGATCGCGAAAACGCACCATGCCGTGGTGGTCAACGAGGGCTGGCGTTTCTGCGGCTACGCCGCCGAGCTTTCGGCAACGATCATGGACCACGCCTTCGACGAGCTCGACGCGCCGGTCGCGCGCGTCACGCTTCCCGACATGCCGATCCCCTATTCCGAACCGCTGGAAACGGCGATGCTGCCAAGTGCCGAGAAGATCCGCACGGCCGCGCTGAAGACGCTGAAGTGACGGCGGCGGCGATGGCGACCCATCCGATCATCATCGACAGCGCCGGCGGCGAATATATGGAAGCCGTACTGGTGATCGCCTGGGCGGTGAAATCAGGCGATCCGGTCAAGACCGGCGAGCTTCTCGTCACCGTAGAGACAGCCAAGGCAGCAACCGAGATCGAAGCCGACCGCGACGGCTGGCTGGCCGAAATCTTCTTCGCCGAGGGACAGGAAGCGCCGGTGGGCGCCGTGCTCGGCACGATCGCGGACGAGAAACCGATAGGTGGCGAGAAGCCGATCGCTGCCCAATCCGCTTCGATCGCGCCGGCCACGGCAACGGCTGCCGAAACCATTCCGCGCGATCCTGTGACCAGCCAAGCGCCTTCCTCCACCCGGCCGCCCGGCAACCGTGCAGTCGCAAGCCCGCTGGCCCGGCGGCTTGCCGCTGCGGCCGGGCTCAACCTTGCCACCATTTCGGGAAGCGGCCCGCACGGGCGCATCAAGAAGCGCGACATCGATGCCACCCTCGCCGCCCGCGCGCACGAACATGACGGTGCAGGTCAGCGGCCGCCGACGGCAGTCCAGACATCCCCTGTTGCCGCGCCGGCGCTGGCCCGACAGACTGCGCCCGTGGTTCTCATCCATGGCTTCGGGGCGGATCGTTCCGTGTGGCGGCAGGTCGTCCCCTTGCTCCAGTCGGGGATCGAGACGATCAGCCTCGACCTGCCCGGCCATGGTGCGGAAGCGGCAAGACCCGCAAGCAGCATTGAGGAGATCGCCTTCCTGCTCTCCGACCGGCTGGAAGATATGGGCGTGGGCAATGCCCATCTCGTTGGCCATTCCCTCGGCGGTGCGGCGGTTCTCGCCCTCGCCCGGCTTGGCCGTCTCGCGGTGCGGTCTGTCACGCTTCTTGCACCAGGCGGGCTTGGCCCCGAGATCAATGCCGGCTTCATTGCCGGTCTTGCCCGCGCGACCACGGTGCAGGCTCTGCAGCAGTGGCTGACTGTCATGGTCGGCGACCCCGCGGCCTTGCCGAGCGGCTATGCGCAGGCAGCACTCAGACAGATGGAAAAGGCCGGCAATCGCGACGCAATCGCGGCGATGGCCGAAAGCCTGTTCCCGGACGGCACGCAAGGTTTCGATCTGGTGAGCGCGCTTGGCGAGCTTGCCGTGCCCGCGCGGCTCATCTGGGGCAGGCTCGACCGCGTCATTCCGGTCGCCCATGCGGCCCGGGCGCCGGGCTTCACCGCTGTTCATCTTCTCGATGGCGTCGGCCATGTACCGCAGATTGAAGCGCCGGCACTCACCGCCCGGCTGATCACCGAGACGGTGCGAAGCGCCGGCTGAGCCGACAAGACCATCACGCCGGCGCCGAAGGCACCGGATACAGAACACCAGAAGGAGTGCCCGATATGATTTTCGACCATCGCACCTATACCGCCCGCCCGAACAAGCTGTCGCATTTCCTGAAACTCTATGAGGACGTAGGCCTGCCGATGCAGCGGCATTACCTAGGCGAGCCCTTCGGCTTCTTCCAGACGCATATTGGCGACCTCTCGCGCACCGTGCATCTGTGGAAATATGAGAGCCTGGCCGACCGGGAGGAGCGGCGCGACCGCATGGAGGCCGATCCCGAGTGGCAGGCCTATCGGCGCAAGGTGATCGAGACCGATTATCTTCTCGACATGCGCAACCAGATCCTCAAACCCGTCTCCTTCTTCAATCCCGGAAAGTAAGATGGACCTGATTTTCTCGGCCGAGGGGCGCAGCTGGCCGCTGCGCCTGACCGGCGATGCCGAGCGCACGCGCCGGGCGCTGCTTTCGGCCCTGCCTATGCGTCTGCAGCTCCACACGCCGAAGATCGCCGGCAGCCATATCTATTGGCATGCTCCCTTCGTGGAGGATATCGAGGGTGCTACGCATGTGCTTTCCGCGACCGCCGGCGCCTTCATCTACTGGCCGGTGCGGCAGTTCCTCGAAATCACTTTCGCGCCGCTCCAGGCGGAAAATGCCGAGATCACCGTTCTCGGCCATCTCGACGCGCCGGTGGAAGGCATCGCCGAGCTTGCTGCGACACTGAAGCGGGACCAGGGCCGCCGCATTCTGGAAGGCGCGCTTGTCCGGTCGGATGGCGGAGGGTTCGAGCCTTCGCCGCCATCGCCGCTGCCGCAGGATATCATCGCCGCGCGCAAGGCGCTGTGGGCGTCCTGTCCCGCCGACATCAGCCGGGTTACCGCGTCGCGCGCCATCATGCACCCGGCAGGTCCCGTCTTCACCGCGGAGTCGGAAGCGCGGGTGCTGCACGAATTCCTATGGTGGATCCGCGCCGAGCGCGGCAGGAAGGACGAATTGGTGCTGCGCCAGGCGGCAGCAATCGCACTCGACAAGACCGCGACCCGGCTGCGTGACTTCTGCCACATGGAGGAAACTCCGGCCCTGCTTTTCCGGCTCAAGGCGGCGATGGACGGCAACTATCCGTTCGGTGCGCTGATCGACGAGGCGATCCTGGTTGCCGGGCGGGTCGGCGCCTGGCTCGATCTTCTCATTCCGTGGAACGACCTCAACGAGGCCTTTCGCGCAGCGCTTGACGGCAGGAGGGCGGGGTAGTGGAAAAACTGACCATCGGCATTGTCGGTTTCGGCGTCATCGGGCAGCGCTGGACTGCTTGCTTTGCCCATGCCGGCCACGCGGTGCGCGTGTTCGACCCGACGGAGCGGCGCGAAGCGGCTTTCAACGAGGTGCTGCCCGCACTCATGGCCGACCTCGATGCGTTGAGGGGATTCTCACCCGCGCCCGGCGCGATCGATCTTTTCCCGACGCTCGCCGAAACGCTCGAAGGTGTCGATTTCGTACAGGAGAACGGTCCGGAAGACCTGTCCCTCAAGCGCCGGCTGCTGGCCGAGATCGAAGACCACATCGGTGATGCCGTTGTCATCGCTTCCTCCTCCTCGGCCCTGCTCGTGTCCGACATGCAGAGTGAGTGCCGCCTGCCCGGCCGCGTCGTGCTCGGTCATCCCTTCAATCCGGCACATCTGATGCCGCTGGTCGAGATCGTCGGCGGCGAGACATCGGATCCACAAGCGATCGCCCGCGCACGCGCCATCTATGAAGCCATCGGCAAGAAGCCGGTAACGCTCAACCGGGAAGTGACCGGCCATATCGCCTTGCGCCTGATGGGCGCCATGTGGCGCGAGGCGATCGCACTGGTGCGCGACGGCGTCGCCTCGGTCGAGGACGTGGATCGTGCCTTCATGTACGGGCCGGGTGCGAAATGGACCCTGCAAGGTTCGTTCATTTCCAACAGCCTCAACGCCGATGGCATCGAGGACTTCCTGCGCAAATATGGCCCGACCTATCAGGCGATCTGGGACACGCTGCTCGACGCAAGGCTCGACAACGAGACCATCCGCGCGATCACGGCTTCGACAGGCGCGGCGGTGGGCGGGCGCAGCCACGAGGACCTGAAGGCCGCGCGCGAAGCTGGCCTGGTCGGCATTTTGAAAACGGTGGCCGCACACGGCGCGCTCTAACTGTTTGTTTTAAGCAATTTCGGGCGGAAAACCGTTTCACACTTTTCCTGGAATTGCTCTGATCGTCACGGTTCAGGAGTACGGCTATGACCTATCGCACCGCCCTCGTCACCGGCGCCTCGAAAGGCATCGGCGCGGCAATCGTCGAGAGCCTGATCGCGGAAGGATTGATCGTCCATGCGCTGGCGCGCAACCACGATGCGCTGCAGGTCCTGCAGGAGAGGCTCGGGCCGCGCGTAAAACCGCTTGTCGCCGATGTGCGCGACCACGAAGCGATCGCCGCTGCGCTCGGTGGGGCCGAAGTTGATGTGCTGATCAACAATGCCGGCGGTCTGGCGACCGTGCGCCCCCTGCATGAGCAGAGCGCGGAGGAAACAGCCGAGGTGGTGGCGCTGAACCTCACCGCGCCCTTGCAGCTCATCCGCATGTTGCTGCCGGGCATGATAGCGCGCAAGCGTGGCCACATCTTCAACCTGACCAGCACAGCGGCCAGTGGCGTCTTTCCCGGCACGACGACCTATGGTGCAGCCAAGGCCGGCCTTTCCCAGGCAGGCCGCATCCTTCGCTATGATCTCGCGGGCACCGGCGTGCGGCTGACCGAGATCGCCCCCGGCCGCGTGGAAACGGATTTCTACCTGAAGGCCTTCGACGGCGATCGCGAGGGTCTGCACAAGCGCATGTACTCGCAACAGCGGCCGCTCGGCCCGGCCGATATTGCCGCCGTGCTCGTTGCCGCGCTGCGGATGCCGGACCATGTCGACATCGCCGAACTGATCGTCGCGCCGAGCGAACAGGCACCAGGCGGCCATACCTATCCACCCGCGCCGCAACGATGAGTGCGCGGCGCCTCCCCTCAACCTGACGCCGTCAATTTGTCGAGCACAGCCCTGCAAGCCTCCTCCCAGGCGGCTGGCACACCGCGCGCCGAAAGCACCTGCAGGCCCCGCTCGGTGATGCCGCCCGGTGTCACCAGCTCCTCGAGCATCTGGCCCATCGGCTGGTCCTTCTCCTCAATCAGCCGTCCGGCGGCCACGAACGTCATCGCCGTCAGCCGGCGGCCAATTGCCGGATCGAGACCTTGCGCGCACGACCATTCAGTCGTCCGGCGGATCAGATCCTGCACCCAGCCGTAGATGGCGGCATTGACCGTCGCCACCTCGAAGTCCGTTTCACTGGCCAGCGCGATCGAGGTACCGAGCCGATCGAGAACGGCCCGCGCTTGCTCAAGGTCGGGGAAATAGATTGTCGGGCTGGCACAGACTTCGGAAGCCGTGAACGGCATGGCGCGCACCGTACGCGCGGGCGCGACAGCAAATCGCGACAGCGGTACGCCGGCGCAAACCGAAATCACCACCTGGTCCTTGCGCCACGGCAAACCGGCGACCGCGTCCGGCGCATGCGCTGGCCGTACGGCGACAATGACGACATCGGATCGTTCGACCAGATCGCGATTGTCGGTCGCCAGCCGAAAACCGTGATGGCTGGAGAGTGCCGCGGCCTTGCCGCGCGGCGACAGCACGATTGCCGCGGGATCGAGCCCCGAACGCAGGAACCCGGCCAGCATGGCCGCCGCCAGATGCCCGACGCCAAGAATACCTACAATCATTGTTGTCCCCGGATTTGAACCTGCTGCTTGCCATTCACACGAAGTTGGGAAAGAAAGGCGCTCTACAAAGTGTAGACACAACCTGCATACAAATCAGATGAGAATCGTCGTGACCGAACGAGCCGAGATCAGTGCCGACAACGATCCGTCCCTTACCGCCGAGGCCGAAACGCGTCGCGCTGCAGACAGCAGCGAACGCGCCTACAACACCATCCGCAAGCTCTTGGTCGAGTTCAAGCTGAAGCCCGGGGAACGCATCAATGAGGTCCAGCTTTCGCGCAGCCTCGGCGTTTCGCGCACACCCATCCGCGAGGCGCTGAACCGGCTCGCCTCCGAGGGTTTCGTTTCGCTCACGCCCAACCGCGGCTTTTTCGTCAGAAGCCTCAGCACCGAGGGCCTGCTCGACCTCTATGAGTTCCGCTCGATCATCGAGTGCGCCGCTTTCAAGCTGATGTGTGAGCGCGCCGACGACAGCGAAATCGACCGGCTGCGAAGCTACTGGGAAGCGATCGTCGACGCCTACCCGGACCAGCCGCCGGATGTCATCCTGGCCGAGGATGAAGGCTTCCA
Source organism: Mesorhizobium sp. M7A.F.Ca.US.011.01.1.1 (assembly GCF_003998295.1). NCBI lineage: Bacteria > Pseudomonadati > Pseudomonadota > Alphaproteobacteria > Hyphomicrobiales > Phyllobacteriaceae > Mesorhizobium > Mesorhizobium sp. M7A.F.Ca.US.011.01.1.1. The sequence goes on from NZ_RZRT01000012.1 coordinate 46,943, forward strand.
TCTGCTCATTGCCGAGCTGTCCGGAAATCCGGAACTTGTCGGCCAGCTCAGCTCCATCAATGCGCGCATCCGCTTCATCCGCCGCATACAGATCGAACATCCCTCGCATGACAAGGCGCAGATCACCTCCCATTCGGCCATCGTCGATGCCGCCGTCAGGCGGGATGCCGAAAACGGCATGAAACTGCTGCGCGAGCATATCGAAATGACCGTCTCCGCCACGCAACAGGCGCTCAAGGACGCCCTGCTCAAGGTGTTCGCACCCGGCAACGGCGCTGATCTGAAGCGCCGGCGAAGGGCACGCGACGCATAATCGATATCTGAGCACAAAATTGAACGCAATAGTGTCGACACTTTCTTGACGACAGTCTCTTTGTCTGCTTCGATGGGTTCCAAGGGAGAGAAGACCGGAATGGCCGCTCCCGGCGTGACCAGTAGCCAAGGGGAACCATCATGAAGAAATTTACTGCCGCGCTCCTTGTGGGAGCATCGCTGTTCGCAGGTCCGGCCATGGCCGAGCAGGTCACAATCGGCCTCTCCGCTCCGCTCTCCGGCCCGCAAGCCTATTTCGGCACCACATGGCACAACGGCTTCAAGCTCTATGTCGACAAGCTGAATGCCGCCGGCGGGGTCAATGGCGTGACCGTCGCTTATGAACAGGAAGACGACAAAGCCGATCCGCGCGAGGGAACGCTCGTGGCGCAGAAGTTCTGTGACAATGACGAGGTCGTGATTGGCCTCGTCAACTTCAATTCCGGCGTCGCTCAGTCCACTCTGCCGATCTACGAGGATTGCTCGCTGCCGACGATGACCTTCGGCTCCAACCCTTCGCTGACCAAGCAGGGCTACAAGCTCATGGTGCGTCCGGTCGCGAACGATCTGGCGGGCGCCCTGCTGCCGGCTGAATACGCGCTCGGCAAGCTCGGCGCCAAGACTGCGCTGGTCGTCAACGACAAGCAGGTTTTCGGCCAGGGAATCTCCGAAATCTTCGCCAAGAACTTCGAGAGTGGCGGCGGCAAGGTCATCGACACGATTTCGGTCGCGCCAAACGACGTGGACTTCGCCGCCGTGCTGGCGCAGATCAAGCCGAAGAAGCCCGACGTGATCTATCTCGGTGCCGTCATGCCGCAGTTGGCGCTCTTTGCCAAGCAGATGCATGAGCAAGGCATCGCCGCCACCCTGATCGTGCCCGACGGTGGCTATACGCCGGACCTGATCAAACAGGCTGGCGAGCCCAACGTCCAGGGCACGCTCGTCGCCATCCAGGTGCCGCCAATGGATGCCTCGCCGGAGATCGCCGAATTCGCCAAGCTCTACAAAGCCAAGTATGGCGAGGAGGCCGGCCCATACTCGATCTATGGCTATGTACAGGGCCAGATCCTCGAACAGGTGCTGAAGACGACCAAGGGCCTGACGCGCGAGGACATCAACGCGGCGCTGCACGCGGTCAAGGTCAAGACCGCCGTGGGTGAGCTGGAATTCGACGATACGGGCGAACTTAAAGTCGCCCCATCATACCTCTACAAGGTAGAGGGATCGAAGTTCCAGCTTGTCGGCTCGAAATAGCAGCCCGGCGCCGGAGCCGCCTGTCTTTTTGAAGGCGGCTCCTCTTGCCTGTCGACGGCCGCGCCTGACAAAAGTGCGACGGACTGTCGATCGGGAACCCATTGCACAGGACACCGGCCCATGCTGGGAAACCTCATTCAACAGACGGTCAACGCGTTGACCATCGGTTCGATCTACGCGCTGATCGCGCTCGGTTACACGATGGTTTATGGCGTGCTGCGCATGATCAATTTCGCCCATGGCGAGATGTTCATGCTCGGCGCCTACGTCGCCTTTCTGGTCCTCAGCATGCTCGTCGGCGATGTCGGCATGGCGGCTGCGATAGCGCTTACCGTGGCGTTTGTGATCGCTGTCTTCCTGGTGGGCTTCATCGGCGTCGGCATTGAACGCGTTGCCTACAAGCCGCTGCGAAACTCCACCCGGCTGGCGCCGATGCTGTCTTCGCTCGGCGTTTCGCTCTCACTGGTCACCGGCATGCAGATTCTTGCCGGCCCGCAGCCTGTCGCCTTTCCGAGCTTCTTCCCTGTCGTCCGCTATGAGGTGCTGGGTGGCACCATCACCTCGATGCAGATCGGCATCCTCGTCGCCGCCTTCGTGTTGATGTTCGGTCTGCATTTCCTCGTCAACCGCAGCCGCATCGGCATCATCGTGCGTGCAGTTTCGGAAAGCCGCCCCACTGCGCAGCTTCTGGGCATCAACGTCAACGGCGCGATCTCGATGGTGTTCTTCGTCGGCCCGCTGCTCGGCGCGGCCGGCGGCATCCTCTATGCCAGCTACTACGGCATCATGTCGCCGACCATGGGCGCCGTCATTGGCCTGAAGGCCTTCACCGCGGCGATCCTCGGCGGCATCGGCTCCATTCCCGGAGCCATGCTTGGCGCCTTCATCCTCGCCTTCGTCGAAGTGGGCGGAACCGCGCTGCTGCCCGTCATCACCCATGGCGTGCTGGGCACCGAATATCGCGATGTGCTCACCTTCGCGATCCTCATACTCGTGCTTCTGGTTCGTCCCGCCGGCATATTGGGCGAGGCCGTGTCCGAGGAAAGCATCGTGTACAAGAGGGAGTTCTGATGTCCGTCGCCGAGAGCCTCGCGGCTGCCAGGCCGCGTTCAAGCCGGGCCGTCGCGTTCCTTGTCTTTGCCATCGCAATCGCGCTGATCGCGGTGACGCCCTTTCTGCCCAACTACTACATCCGTGTCATCGACAGCCTGCTGATCTATATCCTGCTCGGCATCGGCCTGAACATCGTGATCGGCTATACCGGCCTGCTCGACCTCGGCTTCGTCGCCTTCTACGCGGTCGGTGCCTACAGCTATGCGCTGCTGGCCAGCCCCCAGCTCGACCTGCATCTGCCTTTCCTGCTCATCCTGCTCGTCGCCGCCTGCCTTGGTGCGATCACCGGCATATTGCTCGGCATCCCTGTGTTGAGATTGCGCGGCGACTATCTTGCCATCGTCACCCTCGGCTTCGGCGAGATCGTCCGCATCATCATCAACAATGTCGACTGGCTGACCGGTGGACCGAAAGGCATCGCCCGCCTCGACAAGGCTTCGATCCTTGGCATACAGATCGCCCGGCCCGTCGATTTCTTCTGGCTGCTGCTTGTCGTCGTGCTGCTGGCTGGCCTTGTCGCCTGGCGGCTGGAGCGGTCCATCCTCGGCAAGGCCTGGGCAGCGATCCGCGAAGACCAGGACGCCGCGCGCGGCATCGGCATCAACACGACCAACGCCAAGCTTGCCGCCTTCGCCACTTCAGCGACGATCGGTTCGATCGCGGGCGCGATCTTCGCCGCCTCGCAACGCTTTGTCAGCCCGGAGAGTTTCACGCTTCAGGAATCCGTGCTGATCGTGCTGATGATCGTGGTCGGCGGCATCGGCAACATTCTCGGCATCGTCGCAGGCGCGGCAATCCTGATCCTGCTGCCGGAAGTGCTGCGCGAATTCGCCGAATGGCGCATCCTCTTCCTCGGGTTGTTGATGATCTTCCTGATCATCGTGCGTCCGGCCGGCCTTGTTCCGCGCAGCTTCGGGCCGGACAAGCTGATCCGGAGGCTGTTCGGCAAATGACCCTGGTCTTCAACAGACTGCGAAAGGAATATGGTCAGGTCGTCGCCATCGACGACGTGACGGCCTCCTTCGCCCCCGGTCTGATCCACGGTGTGATCGGACCCAACGGCGCCGGCAAATCGACGCTCATCAACATGACCGCCGGCTCCTACACCGTCTCCTCGGGATCGATAGCGCTCGACGGAAAACGTCTCGACAAGCTCAAGAAATATCAGATCGCCAATTCGGGGATAGCCCGCACCTACCAGAACATCCGTCTCTTCGATCAGATGACGGCGCTCGAAAACCTCGAGGTCTGCTTCTATCCGAGCGATGTCGGCGGCATCTGGAAAGAAGTCCTGTGGCCGCCCTATGCCTCGGCCCGGCGCGACCGCCGGCGCGAAAAATGTATGGAGATCTTGCGTCTCTTCGATCTCCAAGGCCACGCCAACGCGGAAGCCGGCAGCCTGCCCTATGGCCGGCAGCGCATGCTGGAGATCGCCCGCGCGCTGGTTTGCAATCCGCGCGTGCTGCTGCTCGACGAACCCGCCGCCGGTCTGAACCATCACGAGACGGCCGAGTTGACCGCTAGGCTCGCCGCCCAGCGATCGCCCGACCGTGTCACGATCATCGTCGAGCACGACATGGATCTGGTCATGGCGCTCTGCGACAACATCATCGTCATGCATCACGGAAAGCTGCTTTTTCGGGGAACACCCGCCGAGGTGCAGGCAAGCACCGACGTCCAACTCGCCTATCTGGGAACCGCCAATGACATCGACGACATCCGAGCCGCTGCTCAGGATCGCCGGGCTCAGCTCGGGATACGGACGCGTCGGCGTTCTTGAAGACATAAACGTCGACGTAGATCCGCACGAGATCGTCGTCGTTCTCGGCCCGAACGGCGCAGGCAAAACGACGCTGCTCAACTCCATCTGCGGCGTTGCGCGCCCGACCGCCGGCAGCATCACCTTCGAAGGGCGCGACATCACCGGCCTGCGGCCGGAGCAAGTCGTGCGCCTGGGCATCACCCATTGCCCCGAAGGCCGCCAGATTTTCCAGCGCCTGACGGTGGAAGAAAACCTGGTCGCCGCCCATGTCGGCCGCGGCGGCAAGAGTTTCGAGTCGCTGCGCGCCGAAGCCTTCGATCTCTTTCCGGTGCTGAAGGAGCGGCGCAATGGCATGGCGAGCCGGATGTCCGGCGGCCAGCAACAGATGCTTGCGATCGGTCGCGCGCTGATGGCCGAGCCGAAACTCCTGATGCTCGACGAACCGTCCCTCGGCCTTGCCCCGAAGATCGTCCATCAGATCTTCCGCATCATCCTCGACCTGTCGCGCAACGGCATCGCCATCCTGCTCGTCGAGCAGAACGTCCAGCTCGCGCTCGAATGCGGCGACTACGCCTATCTGCTGAACACCGGCAAGGTGAAGCTGCACGCGCCCGCACAGGAAATGGCCAAGCATTCCGCGTTGAGCGAGCATTATCTCGGCGGTGCCTCCGAGGAAGTGCTTCATGTTTGAGGTCGACTGGAAGACGCCGCATCTGTGGCGCAAGACCGCGGATCTGCGCCGGACGGCGCCTGCGCTTCAGGGCGATTTGAAGACGGATGTGCTGGTCGTCGGCGGCGGCTTCACCGGCATGGCCGCGGCACTCGGCGCGCGCGACAGCGGCGTCGATGTCATCATGCTCGAAGGCAACGAGATCGGTTCGGCGGCTTCCGGTCGCAACAACGGCCTCGTCATCTCCCACCATTCCAAGGCATCGCCTTCGGAATTCGAAGCAGCATATGGAAAGACCGTCGGCACCCGCTACAACCGCATGGTCGCCGATGCCGCCGGCGTGGCCTTCGGCCTGATGCAGCGCTTCAACATCGATGCGCACCAGGTACAGGAAGGCTGGATTCAGCCCGCGCACACAGAGGCGACGCTTGCCCGCACCCGCCAGTTCTACGAGGAGTGGAAAGCCTTCGGCGCCAATGTCTCGATCCTTGACCGCGACGAAGCCACCGCGCGCATCGGCAGTCCCTATCTCGGCGGCTGGATGGTGCACAATTCAGGCCATATCAACCCGTTTGCCATGACCATCGGCCTTGCCGCCGCGCTCGAGCGCGAAGGCGTGACCATTCGCGAAAACTCCCGGGCAACGCGCATCGAGAAGGTGGAAGGCGGCTGGCGGGTCTTTACAGCGTCGGGAAGCGTCACCGCGCCGGAGGTGGTGCTGGCGACCAACGCGCTGACCGGGGACATCTGGCCGGGCCTCAAGAAGACGCTGATGCCGCTAAAAGTGTTCCAGGCGGCGACCAATCCTCTGCCGGAGGACCTGCGCGCCAAGATTCTGGTCGGCAATCCAGCCGTATCCGACATGCGCAACGACATCCGTTATTTCCATTACGACCGCGACAATCGGCTGGTCAGCGGCGGCACGCATACGTTCTGGTTCGGCGAGGCCGATCGCGGTCGCGCCAAGGTCTCGCGCATGCTGGGCAAGGCCTTTCCGGCCTTTGGCGGCGAACCGGAGACGGTGGAATATTGGCACGGGACATTCGCCGTGGTGCCCGACCGCCGCCCACGCCTTTATCGTCTCGCCCCCGGCCTGGTGTTTGGCGGCGTCTATTCCGGTCGCGGCGTTGCACTCTCCATGTCGCTCGGCCAGGAAATCGGCCGCTGGGCGGCAGGTCGGCGCACGGATGATCAGATGTCGCTTCCGGTCACCAATATGAAGCCGGTTCCGTTCCATCCGGTCGCGGTGCAGGTGGCCAACCGCATGCACGCCTGGAACCGCTTTCAGGATAAAGGCTCCTGAACCATCATGATCAATCACGATGGCGCCCAGTCGGCGTATTCTGTGAAATTATCGGGCTCTGAACGCAAACGGCCCGCGGGCTTTGTGCCAGGCGGGCCGTTTGCTTACCGAAGATTGGTTGCGGGGACAGGATTGAGTTTTCTGTCTGGCGGCGTCGGCTCCGCTTGCTTGCGGGCGCCTGATGACAGGTTAA
>NZ_RZRT01000012.1:53649-56149 GCF_003998295.1 Mesorhizobium sp. M7A.F.Ca.US.011.01.1.1
AAACGGCCCGCGGGCTTTGTGCCAGGCGGGCCGTTTGCTTACCGAAGATTGGTTGCGGGGACAGGATTGAGTTTTCTGTCTGGCGGCGTCGGCTCCGCTTGCTTGCGGGCGCCTGATGACAGGTTAAATCGGTTGCACCACGGCACAATACAAAAGAGCCCGCACGAGGGCGGGCTCTTTTGTATTTGGTTGCGGGGACAGGATTTGAACCTGTGACCTTCAGGTTATGAGCCTGACGAGCTACCGGGCTGCTCCACCCCGCGTTACCTTTGGTATAAGCCGAGGCTTACAAATAGCATGGCCTACAGATAGGTATATGGCTGACCAAATGAAAGGGCCGCTTACGCGGCCCGTGATCCCTTGGCGGGCCATTTCATAAAGAGAAGATTTCTCTGCATCCGATTGGATGTGAGTTCAACGTGCGTTTAGCAGGCCTGGCAGCTACCTACTCTCCCGCGTCTTGAGACGAAGTACCATCAGCGCTGGAGCGTTTCACGGCCGAGTTCGGAATGGGATCGGGTGCAGCCGCTCCGCCATAACCACCAGGTCGGCAAAACGCACGTTGTTCGAGAAGCTTTTTTGAGCGAATAGCCAATAGTGAGTAGCGAATAGGGATCCTATTTGCTGCTTTCTCTGAGCTGTTCGCTGGTCTTTTTTGTGCCTTTACAGTTCTTTGGGTCCTGACGCCTTTCGAAGCGAAGCTTCGCAAGGTCGACCGACCGTCGGCGCTGATGCGCCGCACCCACGTAGCGCCGCCCGCAGGGCGGAACAAGCGTGAGTGAGAACAGACCATCTGACTTTGTCAGATGGGCATAAGGAATGAGAACGATCAAGCCGATCGAACTATTAGTACCGGTAAGCTTCAAGCGTTGCCGCTCTTCCACACCCGGCCTATCAACGTGGTCGTCTTCCACGGTTCTCAGGGAATACTCGTTTTAAGGTGGGTTTCCCGCTTAGATGCCTTCAGCGGTTATCCCGTCCGGATATAGCTACCCTGCTATGCGGCTGGCGCCACAACAGGTCCACCAGAGATCCGTCCATCCCGGTCCTCTCGTACTAGGGACAGATCCTTTCAATATTCCTACACCCACGGCAGATAGGGACCGAACTGTCTCACGACGTTCTGAACCCAACTCACGTACCGCTTTAAATGGCGAACAGCCATACCCTTGGGACCTGCTCCAGCCCCAGGATGCGATGAGTCGACATCGAGGTGCCAAACAACCCCGTCGATATGGACTCTTGGGGGTCATCAGCCTGTTATCCCCGGCGTACCTTTTATCCGTTGAGCGATGGCCCTTCCACGCGGGACCACCGGATCACTATGACCGACTTTCGTCTCTGCTCGACTTGTCAGTCTCGCAGTCAGGCAGGCTTATGCCATTGCACTCAGCGAACGATTTCCGACCGTTCTGAGCCCACCATCGCGCGCCTCCGTTACTCTTTAGGAGGCGACCGCCCCAGTCAAACTACCCACCATACATTGTCCCGGACCCGGATAACGGGCCGCGGTTAGACATCCATAGTAATAAGGGTGGTATTTCAAGGGTGGCTCCACCTGAGCTGGCGCCCAGGTTTCAAAGCCTACCACCTATCCTACACATGCCACTACGAATGCCAATGTAAAGCTATAGTAAAGGTGCACGGGGTCTTTCCGTCTAACCGCAGGAACCCCGCATCTTCACGGGGAATTCAATTTCACTGAGTCTATGCTGGAGACAGCGGGGAAGTCGTTACGCCATTCGTGCAGGTCGGAACTTACCCGACAAGGAATTTCGCTACCTTAGGACCGTTATAGTTACGGCCGCCGTTTACTGGGGCTTCGATTCAGAGCTTGCACCCCTCCTCTTAACCTTCCAGCACCGGGCAGGCGTCAGACCCTATACGTCGTCTTGCGACTTCGCAGAGCCCTGTGTTTTTGATAAACAGTCGCTACCCCCTGGTCTGTGCCACCCTCCTCTACTTGCGTAGAAAAGGGTCACGCTTCTTCCGAAGTTACGCGTGCAATTTGCCGAGTTCCTTCAGCATAGTTCTCTCAAGCGCCTTGGTATACTCTACCAGACCACCAGTGTCGGTTTCGGGTACGGTTTATAAGGAGGAGCTATTTCCTGGAACCACGCAGCAGCCCGTTCAATCCGATAAGATTGGACTACCTCAATGATCCGTCACTACCTCCAAGCCCACGAATATTAACGTGGTTCCCATCGACTACGCGTTTCCGCCTCGTCTTAGGGGCCGGCTAACCCTGCTCAGATTAGCTTTAAGCAGGAACCCTTGGTCTTTCGGCGGGGGAGTCTCTCACTCCCCTTACGTTACTCATGTCAGCATTCGCACTTCTGATACCTCCACCACCCCTCACGGGTATGGCTTCATCAGCTTACAGAACGCTCCGCTACCGCTTGGCCCTTGCGGACCAAACCCTAAGCTTCGGTGTATGGCTTTAGCCCCGTTACATTTTCGGCGCAAAGACCCTTATTTAGACCAGTGAGCTGTTACGCTT
>NZ_RZRT01000012.1:61149-63649 GCF_003998295.1 Mesorhizobium sp. M7A.F.Ca.US.011.01.1.1
ATCCACATGCAGGTCGATTCGCGGTCCTCAGTCATTGTCATGGCCGGGGGTGGCCACAAAAAGCCGGCTGAATAGAACACCACCCCGACCCAATTCATTTCGTATTTGATTGCAAGTCATCACCGGCATCACTGACCGATGCCTGACAAGAGGATCGGACGCTTCGTCTTTCTTGCCGCCGATTCGGTTGATCCGGTCACGGCGGCGGCTGGGCACTTCACTGCCAGTCCTCTAAACGCAAACGGCCCGCGGCTGCGGGCTGTTTTGAATTAGATTTGTTGAGAGGCTTGTTTTGTTGTCGTAGCTTGTCGGCTGAGGCCTCTTTGTGCGCCGAGGAGTGCCGCTTGCAGGCACCATTGTCCCCCGAATGCGAACGGCCCGCTGGCTGGTGCCTGGCGGACTGTTTGCTTGGTGCAGATTGGTTTGCGGGGGACGGGATTGGGTTTTTTTGTCCCGCAGCTTGGGCTTCGCCTTGTTGCGGCGCCTGATCCGGGGCAATCGATGGCCAGCCCAGCCGAACATCAAAACGGCCCGCGGGCTTTGTGCCAGGCGGGCCGTTTGCTTACCGAAGATTGGTTGCGGGGACAGGATTGAGTTTTCTGTCTGGCGGCGTCGGCTCCGCTTGCTTGCGGGCGCCTGATGACAGGTTAAATCGGTTGCACCACGGCACAATACAAAAGAGCCCGCACGAGGGCGGGCTCTTTTGTATTTGGTTGCGGGGACAGGATTTGAACCTGTGACCTTCAGGTTATGAGCCTGACGAGCTACCGGGCTGCTCCACCCCGCGTTACCTTTGGTATAAGCCGAGGCTTACAAATAGCATGGCCTACAGATAGGTATATGGCTGACCAAATGAAAGGGCCGCTTACGCGGCCCGTGATCCCTTGGCGGGCCATTTCATAAAGAGAAGATTTCTCTGCATCCGATTGGATGTGAGTTCAACGTGCGTTTAGCAGACCTGGCAGCGACCTACTCTCCCGCGTCTTGAGACGAAGTACCATCAGCGCTGGAGCGTTTCACGGCCGAGTTCGGAATGGGATCGGGTGCAGCCGCTCCGCCATAACCACCAGGTCGGCAAAACGCACGTTGTTCGAGAAGCTTTTTTGAGCGAATAGCCAATAGTGAGTAGCGAATAGGGATCCTATTTGCTGCTTTCTCTGAGCTGTTCGCTGGTCTTTTTTGTGCCTTTACAGTTCTTTGGGTCCTGACGCCTTTCGAAGCGAAGCTTCGCAAGGTCGACCGACCGTCGGCGCTGATGCGCCGCACCCACGTAGCGCCGCCCGCAGGGCGGAACAAGCGTGAGTGAGAACAGACCATCTGACTTTGTCAGATGGGCATAAGGAATGAGAACGATCAAGCCGATCGAACTATTAGTACCGGTAAGCTTCAAGCGTTGCCGCTCTTCCACACCCGGCCTATCAACGTGGTCGTCTTCCACGGTTCTCAGGGAATACTCGTTTTAAGGTGGGTTTCCCGCTTAGATGCCTTCAGCGGTTATCCCGTCCGGATATAGCTACCCTGCTATGCGGCTGGCGCCACAACAGGTCCACCAGAGATCCGTCCATCCCGGTCCTCTCGTACTAGGGACAGATCCTTTCAATATTCCTACACCCACGGCAGATAGGGACCGAACTGTCTCACGACGTTCTGAACCCAACTCACGTACCGCTTTAAATGGCGAACAGCCATACCCTTGGGACCTGCTCCAGCCCCAGGATGCGATGAGTCGACATCGAGGTGCCAAACAACCCCGTCGATATGGACTCTTGGGGGTCATCAGCCTGTTATCCCCGGCGTACCTTTTATCCGTTGAGCGATGGCCCTTCCACGCGGGACCACCGGATCACTATGACCGACTTTCGTCTCTGCTCGACTTGTCAGTCTCGCAGTCAGGCAGGCTTATGCCATTGCACTCAGCGAACGATTTCCGACCGTTCTGAGCCCACCATCGCGCGCCTCCGTTACTCTTTAGGAGGCGACCGCCCCAGTCAAACTACCCACCATACATTGTCCCGGACCCGGATAACGGGCCGCGGTTAGACATCCATAGTAATAAGGGTGGTATTTCAAGGGTGGCTCCACCTGAGCTGGCGCCCAGGTTTCAAAGCCTACCACCTATCCTACACATGCCACTACGAATGCCAATGTAAAGCTATAGTAAAGGTGCACGGGGTCTTTCCGTCTAACCGCAGGAACCCCGCATCTTCACGGGGAATTCAATTTCACTGAGTCTATGCTGGAGACAGCGGGGAAGTCGTTACGCCATTCGTGCAGGTCGGAACTTACCCGACAAGGAATTTCGCTACCTTAGGACCGTTATAGTTACGGCCGCCGTTTACTGGGGCTTCGATTCAGAGCTTGCACCCCTCCTCTTAACCTTCCAGCACCGGGCAGGCGTCAGACCCTATACGTCGTCTTGCGACTTCGCAGAGCCCTGTGTTTTTGATAAACAGTCGCTACCCCCTGGTCTGTGCCACCCTCCTCTACTTGCGTAGAAAAG
>NZ_RZRT01000012.1:68649-136787 GCF_003998295.1 Mesorhizobium sp. M7A.F.Ca.US.011.01.1.1
GCGCGAGGTTTCTGCACGCTGGCTGTCGGGAACATTTCTCACTGGCGTGACCTCGAGCGTGCTGATGGGCGTGGCGCTGTTCGCCGCCCTTGACGGCCGCCAGCAGCTGGCCACCCCACCCGAGATCGCCGAGTTGATCAGCCTTGCCGGCAACGGGGATTCCGGCGAAGTCGCCAAGACCACCAGGCTGGTGGCGCCGCGTCAAATCGCAAAGGCCAAGGACCGCCGTCGCATGGAAGTGTCGATGGTCACCAAGGTCGGCGACCGCGATGTCATCCACACCATGCCTTTCGTGCAGATCAAGATGGCCCTTGCCGCCGGCCACACCACCAGCCGCGCCTACCCACCCTTCGACCCGATGCAGGTGTTCGGCGACGACAGCGACGACAATGCCCAGCCGGCGACGGCCTCCGCCGCTTCCGGCCAAATCTACGGCGCCAAGGTCGAAAGCGAGATGAGCCTGAAGACCGTCGATTTTCCGATCGACACGGCTTCCTTCGACGAAAAGAGCGACCTCTCCGCCGACGAGGTGGAAAAGGTGGTGCGCGAAGCCGGCACCGACCTCAGCGACGGCGCCGTGCAGGTCGCTTCGCTCCACTATGTCGACCCGCAGCGATTCGGCGAAGCTTTTGCCGAGAGCATGGCCGGCTCCTACGACGTCAAGATCGTGCCGGAAAACGTCTCGGTGGCGCCGCGAGCCACCGTTGACGACCAGGCGCCGGCTTTTGCCGAGGAAATCATCCCCTTCACCAAGGATCTCGACGTCACCGAGGCTTTTGCCGATTCGGGCTACACAGGTGAAGATGCCACCGGAATGGCCGAAGCCATCGCCAAGTTGCTCAATGCGACGGCGCTCAAGGCTGGAACCGTACTGCGTGTCGGCCTCGAGGTTCACGGCGATGCCGCCAAGGTCGTGCGCACCAGCGTCTACGACCGGACCCAGCACATCGTCACCATCGCGCTCAACGATCGCGGCCAGTATGTGCCGGCGCAGGAACCGGATCCGAACCCCGAATTGCTGACGGCCTTCGATGATTCGTCGGCGCCGGTCGTGGTGCGCGGCAACCTGCCCAACGTCTATGACGGCATCTACCGCGCTGCCTATTCCTACGGCATGTCCAAGGCGATGACGCAGCGGTTGATCAAGCTGCTGGCGTCCGACGTCGACTTCCAGTCCCGCCTCAGCCCCGCCGACCGCATCGAAGTCCTGTTCTCGCAGCCCGACGGCGACGACCAGACCTCGGACAACTCCGAGCTTCTTTACGTCTCGGCGACGTTCGGCGGCCAGACCCGCAACTTCTACCGGTTCCAGATGCAGGACGGCGGCACCGACTATTTCGATGAGGACGGCTCGAGCGCCGAGCAGTTCCTGTTGCGCAATCCCCTGCCCGCCGGGAAATTCCGCTCCGGTTTCGGCGCCCGCAGGCATCCCATCCTCGGCTATGTCCGCATGCACACCGGCGTCGACTGGGCAGCCCCCATCGGCACGCCGATCATCGCCGCCGGCAACGGCACGGTCGAGAAGGTCGGCTGGGCCGGCGGTTACGGCAAGCAGATCATCATCCGCCACGCCAATGGCTACGAAACGTCCTACAATCACCAGAGCGCCTTTGCCAAAGGCATCGAACCGGGCGTGCACGTCCGCCAGGGCCAGACCATCGGCTTCCTCGGCCAGACCGGCCTCGCCACCGGCCCGCATCTTCACTACGAGCTGATCGTCAACGGCACCAAGGTTGATCCGATGCGTGTCCGCTTGCCGGTCGGCAAGGTGCTGAAGGGCGATGACCTCGTTGCCTTCAAGCGCGAGCGCGAGCGCATCGACGAACTGCTGAAGCAGGAAGACAGCGATTCGCTGAAGGTTGCGAGCGCCAAGATCGACGGTTGACCCGCTTCAGCCTGGCGTATCTTCGGCCTGTCGCGGCCATGGCAATCGCTCACCGGGAATGGTCGTCCAGGCGATGACAGCCGCAAGCAGGCAAAGCAGCGCGGTCACCGAAGAGACCGCGGCAAAAGCGGCGTCGCTGGCGGCGAGCCTCGCCGCATCGATGGCCGGCGCAAGCCCGGCTGGCGCCGGTTCACCAAATCCTGGGATGCCCGGCGTTGCGCTCGCGTCCAGCGCATTCGCGTAAACCCATGCGGCAAGCGAGCCCATCGCCGCCACCGCGATCAAACCGCCGATGCGTGAGACGGCATTGTTGATGCCGGAGGCCGCCCCCGTGTCCTTGTCTTCCACCGCCGTCATGATCGCGGTCGACAAAGGCGATACGACCAGAGCCATGCCGAGCCCCATCAGGCCCATCAGCGGGAATGTTCCGGTCCAGAAATTATGGATACCGGCGTAGGTGAGCAAGGCCAGCCCGGCAAACGCAAAAGCCACGACCAGGCTGCCGCAGGCGATCGGAAAACGCGGTCCGATCCGGTCCGACAGCTTGCCGACAGGTCCCGACAAAAGCGCGATCGCTGCCGACAAGGGCAGGAAGATGAAGCCGACCTCGGCCGTGCTCAGTCCCCAGCCGGCGATCAGCAGCATCGGCAGATAGAAAAGGTTGGCCGATAGCGCGAAATAGAGGAAGAACGTCGCCACATTGGCGCCGGCGAAAGCACCGACACGAAACAGGCTGAGGTCGATCATTGGCTCACGCTGCCGAAGCTCGAAGAAGATGAAGGCAGCCAGCAATACGACGCCTGCCGCAATGCTCGGCCCTGCCATGAGGCCCTCGCCGCTGGCCCTCATCGAGGTCAGCCCGTAGGCAAGCGCGCCGAAGGCCAATGTCGCGAGCGCTGCACCGCCGAGATCCAGGCTGCGTTTCTCCGTCGGCGTATCGGCTGGAACCTTGGCCAGCAGCAGCCAGATCGAAATAAGCCCGAGCGGCAGGTTGATGGCGAAGATCGCCCGCCAGATGCCGTCGCCGAAGGCTGACAGCACGAAGCCGCCGAGCACCGGGCCAAGTGCCGTGGTCAGCGCCGAAGCCGCCGCCCAGATGCCGATAGCGCGGCCGCGTTCTTTCTTCGGGTAGGCCTTGGCGATGATGGCGAGGCTGCCGGGCACCATGATCGCTGCGCCAATGCCCTGGACGGCACGAAATGCGATCAGCACTATGGCATTCGGCGCCAGCGCACAGGCAAGCGAAGCGACGATGAACAGCGCAATGCCGGCCACGAAGGCGCGGCGCAGGCCGAATCGGTCGCCGGCGGCACCCCCGGCCAGGATCAGCGCCGACAGCGTCAACGCATAGGCATTGGAAATCCACTGCGCCTCGGCTAGGCTGGCGCCGAGATTGACTCGGATCGCTGGTGTGGCGATGGCCAGGATCGAGCCGTCTATGAAGCCAAGCGCCGAGGCCAGAATTGCCGCGATCAGCACAAATCGCCGCTGCGACTGCGGACAGAACGTCCCATTCCTGACCGGGCTGGTCAGCGGGACGGCGGCAGCTTTACTCGGTGAATGCATGAAATCTTGCTTAAACCCCTAGCGCACCGGCAACAACCAGCCAGTGGCTTGCTGTCGCTGAAACCAGCCGTTTGGCCAGGTCGCACTCTGTCAGGGCGCAAATGGCACAGTCATGCTGGCGCCGTTACACGCAGCCGGCGGGGATTTCGATGAGGCGACCACTTGAAAGCTCGGCTTCATCCTGATCATGCAGCTGGTCTATGCCGCCGCACTTCACAGTTCACTGCTGCGCAAGGCTATCGGCTGAAGGTCCGCCGACAAACTCCACCGTGACACCCGGTGAAACCAGCTTGGCCAACTCCCGCGCATCCCAGTTGGTCAGGCGTACGCAGCCATGGCTTTCGGTCTTGCCGATCTTCGACGGATCCGGCGTGCCGTGGATGCCATAGGTCGGCTTGTCCAGGGCGATCCAGACCGAGCCGACGGGACCGTTCGGGCCCGGCGGAATGGTCAGGACCTTGTCGTTCTGGCCCTGCTTGAAATTGATGCTGGGATTGTAGGTGTAGTTCGGATCGAGCGCGACGCGCGACACCGTGTGAATGCCGGACGGTGACGGCGTGTCCGATGAGCCGATGGTTGCGGGATAGGCCGCGACCAGTCTGCCGCCGGCATCATAGGCGAAAACCTCTTTCTTGTCCTTGTCCGCGACGATGCGGGCCACCGGCGTCGAAACCAGTTTTCCAAAATTGGCGACCTTGATGGTCGCGCCGGGACGATTGAAATCGACGTCCGGGTTGAGCGCTTTGAGATAATTCTCGTCCATGTGGAAGCGCTCCGCGAGCGCCTCGGTCACCGACGTGTAACCCATGCGGTCGAGTTGCGCCTTCTGGCTGTAGTCTTCCGGGATCGACGCGACATAGGGACCGGCCGCATCCTCCGCTGTGATCGTGTAGTTGGCGAAGGCATCGCCGCCGGATTGCGCAAGTGCCGCCTGGATGGCGACCGCGTCGGTCGATCGCAGATTGGCGCCGGTGATCTGGTTGTAGGCAGCGAGCGCCTTGTCGACATTCGAACCGAAACGCCCGTCGATGACGCCAGGCGAAGCGCCACCCCGGTCGAGCAGCACCTGAAGGGCGGCGACATCCTGGCGCGCTCCCAGCGAAAGTGCCGGGGCAACAGTGGTCTTGTCGCCAGCCTTTGGTGGCAGAGCCGCCTGATCGGCGGGTATCGCCGGCTGGGCAGGGTCTATCGAGGCCTCGTTCAGCGGCTGGCGCTTGATGGTGCCCGGCTTCGCCGGCCGCGGCGCGTCGGGATAATTGTCGTCGTAGCTGCCATCGTCCCGCGGCGCCGGCGGGTAGGCTTCGACGGAATTGTCCCCATAGGGATCGTACTCGTCCGCCGGCGGCGGGATAACGCGGCCTTCCTCTTCCAACTGCTGGCGGCGGAACCGCGCCATGTCTTCCGGATCGTCGAGATAGTAGCGGTCGTCGCCGTCGGGGGCGCGGCCCAGTTCGCGCAGTCGTGTCTCACGGCGCAAGGCGCGGCGGTCGAGCCGGGTCTGCGGCGGCTGGATGGCGATGACCTTGCCGGTATCGGCGTCGACGATGACGCGATTGCCCCTGGCGTCGTAGTAGATGTCGAGATTGCCGTCCTGGGCGACAAGGATGCCCCCGGTATCGGCGGCACGGACAATCGGTGGTGCGCTGTCCTGCGTTGGGGCAGCGATTGCATTGGCAGACAAAAGCCCGCCGGCAAGTACCGAAAGGGTGAAGATCGTACGCAGCATAGTGGCGAAACTCTCCGGTCCGTAATTGCCGCCGCCCGGCATTGTTCTCTGGCGAAGCCCCTCGCCAGCAAACCAGTTACCCACCATATGGTTCCAACATGAACCGGGCATGAAGATGGCGGTTTTCCGGCGCCTCGAGGAATATAGACTAGCTTGCGGCAAGTCCCAATTCCTTGCGCGCCTGCCTGGTCAGTTTCAGGGCTACAAGGCGATGGCTCTCGCGCAAATAGTCCTTCAGCGCGGCATCATCAATGCTCTGGCTTGTCCGACGCTGGATCCATGTCATGCCGCGCGAGGCAAGATAGGGCGCGGGCCGCAGGCCCGGCTGCTCCTTGAGCACGTCATAGGCGATATCGGAGCATTTGAAGGTGACGAAGAGCTGCTGGCCCTGGTCCCAGCCGCCGATCGCGAAGACCTTGGCCCCGACTTTCCAGACATGGGCGCCGCCCCACTGGACGACATGGCTCGTCGCGGGCAGCGAGGCGCAGAAGCTGTTGTAATCGTCCAGTGTCATCCGCGCCCGCTTTTTTGCGCATGTCGCCCAAAAGTGGCCCCGGTTTTGGGAGAACGACATGCATATGACAAAGACCTAAAAAGCCGCGCGTCCGGGATGGACGCGCGGCTTTGGATCAGGCTGCCACTTCCGCCGCCACAATCGTCGGCTTCGAGCGGAAGTTCAGCCGGTCGGAACCGGCTGTTACCTTGACGGTCGAGCCGTCGAGGATGTCGCCGAGCAGGATCTTCTCCGCCAGCGGGTCCTGCAATTCCTTCTGCATCACTCGCTTCAGCGGTCGCGCGCCATAGGCAGGGTCGTAGCCCTTGGCCGCCAGCCAATCGACCGCCTCCTGGTCCAACGAAAGTGTGATCTTGCGGTCGACAAGCAGGCTCTCCAGCCGCTTGAGCTGGATCTCGACGATGCGGCCCATATCCTGCCGGCGCAGGCGGTGGAACAGGATCACCTCGTCGACGCGGTTGAGGAACTCCGGCCGGAACGACGCCCTGACGACACCCATCACCTCGTCGCGAACCAGATCGACGTCCTGATCATCGGTGAGATTGACGAGATATTCGGCGCCCAGGTTCGACGTCATGATGATCAGCGTGTTGCGGAAGTCGACCGTGCGGCCCTGGCCATCGGTCAGGCGGCCATCGTCGAGCACCTGCAACAGCACGTTGAACACATCGGGATGCGCCTTCTCGATCTCGTCGAACAGCACGACCTGATAAGGCCGGCGCCGCACCGCTTCGGTCAGCGCGCCGCCTTCCTCATAGCCGACATAGCCGGGAGGCGCACCGATCAGCCGGGCGACCGAGTGCTTTTCCATGAACTCCGACATGTCGATGCGCACCATCGCGCTGTCGTCGTCGAACAGGAAGCTTGCCAGCGCTTTGGTCAACTCGGTCTTGCCGACGCCCGTCGGCCCGAGGAACATGAACGAGCCGATCGGCCGGTGCGGGTCCTGCAAGCCCGCGCGGGCGCGCCGCACCGCTTTGGAAACAGCCTGCACCGCCTCGCCCTGGCCGACGACACGCTTGCCGATCTCGTCTTCCATGCGCAGCAGCTTGTCGCGCTCGCCCTGCAGCATCTTGTCGACCGGAATGCCGGTCCAGCGCGAGACGATATGGGCGACATGATCGGGGGTGACCACCTCTTCGACCATGCCGGCTTTGCCGTCCTGGGTTTCGGCCTCCTTCAGCTTCTTTTCCAGCTCCGGGATCTTGCCATAGGCAAGCTCGCCGGCGCGCTGGAATTCACCCTTGCGCTGGGCAATGGCAAGGTCGTTGCGCGCCTCGTCGAGCTGCTTCTTCAGATCGGCGGCAAGCCCGAGCTTCTGCTTCTCGGCCTGCCATTTGGCGGTGATCTCGGTCGATTCTTCCTCAAGGCCGACGAGTTCCTTTTCCAGGCGGGCAAGCCGATCCTTCGAGGCGTCGTCCGTCTCGACCTTCAGCGCCTCGCGTTCGATCTTGAGCTGCATGATGCGGCGATCGATCTCGTCCAGCGCCTCGGGCTTGGAATCGACCTGCATGCGCAGCCGCGATGCGGCTTCGTCGACCAAGTCGATCGCCTTGTCCGGCAGGAAGCGATCGGCGATGTAGCGGTTGGACAGCGTCGCCGCCGCCACCAGCGCCGAATCCGAAATGCGCACCTTGTGGTGCTGCTCGTACTTCTCTTTCAGGCCGCGCAGGATCGAGACGGTGTCTTCCACCGTCGGCTCGTCGACGAACACCGGCTGGAAGCGGCGGGCAAGCGCTGCATCCTTCTCGACATGCTTGCGATACTCATCGAGCGTGGTGGCACCGACGCAGTGCAACTCGCCCCGCGCCAAAGCCGGCTTCAACAGGTTCGACGCATCCATGGCGCCATCCGCCTTGCCGGCGCCGACCAGCGTGTGCATCTCGTCGATGAACAGGATGATGTTGCCGTTGGCCGAGGTGACTTCGGAGAGCACGGCCTTCAGCCGCTCCTCGAACTCGCCGCGATATTTGGCGCCGGCAATCAGCGCGCCCATGTCGAGCGCCATCAGCTGCTTGTCCTTCAGCGATTCCGGTACGTCGCCATTGACGATGCGCAGCGCCAGGCCCTCGGCGATCGCCGTCTTGCCGACGCCGGGTTCGCCGATCAGCACGGGATTGTTCTTGGTGCGGCGCGACAGCACCTGAATGGTGCGGCGGATCTCGTCGTCACGGCCAATGACCGGATCGAGCTTGCCGGCACGGGCATCCGCGGTCAGGTCGCGCGCGTATTTCTTCAGCGCGTCGTAGCCCTGTTCGGCACTCGCCGAATCGGCGGTGCGGCCCTTGCGGACATCGTTGATGACCTGGTTGAGCGCCTGCGCGGTGACGCCGGCCTTGGCCAGTATGTCGGCGGTCTTGGCCGATTTCTCCATGGCGAGCGCCTGCAAGAGCCGCTCCACCGTGACAAAGCTGTCGCCGGCTTTCTTGGCCAGTTCCTCGGCGGTCGAAAACACTTTTGCCAGCGGCTGGGCCAGATAGAGTTGGCCATTGCCGCCCTCGACCTTGGGCATCGCTTCGAGCGCCGCCTCGACGCCAAGCTTGACGTCGCGGACGTTGCCGCCGGCGCCTTCGATCAGCGACGCGGCCAGGCCCTCATCGTCGTCGACGAGCACTTTCAGGATATGTTCAGGAGTGAATTGCTGATGGTTGCGGGAAAGCGCCATAGTCTGCGCGGACTGGATAAAGCCGCGCACGCGCTCTGAGTATTTCTCGAGGTTCATATCTGTCTCCTTCCATCACCGGCCCGCTTTGCGGCACCGGATCCGATTGCGGTGACGGACCCGCCCATTCGAGCCGGGTCCAGTTCAGGCTGATATGGTACACAAGCTCCGAACCCTCAAGACGTCTCGGTATCGGCAACTTCATAATATTGCACGGCCGCCCAAACGAAAACGGCGGAGATTTCTCCCCGCCGTTCTATGTCTTGAGGTGCCGTTCGATCAGTTGTCGATATCGACATTGACCGGCTGGGCATTGCCGCTTTCGACCGGGGCCGCCTCGGCACTTTCGCCACCGCCATCAACCTGATCGGGGTTGACGCGCGGGCGGCGCGGACGACGCGGACGACGGGCAGCCCCGCTTTCGGCGGCCGCCTCGTTGAGTTCGGCCTGGGCGGCAAGACCTGCCGGGGAAAGATTCTCGAACGACGGAGCCGGTTCGGCCGGCGCTACAGATTCGGTCGGCGAAACGGCTTCGCCCTGAACCGGGGTCTCGTTGCCCTGGGGCTGACCACCTTGCTCCACGGGTGAACCAAAGTCGCGCTGGCCGTTCTGACCATAACCGCCATTGGGGCGACGATCGCGATGGCGCCCGCCATTGTTGTCGCGGCCACCATTGTTACGCCCGCCATTGTTATCGCGGGCCTCGCGGCCACCTTCCCGGTTGAGCGCAACCTCGGCAGGCGTCCCTTCGATGACCGGCTGCGGGCCGGCGCCATGGTTGATCACCGGGATCTGGACGTCGGAAACAGTGTTGCTGTTGTTGTTGCCGCCATTGTCGAAATCGTCGCGATCCTCGTCGCCGTCATCGTCGAAATCATCGCGATTCTGCTGCGCGTTCTGGATCGGCATCTGCGCCTGTGCGGCCGCGATGATGCGATTGTAGTGCTCGGCGTGCTGGAGATAGTTCTCCGCCATGACCCGGTCGCCGGAGCTGTGAGAATCGCGGGCAAGGGTGGCGTATTTTTCGGCGATCTGCTGAGCCGAACCGCGGATCTTCACATCCGGGCCATTGCTCTCGTAGTTGCGCGTCAGGGGATTAGGCCCCTTGCGGTTGTTGTTGTTATTGTTGTTGTTATTGTTACCACCGCCGCCGCCACTATTGTTGCGACCGCGCATGCGCCTGTTCTGCTGTTGTGGCCTCATCAAACTCTCTTCATTTTGAAATTTTCGAAAAACTCTTCACGAACGGAGGCGCTCATGCAGCCAGCCGTTTCGTCTCTTCACCGGCGTTCGCCCGCATCGATTGCGTTGGCGCCACGTGCCATCCTGTTCCGGTTACATCACTTGCCGGACGATTCCCGCACGAAGCTTGGGCATCGTTTGCGCAAGAAGGCAGCTATTTCCAAGGAAAACCGAATCGCTAAGAGCACTGCCTGCTTCGTCTCATCCGGTTAAGGCGACCCTAGCCGCATTCCCCGGCATTGCCAAGCGCTTTTTTGCATTGCGTCAAGGCTTTATCCTTACAAAGACAACGACCCTGTCGTTTCCACCGAGGTCACGAAAAGCACCGCCCGGCACATAGCCGGCTGCAGCGAATATCTCGCAGACCTCGTTGCGTTGCGTATGGCCGATCTCGACCGCAATCTTGCCTTCAGTTTCCAAAAACCTTGCCGCTTCCGCAGCGATGGTTCTGTAGGGGTTCAGACCGTCCGCGCCGCCATCCAAGGCCAGACGCGGGTCGAAATTGCGGACTTCGTCCTGCAGATTTCCAATGTCTTCCGTGGTTATATAGGGAGGGTTTGCGACAATTACATGGTACCGGCCGGAAACTTTTTCGAACCAGTCCGACTGCAGCGTCGTGAACCGGCCTGCAAGACCCAGTTGCCCGGCATTGCGCGCCGCCGTCGCCAGCGCACCCGCGGACAGATCGACGCCCGTGGCGTTAGCCGTCGGCACGACACTGAGCAGCGCCAGCGCAATGGCGCCGGTGCCGGTGCCGAGATCGAGGATGCGGCACTCGCCTTCCCGCGCCGCAACTGCCTTGACGAAGGGCAATATTGCCTCGACCAGCGTTTCGGTATCCGGCCGCGGCTCCAGCGTTTCCGGCGACAGCGACAGGCGCAAACCGTAGAATTCACGATAGCCGAGGATGCGATGCACCGGTTCGCCGCCAGCGCGGCGTCTCAAGGCGGCATCGATTTCGGCAACAACGCCGGCGCCGAGCTTGCGTTCGGGGTCCGCAATGGCTTGCGTGCGCGTGGTGCCGGAAAAATGCTCGACGATCAGCCTCGCATCGAGCGCCGGGTCGTCGACGGCAGCGGCAAGCCGAGCCTGCGCTTCCCGCAGCAGCGGCCCGAGTGCATCGGGCAGGTCAGCCATCGATGCCGATGTCGGCGAGCAATTTCGACTGGTGATCGGCGATCAGCGCGTTGATGATCTCGTCGAGTTCGCCCATCATTACCCGGTCGAGCTTGTAGAGCGTCAAATTGATGCGGTGGTCGGTGACGCGGCCTTGCGGGAAATTATAGGTGCGGATGCGTTCCGAGCGGTCACCGGAACCGACCTGCGACTTGCGCGATTCGGAACGCTCCTCGTCGGCCTTTCCGCGCTCCAGATCATAGAGCCGGGCCCGCAGGATCTGCATGGCCTTGGCGCGGTTCTGATGCTGCGATTTCTCCGCCTGCACGACCATGATGCCGGTCGGCAGATGGGTGATGCGGACGGCCGAATCGGTGGTGTTGACGTGCTGGCCGCCCGAACCCGAGGCGCGCATCGTGTCGATGCGGATGTCTTCGGCCCTGATGTCGATGTCGACCTCTTCGGCTTCGGGCAGCACCGCGACGGTTGCGGCCGAGGTGTGGATGCGCCCGCTCGCCTCGGTCGCCGGCACGCGCTGCACGCGGTGCACGCCGGATTCGAACTTCAGATGCGCAAAGACGCCCTTGCCCGACACCGTCGCGATGATTTCCTTATAGCCGCCGGCATCGCCATCGCTGGCCGAGGCGGTCTCGAAACGCCAGCCGCGTTCGGCAGCGTAGCGCTCATACATGCGAAACAGGTCGCCGGCGAAAAGCGCGGCCTCGTCGCCGCCGGTGCCGGCGCGGATTTCGAGAATGGCGTTCTTGTCGTCGGCGGCATCCCTGGGCAACAGCAGGATCTGGATGTCCTTCTGCAACGCCTCGATACGGTCCTCGACCTCGGGCAGCTCGGCCTCGGCGAGCGCCCGCATCTCGGCATCGGTGCCCTTGTCTGCAAGCATGGCTTCGAGGTCGGCCTGCTCACGCTCGGCCAGGCGCAGTGCCCTGACCTTGGCAACCATGTCCTGGATTTCGGCATATTCGGACGCCATGCGCACATAGGCATCCGGCGCCGGGCCGGCTGACATCTGCGCTTCGAGCATCTCGAAACGCTTGACGACTTGATCCATACGATCGCGGGGCAAATTGACCATGATGAGGCTGCTATAACGGGATCGAACGGTCGTCGGCAAAGGCCTGCAGCAGCGCTCGCATCGGCAAGCCCTGTGCCGGAGCCATCAGATTGTCGTCGAAAAACGCCTTCAACTCGTCCATCGGCAGTTCCGTCAGCATCGCCTTGACCGGACCGATCGATGCCGGCGACATCGAGATCGAACGGAAGCCGAGTCCGATCAGCGCCATCGCCGAAATCGGCTTGCCTGCGAGTTCGCCGCACAGCGTCACCGGCGTATTGTTGCGGACGCCGGCATCGGCGATCTGCTTGAGCACCCGCAGGAACGGCGCCGACAGCGTGTCGAAGCGGTTGGCCAGTTGCGTGTTGCCGCGGTCGACGGCCATGACGAACTGGAACAGGTCGTTCGAACCGACCGAGACGAAATCGACCGCCTTCATCAGTTCATCGAGCTGGAACAGGAGCGACGGCACTTCCAACATGGCGCCCAACTTCAGACTGGTCGGCAAATGATGGGCAAAGCGCGAGAGATGCCGCACCTCGCGGTCGATGATCTCGCGTGCCTGGGCGATCTCGCCAAGCTCGGTCACCATTGGCAGCATCAGCTTCAGCTCACGCCCGCCGCTGGCCTTGAGCAAAGCGCGGATCTGGGTGCGCAGCAATCCCGGCCGGTCGAGCGTCAGTCGGATCGCCCGCCAGCCAAGTGCCGGGTTCTCTTCCTGGATCGCACCCTTGAAATAGGGCAGCACCTTGTCGCCGCCAATATCGATGGTGCGGAAGGTGACCGGCTTGCCGCGCGCCGCCTCGAGCACGTCGCGGTAGAGCTTTTCCTGGGCTTCGGCCCGGGGAAATGTCGAGGCGACCATGAACTGAAGTTCGGTGCGGAACAGGCCGATGCCGGCCGCACCCGCTTCGGCAAGCTGCGGCAGGTCGACGGCAAGACCAGCATTCATCAGCAAATCGACCTGGACACCATCTCTGGTCGTCGACGGCTTCTTGCGCAGCTCGCGGTAGACCTCTTGCCGGCGCGCCCTGAAACGCACCTTTTCGGCGTAGGCGGCCTCGAGATCTGGCTGCGGCCGCAAATGGATCACGCCCTCTTCGCCGTCGACGATGATGGCATCGCCGTTTTCCGCCATGGAAACGGCGCCCTTCATCTGGCCGGCGACGGGAATGCCCATGGCACGCGCGACGATGACGACGTGGCTGGTCGCCGCACCATCCTCGAGCACCAGCCCGCGCATCTTGTCGCGGGGATAATCGAGCAGCTCGGCGGCCCCCATCGAACGGGCGACGATGATGGCGTCCTTCGGCAGCGATGCCGCGACATCTTCCGGCCCGCGCCCCATCAGCTGGCGCAGCAGGCGGTTGGCGAGGTCGTCGAAATCGCTCATCCGCTCGCGCAGATAGGGATCGGTCATGTGCAGCATGCGGGCGCGCATATCGCTCTGCACCTTTTCCACCGCGGCTTCCGCCGTCAGGCCGTTGCGGATGGCCTCTTCCAGCCGCCGCACCCAGCCGCGATCGTTGGCGAACATGCGATAGGCTTCCAGCACCTGGCGATGCTCGCCTTCGAAGGCGACGTCGCGGCGTTCCAGCATGTCGTCGATGGACAGCCTGAGCGAGCTGAGTGAGGTCTCGAGCCGGCGGACCTCTTCCTCGCTGTCTTCGTTGAACAGATTGGTGACGACGATGCGCGGCTCGTGCAGCACGACATGGCCGAGCCCGACGCCCTCATTGAAGGACAGGCCGGTAAAGCTGACAGGACGGCGCAGATCGAGTTCAAGGCCGGGCCGGGTCAGCCGCGCCAGATCGCCGGTGGCGATCATCTCGGCGATCACCATCGCCGTGGTTTCCAGCGCCTCGACCTCGTCGTCGCGGTAGTGGCGCATGGTCTTGTTTTGCACCACCAGCACGCCCAGCGTGCGCCCTGCCCGCAGCACCGGCACGCCGAGAAACGAGTTGTAGATCTCTTCCCCAGTCTCCGGCAGATAGGCGAAGGCAGGGTGTTCCTGCGCATTGGACAGGTTGAGCGGCCGCGCGCTGGCGGCGATCGTGCCGACCAGACCTTGGCCCAGCCGCAACTGCGCCAAATGGACGGCGTTCGGGTTCAGACCTTCGGTGGCATAGAGCTCGAGCACCGAATCGGCGCGCAGCACATAGAGCGAGCAGACTTCCGCGACCATGTTGGAGGCGATGTCGCGCACAATCCGGTCAAGCCGCTCCTGCGGCTCCAGCGGCTCCTGCATGAGCTCGCGGAGCCGTTTGAGCAAAACGCGCGGGCCACTGGCCTGATCACGCATCGCGGCTTGTTCTCCAATGGGCATTCTGCCCGCCGCAGTTTCCACCGCGACCGGCGCACACGCAACAACTCAAATCGTTCTCGCTACTGCTTATCCAGACCGTAGACGGAATGCAAAGTACGAACCGCAAGTTCCGTATATGGACCGTCGATCAGGATCGAAATCTTGATCTCGGAGGTCGTGATGGCGCGGATGTTGATCGATTTGTCGGCCAGCGCCTTGAAAGCGGTGGCGGCGACGCCGGCATGGCTCCTCATGCCGATGCCGATGACCGAAACCTTCGACATGCCGGCTTCCGACTGCACGACGTCGTAGCCGATCTCGGCTTTTAGCCGTTCAAGCACGGCCAGCGCCTTGTCGACATCGCCCGACGGCACGGTGAAGGTCATGTCGGTGAACTTGCCGTCCTCGGAAATGTTCTGGACGATCATGTCGACATTGATGTTGGCCTCGGCCAGCGGCCCGAAGATGCCGGCGGCAACGCCCGGCCGGTCGCCGACCCGGCGCAGCGAAATCTGCGCTTCATCCTTGGCGTAGGCAATTCCGGTGACGACCTGCTGTTCCACGATCTCTTCCTCGTCGCAAATGAGCGTTCCGGGTGGATTGAGCAAATCCCCCATTCCGGGCGCGTCGGGATCGTCGAAGGACGACCGCACGAAGGTACGCACCCTGTGCACCATGGCAAGCTCGACCGAACGCACCTGCAGAACCTTGGCGCCGAGCGAGGCCATTTCAAGCATTTCCTCGAACGAGATCTTGGCCAGCCGCCGCGCCTTGGGCTCGATCCGCGGATCGGTGGTGTAGACACCGTCGACGTCGGTATAGATGTCGCAGCGATCGGCCTTGACCGCCGCGGCGATGGCGACAGCACTGGTGTCGGAGCCGCCGCGGCCGAGCGTGGCGATACGATTGTCCGGGCCGATGCCCTGGAACCCGGCGATCACCGCCACCTGGCCCTCGCCGAAGCGCTTGATCAGGAACGCGCCGTCGATGTCGAGGATGCGCGCCGCTCCATGCGCATTGTCGGTCTTGATGGGGATCTGCCAACCCTGCCAGGAACGTGCATGCACGCCCATGTTCTGCAAGGTGATGGCCAGAAGGCCGGCCGTGACCTGTTCGCCGCAAGCGACGACCGCATCATATTCGCGTGCGTCATGCATCGGCGAGGCCTCACGCGTCCAGCCGACCAGTTCATTGGTTTTCCCGGCCATCGCCGAAACGACCACCGCCACCTCATGGCCGGCGTCGACCTCGCGTTTGACGTGACGCGCCACGTTGCGGATGCGGGCGATGTCGGCGACCGAGGTTCCGCCGAATTTCATCACGATGCGCGCCATGGGAGCGAAATGCCTTTGCCTGAAGCCGAATCCCGGCCAAAAGCCGGAATCCCGAAAAGCGGAAGGCCGGCTGACGCCGGCCGCTGAATGCGCGGCCTCCTTAGCCAAATGATGAAGGTTTCGCAAGGCTGGCGACCGATTGCCGGCCCAGAAGCCGGCATATTGCCTTCCGCCCCGCCGCCGCTTACGAAATGCAGCCTGCGGGGAATTCTTTTGGTTCGGCATAACAGATGATGATTGCTCGTCTTCGACGTGCCATGCGATGGCAATCGCTCCCGCTTGTCGCCGGCTTTGCCGTGCTGGCGCTGATTGTCGGCAGCCGTGCCATGCTGGTCGAGGAACAGCGGGCCAACCGCGCCGCCGCGCGCGAGGCAATCGAATATCAGCAATTGCTTTCGGGACTGCTTTCGCTGGCGCAAGATGCAGAGAGCGGCCAACGCGGCTATTTGCTGACCGGCGAGAAATCCTATCTCGATCCCTATCAGCGCGCTGTCGGCGCCATTCCGGGGCAACTTGCCCGCATCGACAGCTTGACTGCCCCTGACGACCAACTCGTCCAGCAGATCAGCCATATGAAGGACGCGCTTTCGCAAAAGCAGGCTGAACTGGCCGAGACAATTGCCCTGTACGACCAGGGCAATGCGACGAATGCGCTGGATCTGGTTCGCAGCGGCCAGGGCAAGGCCGTCATGGAGGAAATCCGGACCAGCATGGATACGGTCCGACGCATCAGCGCCGCAGCCGTCGCCGCGCGCGATGCGCATACCGACCAGGTCGAGGCCTGGTTACGCATCGGTTCGGTGGCGGCGCTGCTGGCGATCTTCCTGCTTGCCGGCTACGCGATCAGGGAATCGCGCCGCCGCTTCCGTGAGGTTGCCGTTGCCCAGGATGAGTTGGTGCGCAAGAACGTCGCCCTCGGCAAGGAGATCGAGACACGCGAAAAGGCCGAATCCCAGATCCGCCAGATGCACAAGATGGAGGCTGTCGGCCAGCTTACAGGCGGCATCGCCCACGACTTCAACAACATGCTGGCGGTGATCATCAGCGCCATGAACCTCGCCCAGCGCAAGCTGGCGCGTGGCGAGCACGACATCGCACAATTCGTCGATGCGGCGATCGATGCCGCGACCCGTGCCGCCAATCTGACGGCCCGGCTGCTCGCCTTCTCGCGCCAGCAGCCGCTGGCGCCGCAGATCGTCGACGCCAACCGTCTGCTGACCGGCATGTCCGACCTGATCCGTCGGGCACTCGGCGAAACCATCCGCATCGAAACGGTGTTGGCGGGAGGCTTGTGGAAAACCCATGCCGACCCGAGCCAGATCGAGAACGCCGTTCTCAACCTGGCCGTCAACGCGCGCGACGCCATGGGCGATGATGGCAAGCTGACCATCGAGACCGCCAACAGCCATCTCGATGAGAGCTACGCCGCCGCCCATGCCGAAGTCGCGGCCGGCCAGTATGTGATGATCGCCGTCAGCGACACCGGTTCGGGCATGACCCCCGATGTCATGGCCAAGGCCTTTGAACCCTTCTTCACCACCAAGCCGGTCAACAAGGGCACCGGCCTGGGATTGAGCCAGGTGTTCGGCTTCGTCAAACAGTCGGGCGGCCACGTCAATATCTATTCCGAACCCGGCGAAGGCACGACGATCAAGATCTACTTGCCGCGGTATTTCGGCGCCGATGAGCCGGCCGTGCCCGCCAGGCGAGGCGACAACCCCGCCGCACCGGTCACCGAAACGATCCTTGTCGTCGAGGATGATGCCCGCGTGAGGGTCTCCACCACCGAGGCCATACGCGAACTCGGATACACCGTCATTCATGCCGCGAGCGGCGAGGAAGCGTTGCAGAAACTGGCGGAGCGCCCGAACGTCGGCCTTCTGTTCACCGACATCGTCATGCCCGTCATAAACGGCCGCAAGCTGGCGGAAGAGGCCGTTGCCCGCATGCCGCAGCTGAAGGTGATCTTCACCACCGGCTTCACCAGGAACGCCGTGGTCCACAATGGCGTGCTCGACCACGACGTGCATTTCCTCGCCAAGCCCTTCACCATCGAGCAACTGGCGGCGAAACTGCGTGACGTGCTCGGCACGAACTAGGCACGCTGCCAGCTCGGCCAGTCTGTCAGTCCCTTGGGCAGCATCGAAAATTGTTGCCTTGACATTCGCGGCCTCACGCCCGACTTCCTAGCGCATGACCCCGAAATCGAAGTCGATTTCGGAAAGGATCATGCGCAGAATCTAAAGTGCTACAGCGTCCTTTGCGCGTCCAAGAGGACGCGCGGCGCTATAGTGTCGAGGAGACCTATCGATGCCAGAGCCCCGACGATCGACGATCGATGCCGGAGAAGTGGAACGCTTTTCCGCCCTTGCCGCCGAATGGTGGAACCCGAACGGCAAATTCCGTCCCCTGCACAAATTCAATCCGGTCCGGCTGGCCTATATCCGCGACCAGATAGCGACGCGCTTCGGCCGTGACCCGCGCGCTGCAAGGCCTTTCGAGGGCCTGCGCATCCTCGACATCGGCTGCGGCGGCGGACTTCTGTGCGAGCCGATGGCGCGGCTTGGCGCCGAGGTTGTGGGCGCGGATGCCTCCGAAACCAACATCGAAGTGGCCAAGCTGCACGCTGCCGAGGGAAATGTCAGCGTCGACTATCGCGCCACGACGGCCGAGGACCTTGCCGACGCCGGCGAGAAATTCGACGTCATCCTTAACATGGAAGTGGTCGAGCATGTCGCCGACATCGACCTGTTCGTCGCCAAATGCGGCGAGATGGTGCGGCCCGGCGGCATCATGTTCGTGGCCACCATCAACCGCACGCTGAAGGCGCTGGGCTTAGCCATCATCGGGGCCGAATATGTGCTGCGCTGGCTGCCGCGCGGCACCCACCAGTTCGGCAAGCTGGTGCGCCCGGAAGAGCTCGAAAAGGCGCTTGGCGGCGCCGGCCTCACCATCATCGACCGCACCGGCGTCACCTACAACCCGCTGGCCGACCGCTGGGCGCGGTCGAAGGACATGGACGTCAACTACATGGTCCTGGCGGAAAAAGGCTCGGTCTGAAGGCTGATCTGGAGATTTGTCGGGCCGTGGACAGTGTGAGAGCCCGACAATTGGCGCTTGAGCTTCCCGAAGCGGCCGAGAAATCGCATTTCGGCAAGGCCGACTTCCGGGTACGCAATCGCATCTTCATGTCGCTGCCCGAAAACGATCGCGCCGTCATAAAGCTCGACACCGGCCAGCAAGAGATGACGACTGCAGCCGAACCGCTGGTTTTCAAGCCAGTGCCTGGTGGATGGGGACGAAAGGGCTGGACGTCGATCATTCTTGACGCATGCGATGAACAGACATTTCGCAGCGCAATACGGATGTCATGGCGAAATGTTGCCCCGCCGGCTCTCAGGAAAATCTTTGACGCGAGCCAGGCCTAACGGATCGGCAAGGCGGTTCCGGCTGCAGGAACTCGACCCTTCTGGCTTTGTGCCCTGGTGGTGATGAACACGCCGGCAGTGATGATGAGCGCGCCTGCCCAGGTCAGCAGCTGATACTGCTCGCCGAGGAAGATGGTTCCGGCAAACAGGCCGACGGCGGCCGCCACATAACCGATCTGGCTGAGATAGACCGGACCGCCAACCGCCTGCAGCCGGAAGAAGAAGGCAAACATCGCCGACGCCGACGCAACCTGCGCGACCACCACCAGCGGCACGCCGCCGAGTGGCACGAAAGCCTCGCCGCCGAACAGGAGAAGAATGCCGGCAAACAGCATCGCCGCTGACGCCAGATGGCTGCCGACGGCAAGCTCGATCGGGCCGGTGCCGTTCGGCCAGTCGACCGTGCGGTAGATGTTGCCGACGGCAAGGCTGACCGGAATGAGCAACCCCATCGCCACCCAGAACAAATCGGCCGGCTGGCCGGCCTCGCCGCGCGTCACCGCGACCATGACGGCGCCGACGAAGCCGACGGCGATGCCGACAATGCCCAGCATGTTGGGGCGCCGGACACGCAACAGGATCGAGAACACCAGTGTGATGACCGGCGACAGCGTGAACATGATGCCGGTGTAGCCGGCGCCAAGATATGGGATGGCCGAGAACATCAGGAGATTCGGCACGGCGTAGGAAACCGCAGCGGTGACGAAGAAATAGCGCAATTTGTGCGCGGTGAGCCGGACCCGCTTGCCGCGAGCCAGGAGCACGCACAGCAAGACCCCGCCGGCGCCGAGCGAGATGACGAAGGCCCAGACCATGGCCGGCACGCCGGCAGCCGTGGCGAGCTTGCCGAAGGGCAGCGTCAGGCCGAGCAGGCCGCCAGTGACGACCAGCAGGCCGAGCGCCGAATCCCAGAGAAGTTTCATTGACCGAATCCTGTAGCGCGGCTCTTGGCCGGCATTGTACGTTACGATAAGATAATGGAAAGATTCTTAACGTCAAGATATATGATGGTGAGACAATTGGACAGGGCAGCAAGAGCGATCGAGCAATGGAAGCGGGAGCGACCCGATCTGGACGTCTCGCCGATGGCCGTGCTCGGACGGCTGAACGAGGCCGCCTCGCTGATCGCCCGCGAACGGCTCGCGCCGCTGTTTGCCCGTTATGGATTGCAGTCCGGGGAATTCGATGTGCTGGCAACGCTGCGCCGCTCGGGCTTACCTTACGCGCTGACGCCGACCGCTCTCTATGAGGCGACGATGGTGACGTCGGGCGCCATGACCAACAGGCTCGACCGGCTCGAGACGTCCGGATTGATCCTGCGCGGGCCTCATCCCAACGATCGGCGCGGCATTGTCGTGCGGCTGACCGAAAAGGGTCTGGCGCTGATCGACGAGGCCGTTACCGCCCACGTGGCCAACGAACACGCGGTGCTTTCGGGCTTCACGCAGGCGGAACGCGAAACGCTCTCTCGGCTGCTTGAGAAATTGATCGGCAGCGTCAGCTAGTTGGTCAATTGCGATCGTCCGGAAACACCGGGATCGGCATGAACTCGACGCCATCCTCGGCCAGGCTCTTGGCCTCGTCCAGGGTCGCCTCGCCATAGATGCCGCGCGGGTCGCTCTCGCCGAAATGGATCTTTCGCGCTTCCTCGGCGAACTTGTCGCCGACATAGTCGGCATTCTCGCGCACCTTCTCGGCCATCGCCTTCAGCTGCGCCAGAGCCTGCTTCTGCGCCTCGCCCATGGCGAGCGCTATGGTTTCCTGCTTGCGCGCCGTGGAGACAGCCGGCGCCATCAGCGCTTTCTGCACCTTCTGCGAGCCGCAGGTCGGGCAATCGACAAAGCCGCGCTTCTTCTGGGTGTCGAAATCGGCGTTGCTGCGGAACCAGCCTTCGAATTCGTGCTCGTGCTCGCAGATCAGGGCAAAACGGATCAAGAGGCTGCACCCCTGAGACGCGGCGCCTCGCCCAAGCCGGCATTGACGGCAAAATCCCGCGCATTCCTGAGATTGGGGATCTTCTTGCGTGCCGCAAGCGACTGCGCCGGGTCGATCTCGGCGACGATCACCGCCGGCTCGTCATGCGCGGCTTCCGCGATGACACGGCCCCACGGATCGACGATCAGCGAATGACCGTAGGTCTCGCGGCCATCCTCATGCAAGCCGCCTTGCGCGGCGGCAACGACATAGGCACCGTTCTCGATGGCGCGCGCCCTGAGCAGCACGTGCCAGTGCGCCTCGCCCGTCTGTCGGGTGAAGGCAGCCGGTACGGAAAGCAGGTCGGCGCCGGCCAGTGCCTCGGCGCGGAAGAGTTGCGGAAAGCGCAGATCATAGCAAACGGCGAAGCCGAGCTTTGCACCCTCGATCTCGGTGACGACGGCCTCGGTGCCCGGTTCGTAGGCGGCCGATTCGCGCCACGACTCGCCATTGTCGAGGTCGACGTCGAACATGTGGATCTTGTCGTAGGTGGCGAGCGTGGCGCCGTCCGGCCCGAACAGCAGCGCCCGGTTGGCGAGCTTGCCGTCGGCGCGCAAAATCGCGGTCGAGCCGATATGCAGGAAGATGCCGAGCTCCCTGGCCAGCCTGCGCGCGGTCGCGACGACGATGTCCTTGTCCTCGGAGGTGAAGGAGGCGGCGCGCGCTTCCTTGTCGCGGATCAGCGCGCCGGTCATTTCCGGCGTCTGGATGTAGGCGGCACCTTGGCCAGCTGCTTCGCGCACCAGCCGTTCGAGATCGACGGCGTTGCGCTCGGGGCTCTCGCCTGAACGCATCTGGATCGCAGCGGCTTTGAAAACACCCATCGTCATTCCCTCAATTCGTCGCGCCGTTGGCGAGCAGTTTGTCCAGCCGGCCTTCGGCCTCCAGCTCGTGGAGGTCGTCGCAGCCGCCGACATGCGTATCGCCGATGAAAATCTGCGGAAAGGTCGTGCGGCCATGCGCCCGGGAGATCATCTCCTGGCGCAGTTCCGGCGAGAAGGAGGCATCGTGCTCGGTAAAGGCTATGCCCTTGCCCTCGAGCAGCCGCTTGGCTGCCGTGCAATAGCCGCACATCATGCGGGTGTAGATGGTGACATCGGCCATGACGAATTTCCGCTGTTCGTTGCCGACTTATATAGTCGCGGACTCGTCCGCCCGGAAGTCCCCCGGCAACACACGGGCAAAGGTCAGCACGTCGACGGCGGCCGCACCTCCCCTTTTCAGCGCCTTGCTGGCGGAACGCACCGTGGCGCCGGTGGTGTAGACATCATCGATCAAAAGCACCCTGCGGCCGGCGATCTCGATTTCCGCCTCGGCGGGTACCCGAAAGGCGGCCCGCACATTTTCCTCGCGTTCCCCGCGCTCCAGCCCGACCTGCTGGCGGGTGAGTTTCACGCGCCGCACCGCCGAGGGGGCGAAGGGCAATTCACTGAGCGTCGAGACGGCCCTCGCCAGTTCCGCAGATTGGTTGAAGCGCCGCCTGAAAAAGCGCCGCCAGTGCAGCGGCACCGGCACCACCACATCCGCCTCGGCGATGAGATCGGCACCCGCGCGCACCATCCAGCGCGCCATCCATGGTGCCAGATCCGTGCGATCCTGGTATTTCAGCCCCTGCACCATCTGTCGGGCAACGCCGGAATAGGCGACCGCCGCCCGCGCCCGCTGGAAAGGCGGCGGATCGGCAATCGCCTCGGCCGACAGAAAGCCTTCGCCCATATGGTGGGTGAACGGCGTGCCCATGACCGGGCACCATGGCCGCTCCAGCAGCCTGAGCTTCGGCCAGCAGGCGCCGCACAGCACGCCCGGCTGCGAGACATGCCGGCGGCAACCGGCGCAGACCGGCGGAAACAGCATCCGCGCCGGCCAGCCGACAACCGACCGGGCCAGGTTCGCGATCCCGATGGACTTGATCTTGGGCATCGGATCGGCCACGTGGTTGCTCCTGCACGCCACTATATCAACGATCTCGGAGCGTGGACAAACAAAGGATCTGCCCGTTGCAGCCGATAATGGATACCTCTCTGTGGCTGGCGCACAAGCGGCGCGCCCTTGCCCATCCGGTCGACGGCGCGGACTTCCTCATGCGCCGCACGGCCGAGGACCTTGCCGACCGGCTGGGCGCCGTCGAGCGCAGGTTCGGCAAGGCGGCTGTGCTGTTTTGCCAGACGCCGGCGGCGGCCGAAACGCTCGCCGAAAGCAGCAAGGTCGCCGACATTGTCCGCGTCGAGGCGGACACGGCCTTCCTGAGCGGTGGCGGCGCCGGCTTGATCGCACCGCTCGAAACCGTGCCGTTCGAAGCGGAAAGCCTCGATCTGGCGGTGTCGCTTCTGTCGCTGCAGGCCATGAACGACATCCCCGGCATGCTGATCCAGATCCGCCGTGCGTTGCGGCCGGATGGGCTTTTCCTCGGCGCCTTTGCCGGCACCGGTACGCTTTTCGAGTTGCGCGAAAGCCTGCTTTCGGCCGAGACCGAGCTTTACGGCGGCGCCAGCCCGCGTGTCGCCCCGTTCACCGACGTGCGCGATGCCGGTGCGCTGCTGCAGCGCGCCGGTCTCGCTCTGCCGGTCGCCGACGTCGAGACGGTGACCGTGCGCTATGCCAGCCTGTTTAACCTTATGGCGGATTTGAGGGCCATGGGCGAGACCAATGCGCTCACCGATCGCAGCCGGCGGCCGGGCTCGCGCAAGCTGTTTGCCCGTGCGGCGGAAATCTACGCCGAGCGGTTTTCCGACCCCGACGGCCGCGTGAGGGCAAGTTTCTCGATTGTCTGGATGTCCGGCTGGGCGCCCGATGCATCGCAGCAGAAACCGCTGAAGCCGGGTTCGGCCAAGGTGTCGCTGAAGTCGATCCTGGAGGCTCCCGACGGGCAATGATCTTGTCCGCAGGCGCGGAAAAGCCACGTCAGGGTGCGAAGGCGTTCGCAAGCCTGCTGGTATTATCGCTGAACAGCCAGATGAGCGAGTCGAAGACCCGGCCGATACCGCCGACGATGGCCAGCGATAGCACGGCGACGATCAGGCCATATTCGACGGCCGTGGCGCCAGTCTCGTCCTTCAGAAAACGCAGCAGAACTGCTTTCATGGCATGAACCCCTCTCGCCCGGACATTACCGCTGATCTGTTAAGAAAGGTTAACGGCAAAGGCTTAACAGGCTGTGAAACCGCCGCCTTTGCGAAAACTCTTAACCATGTCAGCAATCGCCGCTGCGTCTGCCATTGGACCTGATGATGCAAACTGAACTGGGCTGCGGCTGCAGCACGCTGCGGCGCAGCGTGTAGGTTTCGCGATGGCCGATCGAGCCTGTCGCCGCCATATCGAGCCCGCCGAGACCATCACGGGCCGAGAGCGAGCGTGTCTGGCTGTCGAGGAAGGGGGTTGCGATCAGCGCCAGCGCCACCGCGGCCGAACCGAACAGCAGCGTGATGCGCAATATGCCCATGCCCGCATCGGCGGCGCGAAAGCCGCGCTCGGGCCGGATCGAGTCCCAATCCCTGTCTAGGCTCATGCTATCGCTCCCCGGCAAATCGACGGCTCGGCCGCGAACGGCCATGCTTCAATTTTTCACGACGAGATAAATCTTCCATTAACGCTGACTGATACACGCCTCGGCCAGGAACCGACCGGACGCGAGCCTCAGAGAAGATCGATGAGGAACGGGATCAGCGGCGCATCGGCCGGCGGCATCGGGTAGTCGCGCATCTGCTTCGGCCGCACCCATTTCAGCGTCTGCCCTTCCCTGGGCTGGGCTATGCCGCGAAAGCGGCGGCAGACGAACAGCGGCATCAGCAGGTGGAAATCGTCGTAGGAATGGCTGGCGAAAGTAAGCGGCGCCAGGCATGGGATGTCGGTTTCGATGCCGATTTCCTCATGCAGTTCGCGAATGATGCATTGTTCGGGCGTCTCGCCGGGCTCGACCTTGCCGCCGGGAAATTCCCACAACCCGGCAAGTTGCTTGCCCTGAGGCCGCTGCGCCAGAAGCACCCGGCCGTCGGCATCGACCAGCGCGCAGGCGGCGACCAGGAGCAGGCGCTTGCCGGCGGTCACGACATCATTCATGACCCGGCGGCCGGCGGTAGTGGTAGCGATAGACTTCCTCGAAGCCGAGCGAATGGTAGAGCGCCAGCGCCGGCACATTGTTGGCCTCGACCTGCAGCCAGGCTTCCCGCGCGCCCCGCAGCCGCGCCCATTTGAGCGCCGACAAGATCAGGTTGCGGCCATGGCCCCTGTTGCGCGCCGACTTGTCGGTGGCGACCTCGAACAGGCCGGCGAGATCGCCGTCATGCACGCAGATAAGCGTCGCCAGCGCCTCGGCTCCATCTTCGAGCGCGAACAGCCCGGCTTCGGGCTGGATGGCGCCGATGATCTCCGACAGGCCGGGCCGCAGCGAAACATCCGAACCGCTGACCTTGAGCGACGCGCCGATGAAGCGGCTGATGTCCTTGAGCGGAATCTGGTCCATGGCGGCGTCGAGCTGCGCGCCGGCCAGCGGCAGCCGCATGACCAGCGACTCGTCGAACCGGCTCCAGCCCTCGCGGTCGAGATGGCTGGCGAGATCTGGACCCGAAAGCGGCGACATGCGGAACGTCAGCGGCCTGCCATAGGCATCGAAACGGCGGCTGGCCCGGCCGATACGGTCGGCCATGTGCATGATATCGCCGGGATCGAGCGGATTGACCGAGTTCAGCCGCTTGGCAGGATGGCCGGCGGTCAGCCGCACCACCCAGGTGCCGTCATAGTGGACGGCGGCTGCCGGCCAGGCGCGAAAGCCGGCCGCCTCGTAGCGGCGTACGATCGCGAGCATGCTTGCCGGATGCCTGGAGCTCAAAACCGTCAGCTCCGATAATCGCCATTGATGGCGACATATTCCTTGGTGAGATCGCAGGTCCACACCGTCGCCTTGCCGCGACCGATGCCGATATCGGCACGGATGCGGATGTCGTCGCGCTTCATGTAGGTCGACGTCGCGGCCTCGGAGTAGCCGGGGTCGCGCTCGCCTTCATGCGCCAGCCTGTTGTCGCCGAACCAGATCGACAGCCGGTCGCGATCAGCGGGTTCGCCGGCCTTGCCGACGGCCATCACGACGCGGCCCCAATTGGCGTCCTCGCCGGCGACCGCCGTCTTGACCAGCGGCGAATTGGCGATCGACAGCGCAATGCGCTTGGCCGAGCGCGCCGATTTGGCGCCGGTGACGGTGACTTCGACCTGCTTGCGGGCGCCCTCGCCATCGCGCACCACTTGCAGCGCCAGCGATTTCAGCACCTTGCCGAGCGCCCGGCGGAACGCGCCGAGACGGGCATCCCTGGGATCGGTTATCTCCGGCGCGCCGCGCCTGGCGGCCTTGCCGGTGGCGAAGATCAGCAGCGTGTCGCTGGTCGACGTGTCGCTGTCGACGGTGACCGCGTTGAAGGTCTTGGCCGTGCCGCGCGACAACAGATCCTGCAGGACAGGGGCGGCGATCGGCGCATCGGTGGCGATGAAGGAGAGCATCGTCGCCATGTCGGGCGCGATCATGCCGGCGCCCTTGGAAATGCCGTTGATGGTGACATCGGCGTCGCCGAGCTTGACGGTCGCAGTCGCCAGTTTCGGATAGGTATCCGTGGTCATGATCGCCTTTGCCGCCTCGGTCCACAGCCCGGGCTTGCCGTTGCTGACCAGTCCCGCGAGCAGATGGCTGAATTTGCTGGTGTCGAGCGGCTCGCCGATGACGCCGGTCGAGGCCAGGAAAACCTCCGCTGCCGTGCAGCCGGCCGCCTTCGCCGCGGCCTCGCCGGTCAGCGCGGTCGACTCGCGGCCTCTCTTGCCGGTGAAGGCGTTGGCGTTGCCGGAATTGACGACCAGCACCCGGGCCTTGCCCGCGCCGAGATTCTGCCGGCAGAAATCGACCGGCGCCGAAGGGCATTTCGATTTCGTGAACACGCCGGCGATCGCGGTGCCTTCATCGAAGACCATGGTCAAAAGATCGGTGCGGTTCTTGTACTTTATCCCTGCCTCGGCGGTGGCGATGCGCACCCCTTCGATTTCCGGCATTTTGGGGTATTTCTTCGGCGCGAGCGGCGAAATCGTCGTGGACATGGAGGCCTCGGGCGGGAAAAATCGCAGGGGAAGGCCGGTTTGCCCGATAGACCGCGCGGGCGCAAGGGCGTTTTCGTCGCTCTTGCCCGGGAGCTCGAACCGCTCGTGGTTAGGCCTGCATTTCAAATCCGATGGCGTCGCCGGGGCCGATGGCGTTATGATCTGCCCCATGGGCAGGCTTGCGATCCTTGCATGGGCATTTCTGGGACTTTTGCTGCTGAGCGCGGATGCGCAGCCGCAACGGCGCGTGGCGCTTGTCATCGGCAACGGCAGTTACGCCGAAGCCGGCACGCTGGCCAATCCTGTAAACGACGCCCTCGACATCGCCGACAAGCTGCGCTCGATCGGCTTCGAGGTCATCGAGGGCAATGATCTCGGCAAGCGTGAACTCGAACGCAGTAGGCGTGATCCCACGGCCAGCCGGGCAATTTAAGCCGGCAGCGTCTCATGGCGATAGGAATTTTTTCTTGACTTGGTGAGGGCAGCTATGCTACATTTTTGCCCATGGTGCTGATTTGCGCCAGTGACCCGCCGCCCGGCGGGTTTTTGCGTTTGGAGCTTCGCCAACCGACACGCCGGTAGACTTCCAGAGAATAAACTTGACCCCTGCCGCCACCACCCGTTCCTGAAGCTTGAAAACGCGCCGTTTCGTTTGAGCGTCGGGTCGCCTATATTGCCGGCGATAGTGTTGGCGAGGAGACAGAGATGGCCGAGGACGCCGATCCGGCGCGCAGATCGATCGGTGCGCGGCGCAACCCCGACAGCGCCGATGCCATTCTCGAAGCCGCCGAGGCCGTGCTGGTCGAAGCCGGCTATGCCGGTTTCTCGATCGAGGCGGTGGCGCGGCGGGCCCGCGCCGGCAAACCCACCATCTATCGCTGGTGGCCAAGCAAGGCGGCGTTGCTGCTTGAGGTCTACCAGCGCCAGAAGCGCGTCGAGGTTCCCGATACCGGGCGGCTGGAGGAGGATCTCGTCGGCTTCCTGAAAAACCTGTTCACCCACTGGCGCGAGACATCGTCGGGAAGCGTGTTCCGGTCGCTGATCGCCGAGGCACAGTCGGACGAGACCGCTGCCGCGGCCCTTGCCGACTACTCACTGGGCCGACGCTCCCATACCGGCCAGATCATCGAACGCGCCAAGGCAAGGGGCGAAATCCCGGCCGAAATCGATTCAGCTGTTGTCGCAGACCTCATCGCCTCCTTCGCCTGGAGACATCTGTTGACCAACCGGCTCGACGAGGACGAAGCCACCATCGGCAAGGCGGTCAACTACGTGATGCGAGGCATAGCGGCGCCCCGCCCCCTGAAAATACAGCAATGAAAAAGGGCGCGGCAACCCCTGGCTGCCGCGCCCTTTTTCAAGGAGCTATCAGTCTTACTTGGCGCTTTCCAGCGTATCGACCGTCTTTTTCAGGTTCGCGTCGGGGATCTCGATCTTGGCGCCGGCGCGCAGCGACTTGACCAGTGCGAAATACTTGTCGCGGATGACCGCCTGCTTGGCCTGGTCCTTGACGTCGTCGAAGGCCGGCGGCTGCTTGGTGCGCTTGTCCTCGAGCTTGATGACATGCCAGCCGAACTGCGTTTGCACCGGCTGCTCGGTGTATTTGCCGACCTCGAGCGCGGAGGCCGCC
Source organism: Mesorhizobium sp. M7A.F.Ca.US.011.01.1.1 (assembly GCF_003998295.1). Taxonomy (NCBI): domain Bacteria; kingdom Pseudomonadati; phylum Pseudomonadota; class Alphaproteobacteria; order Hyphomicrobiales; family Phyllobacteriaceae; genus Mesorhizobium; species Mesorhizobium sp. M7A.F.Ca.US.011.01.1.1. The sequence goes on from NZ_RZRT01000012.1 coordinate 97,176, forward strand.
TTGTCGAACTCCGGCACCATCTGGCCAGGTCCGAACCAGCCGAGATCGCCGCCGCTGGTCTTGCCCGAGGGATCGCTGGTGTGCTCGTTGGCGAGCTTCTGGAAGTCGGCGCCGCCATCGAGCTGCTTGATGATGGCCTCGGCCTCTTCCTTCGTCTTCACGAGGATGTGACGGGCATGCAGCTCATTGGTGGGCGGCGTGTTGGCGATTTCCTGGTCGTAACGGGCGCGGACCTCGGCGTCGGTGACCTTGTCGACGACGCCCTTCTCGACCATCTCGCCATGCAGCGCGCGCTGCTGCAGGAAAGCCATGCGGCGCTGGAAGTCGGGATCCTTGTCGAGCCCTGTGGTGACCGCCTCGGCGGCCATGACGCGGATCTCGATGGCAGCCGAAAGGGCGGCGGCACGGCGCTGCTCGGGCGGCAATTGCGCGAACTGCTGCGACAATTCCCCTTCGGCAAGCACCAGATCTGCTTCGGTCAGGGGCTGGCCGTTGACCGTGGCGATAACCTTATTCGGATCGACCGGTGCCGCGGCTGGCGCTGCTGCATCCGCCGGAGCGGGAGCGGTTTGCTGCGCCATCACAGGCGAGAGCGAAAGGGCCGACAGGCCGACGGCCAAGCCAAGGCTGGCGAGCGACGCGCGGCGGAACAACAGGGACATAGGGCGACTCCGGTGGGGATTGTTAAGAGGGGTGCTTCCAGATCGGCCAGATTGTGGCGGAATTTGGCGCAGCCAGCAGGGCCGGCGCGGCGTTGACATCAGTTGAGCCCCCTCTTATCTGTCCAACGACTTTGCGTCCAGAACCGTTTTCCGGGCGCTTTTTGTGTTTGCCAGTGTTCACTAATGTGTTTGCCAGTGTTCACGTGGAATTGATGGGGCCGGCCGGCGCTCATCTCAAGATTGAGAATTCTATCGAAAGGACCATTGGATGGTCAGTCTCGGCGGTCTCGCCCGTAAGGTTTTCGGTTCCTCCAACGACCGTCGGGTCAAATCGACCCGGCCTCGTGTCGAGGCGATCAACGCCATGGAAAACGAGATGCGGGCGCTTTCCGACGAGGAGTTGGTCGGCCGCACCGCGAAATTCCGCCAGGACATCGCCAATGGCGCCACGCTCGACGACCTGTTGATCCCGGCCTTCGCTACCGCCCGCGAGGCAGCGCGCCGCGTGCTCGGCATGCGCCCCTTCGATGTCCAGCTGATCGGCGGCATGGTGCTTCACAATGGCGGCATTGCCGAGATGCGCACCGGCGAGGGCAAGACCCTGGTCGCGACGCTGCCGGTCTACCTCAATGCGCTCGCCGGCAAGGGCGTCCACGTCGTCACCGTCAACGATTACCTGGCCACCCGCGACTCCGAATGGATGGGCCGCGTCTACAAGTTCCTCGGCCTCTCGGTCGGCGTCATCGTCCACGGCCTTTCCGACGAGGAGCGCAGCGCCGCCTACGCCGCCGATGTCACCTACGCCACCAACAACGAGCTTGGCTTCGACTACCTGCGCGACAACATGAAATACGAGCGCGCCCAGATGGTGCAGCGCGGTCACAATTACGCGATCGTCGACGAAGTCGATTCCATCCTGGTCGACGAGGCGCGCACGCCGCTGATCATTTCCGGTCCGCTCGAGGACCGTTCGGAAATGTACAACACCATCGACACCTTCATCATCCAGCTGCAGCCGCAGGATTATGAGATCGACGAGAAGCAGAAGACCTCGATCTTCACCGAGGAAGGCACCGAGAAGCTCGAGAACCTTTTGCGCGACGCCGGCCTGCTCAAGGGCGAGTCGCTCTACGACGTGGAGAACGTCGCCATCGTCCACCACGTCAACAATGCGCTGAAGGCGCACCGGCTGTTCCAGAAGGACAAGGACTATATCGTGCGCAACGGCGAGATCGTCATCATCGACGAGTTCACCGGCCGCATGATGCCGGGCCGCCGCTATTCGGAAGGCCTGCACCAGGCGCTCGAAGCCAAGGAGCATGTGGCGATCCAGCCGGAGAACCAGACGCTGGCCTCCGTCACCTTCCAGAACTATTTCCGCCTCTACAAGAAGCTCTCCGGCATGACCGGCACGGCGCTGACCGAGGCCGAGGAATTCGGCAACATCTACGGCCTCGAAGTCACCGAGATCCCGACCAATCTGCCCGTCGTGCGCATCGACGAGGACGACGAGGTCTACCGGACGGTCGAGGAGAAATACAAGGCGATCGTCAGGGAGATCCGCGAAGCCAGCGCCAAGGGCCAGCCGACGCTGGTCGGCACCACTTCCATCGAAAAGTCCGAGCAGTTGGCCGAGCGCCTGCGCAAGGAAGGTTTTACCGATTTCGAAGTGCTGAACGCCCGCCATCACGAGCGCGAGGCGGCAATCGTCGCCCAGGCCGGCAAGCCCGGCGCCATCACCATCGCCACCAACATGGCCGGCCGCGGCACCGACATCAAGCTCGGCGGCAATGCCGAGATGCGCATCGAGGAAGAACTCGGCGACATGCCGGCCGGACCCGAGCGCGAGGCGCGGGAAAAGGAAATCATTGCCGACATCGAGCGGCTGAAGGAAAAGGCGCTGGCCGCCGGCGGCCTCTACGTGCTGGCCACCGAACGCCACGAATCGCGCCGCATCGACAACCAGTTGCGCGGCCGTTCCGGCCGTCAGGGCGACCCCGGCCGCTCGAAATTCTTCCTGTCGCTGCAGGACGATCTGATGCGCATCTTCGGCTCCGAGCGCATGGACGGCATGCTGCAGAAGCTCGGCCTCAAGGAAGACGAGGCGATCATCCATCCGTGGATCAACAAGGCGCTGGAAAAGGCGCAGAAGAAGGTCGAGGCGCGCAACTTCGACATCCGCAAGAACCTTTTGAAATATGACGACGTCTCCAACGACCAGCGCAAGGTGGTGTTCGAGCAGCGCATCGAACTGATGGACGGCGAAGGCCTGTCCGAAACGATCGCCGAGATGCGCGAAGGCGTCATCGACGAGATCGTCGCTAAGGCCATTCCCGAAAACGCCTATGCCGAGCAGTGGAACGTTGCCGGGCTGAAGGCCGAGATCGCCGAGTTCCTGAACCTCGACCTGCCGGTCGAAGACTGGGCCAAGGAAGAGGGCATCGCCGAGGACGACATCCGCGAGCGCATCGCGCAGGCCGCCGAAGCCGCCGCCAAGGAGCGCGCCGAGCGTTTTGGCCCCGAGGTGATGAACTACGTCGAGCGCTCGGTTGTGTTGCAGACGCTCGACCATCTGTGGCGCGAGCACATCGTCAATCTCGACCATCTGCGTTCGGTCGTCGGCTTCCGCGGCTACGCCCAGCGCGATCCGCTGCAGGAATACAAGGGCGAGGCGTTCGAGCTGTTCCAGGCCATGCTGGGCAATCTGCGCCAGGCCGTCACCGCGCAGCTGATGCGCGTCGAACTGGTCCGCCAGGCCGCTGAAGCACCGCCCCCGGAAGCCCCCGACATGTTCGGCACCCATATTGACGGCACCACCGGCGAGAACGACTTCGAAGGCGGCGAGACCGCCCTTCTGGTCCGCCCGGAGACAACCGCCATCGTCGCCCCCGAAGACCGCGACCCCAACAACCCTGCCACCTGGGGCAAGGTCGGCCGCAACGAAGCCTGCCCCTGCGGCTCGGGGAAGAAGTACAAGCATTGCCATGGGGCGTTTGCGTAAGGGAGCGCTTTTTTCCCTTCTCCCCGTCCCTATACGGGGAGAAGGTGGCCCGTAGGGCCGGATGAGGGCGGATCGGCTCAGGCGGGTTTGCACCCACCAATTTCAACCGTTGTAGATCACACCAATAATTCGGCGCACGTGTTGCACTTCAGGGACGCCAGATTGCGCCTTTCCAATGGAGAGGACTTCCGATGAGCCAAGACCGCCTATGCTCTCGAATTGGCGCAGATGACTGAGATTTCCGGGCAGAGCCAACCCTATCCGCTTGAAGATTCCGGATCCATTGTCGAGAGCCAGCGCGACTAATGTTCCCTCGTGACGCCCAATTTCGGCAAGACTGATCGAAGGCCCTCCGAGCACTACCTGCTTTGGAAGAGCAAGCGGCACAGCACTCTCATCAACAACGCGAAATGCGACCTCAACACGATCTAAAACTTTGGACGCATCGACAAGAACTGCCTCATCCTGCCCTTGATCTACCTTGATGTCGTGGTCAAATAAAACTCCATAACCTGATGGACAGCGACTTCTACTTCATGAAAAAATACCGTTGAGGGGCTTCTTGTTCGAGGATCTGGGACTTCTGCTGTTAGCCCAACAAGGTCCGAGCCCTTTGAACGCAGGAGACGGCGTGCGAAGACCGACTGACCATGACGCGCAATGACAAGACGGCGATCGAGGACCGGTCCAGGTTGAGCCTCGACGATCGCCAAGGCTCCCTGTGGAGCTGCAAAGCCAAAATTATGGCGGCGCAGATAAAATACAGCCTTTCCAACCAATAACTTAGGATCGAACGGTTCCGTAGCTTCCTGCGAACCCTCAGTGGGAGAGTGTTGGGTGAATGCTGCAAGATCGGGATAGACTACCACGTCGAGCGGCGGCGGCGGCATCGGATCCAGCGCCGGCGGCGCATCAGCTGCCCCTACGCTTGGTTGAATGGCGGCCCTACGTTTCCATCGATCGCATTCCTCGTACATTCGCCCGGTAAGCACGACGAGTTGCCCAAGATCATCGGCACATTGTGCAACTTCGCCAGGTCGAATGTCCTGACGATTGCCGTGGTGCGCTTTGTTCATCAGCTGCAGCACTGGCGAGCCCTCGACCAACGCTGGATGCGCAATGAAGTCCGCAAACACCTGCATCCCAAACATCCCTTGCGGACCGGCCTTTATGTAAGATCGCAAACGATCCACAAAGGTTTTCAATGTAGGATCGGGATTTGCTTTTGCCCAAGCTAGGTGGGCAGGATCGTCGAATACGTCGCCCAATACCCCTTCAAAGAAAAATCGGCACCCGTCCGCAAAAGATCGGGCCGGCTCTTCAGCATCTCGATCCTTATCATATAATATCTTGCGGACCTCAATCTCGGCCTGATGAGGCGTAGTTCTAATCACAGGTTGATTCAGCGTCGCCGGATGAACGGCGAGGTGCTCCACGGTAGGAACAACCGGTAGGCGGCCAACTGCGCCAGCAAAGCGCCTATCGTAGGACGTGATAATTAGCTGTGCACCTATTTCGACCAGCGTTCCAAGAGAGTCCGCTAATTGTCGTCGATTTTCATCGTCGAGCAATTCTTGCGGATCATCGAGCAAGAGAGTCTTCAGGCCTCCATGGGTCTTCAGCACATATTCCCAAAACGCAAAAAAGAATCCGACTAAACTGGCCCGCAGTGCCGACGCGTTTGTCACGTGCTGAGCGGGCGCAGACACGCCACCCGCACGTACGACGAGATCGAGTTCGCCCTTCCGTCCCATGGCGGTGTCGACCAATTCATGTGCGGTGCTGGGAAAAGTGCTGACATAAATTCGTGACCGCCATAGGGCTGCTTCGGTGCGGAGGATCTTACGAAGTTGATCGACTTGCCAGTCCGCCAACTCGCCTAACTTTGAAAGATTTACGAGCGCGGCGCTCGCAGTCTCGTATTCGGTGATCCGCTTTTCGGCAGCACGCCGCAGTTTAATTTCATCTTTCAAGCGGGTGCACTTCGATAGAGCTTTGGTAATTGGCTCAGCGCCTTTCACTGTGGCGTCAAGCTCCAAGAGCTTGCCCATGAGCGTGTTCTTTTCTGAAGCTTCACCTGCTTTGCGCCTGCGACCGAGGACACTCTCAAAGACTTGACGCGCGAAAACGTCGTTTCCCTGTCGCCACCGGGCAAAACGCAACGCTAAATCGAGACGCCTCAAGCCCTCTGCCAAGGCGGCACAACTCGCAGGGAGCGAGACAGGCGTGGCGGCAGCGAGATCGGGTCTGTGCCTAACGGCCTCGTCAAATGCCTTAGCCGTTTCACTTTTGAGAGTGGCCAATTCACCCGAGAACGCGTCGAGTGCGTAAAGCTCATCGACAAGAGCTTTGCGTATTAGGTCAATGGGATGGGCCGGGAGGTCCCGTTTGAGTTCAGCTTGCAACGCTTCCGGTAGAACGCTGTTGAGCTTGCCAAGGGCGGCTTGCGACCATCGATTTAGCGTCTGGGCAAACAGAGCCGCGTCCGCGCTTGCTTCATGGAGATGCGTCTTGACCAGCCGGCCGCTGATGGGATCGAACGCTTCAACCAGGGAACCGCCGCATACCGCGCAAAGATCTTCACTGCGACCGAGGTCGGGGTGTTCTTCAAGCCACGTAGCCACGTGAGCGTAAAGACGCGAACGAGCCGCAGACGATGGATCTTGTGCCAAGGTCTCGAGTAATTTTGCCTCTCGCAGTATCTCGCTAATTTTGGTCTCGGCGGCGTTCAACTGCTCCAGCGTGAGTTCGCGAAAACCTCGCAACCTTGCCATCGAGGGAAGTCGTTGGGGCTGGCCTACTTCGTTGACTGCTGGCGAAATCGAACTCTCAAGATCCGCACCACGTTTGGGGTCCGCAGGATCGAATCCTTCACCAAGGATGTTCCGAACGGACTCATAGGCGGTGGCCTTTGTGGTTTCAAAATACCGGGTGATTTCGTCAACAGTTTCTTCAACAGCCGCGTCACCAGGTTCCGGCACCGCCTTTGGCGGCACGAGCGCCGGATAGGGCTTTAGCTCCGCCGCAAGGTCATCCCGCGCAGTTCTGTAAATCCGATCAATTCCCTCCAACTCTTTAGTTTTGGCCTTGATAAAGTCCTTTATCTTGTTCTTGGCGCGCTGAGCGTGCCCTGCGAGGTCCACCAGCGCCGAAAGGCCGGTCAACTCCGCAACGGCTCGGCCAAGTTCGGATTCGCTTCCAACTTTGATGAGCGGGAGAAGGCCTGGCATAACTGTACCGATCCGCACGGCGATCGGATCAATGCCGAGGCCAGTCAATTCCGGCGGTATCTCCTCAAGGGCACCACGCGCAGTTCGTCTCTGAGTACGGCGGATGGGAGGCAATAGCTCTCCTTCTTCGTCAGCAAAGGTCAGCTCCACCCATGTGTCGGCTGGAACCCATCCCTGATCCGGTCGATATTGAGAAATATCAGGCATTGGGGTAACTGGAGAAAGACGGTGCGCCGTTTGATCGTCCCCTCCATCTGCATTCGCTATCCAGCAGTTGAAGTCTACGTCCGCCTTTTCTGGCTCGCGCTGTGGGCGTAGGATCTCACCTGTTAGACCCCAAATGATGGCATTTAGAAGTGAGGTTTTTCCGGAGCCATTGCGGCCTTCGAACAGGGTCACCGGTGCTGCAAATTCATGAACATAGTTTTGCGGCGGCGCGCCAGGAGTTCCAAATTTGTGAAGTCCCGCAAACCTGTGAGCTTCAACCTTTGCCAGTGTCAGGCGCCTATTGTTTGCATTGGCCGGGCGCGCCGGATTCGCCGCCACTTCTGGCGGCTTCGCGAGAATTACATCTACCAATTGCTCAGCATGCGCGGCACTAACATTGGCTATCCAATTTGCCGCGCCTCTCGTTCGGTACCATTGCAGAGCGCTGCGTGCCCGGTCATCTGGTAACGAAAATAATACATCGCCACCAATAGTAACCGCCCGTCCGCTAACTAGATCTGCCAGCAGAGATTCGAGAGTATGGAGGTGGAGAAGTTGCGGTGTAAATTCAATCATTTTCCCCCCTAATAATTTTTCCGCGAACGTTGTTCACGCCAGATCTCTGATGGTCACGTTGAGCTCAACGGTTTCGGCTCAACGATTATATTTTCAGAGATACGTCAGCCAGCCCCAAAACTGCGCAATGGAACTTTGTCCATAAAGCAAAATTTGTCTACACCCTTGCAATCCCCTAAGTTAGTCCGCACGTTTTATTTTGGGAACGTTGGTCACAACCGGCACGACGGCGCAAAATCTCCGAAAGCCCGCGTCGCCCCTCATCCGCCTGCCGGCACCTTCTCCCCGTATAGTGACGGGGCGAAGGGGAAGCTCACCCAACCGTTTCTTAATGTGTCTCCGCTACACCCAACCCTGAAAAGAAGCGGAAAACGGAGAGAAATCGGGGTGCGCTTTTCCGCGGCCACGACTGCCGGGCGGTTCTTGCCGCAGCGTTGGGCGCTGCGCATGGGGCCGTTGCTTGGCCGCATCGATGCCGTGCTTTTCACCGCCGACGAGCGCGGCGAGGCGAGCCGCATGTCGGTCATCGCCTTCTCGGTCCGCATCGTCAGCGCCGTCATCGCCTTCGTCAGCCAGGTGCTGATGGCACGCTGGATGGGCTCGTTCGAATATGGCATCTTCGTCCTCGTCTGGGTGACGATGGTCATCGTCGGCAATCTCGCCTGCCTGGGCTTCCACACCTCGGTCATCCGCTACATTCCCGAATACCGCGAACGCGGCTTGATGGATGAGCTGCGCGGCATCGTGCTGGCCAGCCGTCTGTTCGTGCTGATCGCCTCCACGCTGATTGCTGGGCTCGGCGCGCTCGGCGTCTGGCTGGCGGCACCCTGGATCGAAAGCTACTATGTGATCCCGTTCATCCTCGGCGTCATCTGCCTGCCGATGATCGCCATGTCCGACCTTCTGTCGGGCCTGGCGCGCGCCAACAGCTGGGCGCTGTTTGCCCTGTCGCCGACCTATCTGGTGCGGCCCGTGCTGATCCTTCTGTTCATGGCGCTGATGCTGTTTGCGGGCTACGCACCTGATGCCAGGACCGCCATCTTCGCCTCGATCGCCGCCACCTACGCCACCACGCTGGGACAACTCATCGGTGTCACCCAGCGCATGGAAAGGCAGATCCCGGCCGGGCCGATGAAGGTGCATTTCGCGCAATGGTTCATCGTCTCGCTGCCGATCTTCCTGGTCGAGAGCTTCTTCTTCCTGCTGACCAATGCCGATGTGCTGATGGTCGGCGCCTATATGGATCCCAACGACGTCGCCGTTTATTTCGCCACCGTGAAGACGCTGGCGCTGGTGCATTTCGTCTACTTCGCCGTCAAGGCCGGCGTTGCCCAGCGCTACGCCCAGTTCACCCATGGCGACCCGCAAAGGCTCGCCGCCTTTGCCCGCGAGACGGTGTCGTGGACGTTCTGGCCATCGCTGTTGATGGCGCTGCTGGTGCTGGCGCTCGGCGAGCCGATGCTGGCGCTGTTCGGCCCGGAATTCAGCAGCGGCTATCCCTTGCTGTTCCTGCTCGTCTTCGGCGTCGTGGCGCGGGCCGCCGTCGGCCCCTGCGAAAGCCTGCTGACGATGAGCGGCAACCAGAACATCTGCGCCGCTGTCTATGCCATGACGCTGGCCTTCAACATCGTCCTCAATGTGGTGCTCATCCCGATGTTCGGCCTGTGGGGCGCGGCGATGGCCACCGCCTTTGCCATGATCTTCGAAGCCGGCGCGCTCTCCTTCACGGTATGGCGCAAGCTCGGCATCGTCATGCTCATCTTCGTGCCTGCGAAAGGAGCCGCGTGATGGCTGCCATCCCGTTGCTTGAGGAAACCAGCGGCGGCACCGCCGGCGCCATGGTGTCGGGCCTTGCCGGGCTGACCCGCGACGCCGACCCCGCCCATATCGAGATCCTCGCCAACAACCGGCCCGAGCGCAAGCTCGCCATCTACCCGGCATCCGCCGGTTTCGACCTGGTGGAGGAGCTGGATTATCTCTGCGCCCGCACGGTCGAGTCCAACGTGTTCTTCAACCCGCGCTTCCTGGCGCCCGCCATGCCGCGGCTGGAGGATCGCGAGGTGCGGCTGGCAGTCATCCGCGACGGCGACGAATACCGCAACCGGCTGCGCCTTCTGGTGCCGTTCTCGGTTGAGCGGCCGGTGGTGCCGCTCGGCGTTCCGGTCATGCGCACATGGTCGAGCCCGTTCGGTCCGCTCGGCACGCCGCTGGTCGACCGCGACGACCCGGTCGGCGTCGTCGAGGACTTCTTCGCGATGCTGTCGCGCCCGCATCTCAAGCTGCCGAAAGTGTTCGTCCTGCCCGACATCCGGCTCGATGGCCCGGTGGCGAGCCTGCTTGCCACCGTGGCCGAGGCGCGCGGCCTGACGCTGGTCACCACCGGCCAGAGCCAGCGCCCGGCGCTGGAGAGCGAGCTCGATGGAGACGATTATCTGAAGGCCTCGCTGCGCTCGCACCATTATCGCGAGTTCCGCCGCCTGAAGCGGCGCCTTGGCGACCTTGGCAAGCTTGAGCATGTCGTGGCGCGCGGCCCCGAAGACATCCGCCATGCCATCGAAGGCTTCCTGTCGCTGGAAGCGGCCGGCTGGAAAGGCCGCGAACGCACCGCCATGGCGATCGACCGCTTCCGCGCCGCCTTCGCCCGCGAAGCCGTGCACCGGCTGGCCGAACAGGACATGTGCCGCATCCATTCGCTGATGCTCGACGGCCGCACCATCGCCTGCCTGATCGTCTTCGTCGAAGCCGGCATCGCCTACACCTGGAAGACCGCCTATGACGAGACGCTGGCCAGCTATTCGCCGGGCACGCTGCTGATGATCGAGGTGACCAGGCAGCATCTCGACGATCCCAACATCATGATGACCGATTCCTGCGCGGTGCCCGACCATCCGGTGATGAGCCGGCTGTGGGCCGAGCGCAAGCCGATGGGCACGCTGGTGATCGGCCTGGCGCCGGACGCCGACCGCCTCACCCGCCAGGCCGCCTCGCAACTGCACCTCTACCGCGAAACCCGCAACATGGCCCGCCTGCTGCGCAATAGGATGAAGAGCTTGCTGGGACGGCGGTAGACCAGAGCTTGGTGTCCGCAGCCACGATTAGTTCGTCCTTCCGAAGATCACTCCGGCACGCCGGAGATGCCCAGCGCCTCGACGTAACGCTCGGCGAACACCTTGTCCAGCCATGGGTTGATCTGTCTCTGCAGGGTGAGCGTGTAGGTCGGAAACGCCTCCATCAGCCGCCGCGCCGCCGCCTGCGCCTCGTGCAGCCGGTTGAGTTTGACCAGCGCCATGATCACCACCCGGTGCGAGGAGCCGTAGTTCGGCATTTCGTGCAGCGCGCGTTCTCCCCATGCCAGCGCTTCCTCGTAGCGCTCGAGCATCAGGTAGCTCATCCCGATACCGGAGAGCGCGATGCCCTTCTCGGGGTCGACCGGGCTCAGCCGCATTGCCCTGTGGAAGTGCTCGATCGCGACGAGCGGGCGGCTGGAATGTGCGTTCACCCAGCCGCTGCCGGTATGGCCCTGGGCCGAATTGGGGTTGAGCAGCAGGGATCGTTCGATCGCGCCCAGCGCCATCTCGTAGTCCTTCGCGCTGTAGGCGATCACCTGCGCGGCGAAGCGCAGGCTCGTCGGGTCGTCGCGCGCTTCCGCCAGGATCTCGCGCGCCATGCGCACGGCGACTCGGACATCGTCGGGCTCGTGCCAGCACTGGCTCACGGACAGGCTGCGGATATAAGCGCCGAGTCCCTTTGCCAAGTTGAAGCCAGGGTCGATGCTGAGCGCCTCGTTGGTGAGCCGGCGCACGTCGGCAAAGCCTTCGCGCGTGATACTGTAGAAGCGCGGCAGCGCGCGTAGGTAGAGGTCGTAGGCGCTGATGTAGTCGGTCGGCTTCATGCGCGCCTGCTTGATCTCCTGCAGTCGGATGCTCGGCTCGACAGCGCCTACGACGCTCTCGGTCACCTTGTCCTGCAGGTCGAAGATGTCGCTCAAGTCGCCCTCGAAGCGGTCGGCCCAGACATGGTGACCGCTGATCGCGTCCACCAACTGCCCACTGATGCGTATCCGCGATCCTGCTCTGCGGATGCTGCCTTCGAGCACGTAGTGAACTCCCAGCTCGCGCCCGACCTGGCGCAGGTCCACCGCCCGGCCCTTGTAGGTGAACGACGAGTTGCGGGCGATCACGAAGAAGGAGTTCACCCGGCTCAAACCCGTGATGATGTCCTCCACCAGCCCGTCGGCGAAGTATTCCTGGTCGGGGTCGCCGCTCATGTTGGTGAAAGGCAGAACCGCGATCGAGGGTTTCTCGGGCAGGGGAGGCGGTTCAGGCACCGAGGCGCTGGCGTCGGTCTCGACGCGGTAGGCGCGCACGGGCCGCTCGATGTTCTTGAGGCGCAGGTTACCGAGCGGCGTGAAGCCGCAGTCGAGCTTGCCCTGAAGGTGGTCGTAGGCGGTGCCCGAGACGACCACGGTGCCGGGATCGGCGATGCTTTCGAGGCGGGCGGCGATGTTGACCCCGTCGCCGTAGAGGTCGCCGTCCTCCTCGCAGACCACGTCGCCGAGATTGACGCCGATGCGGAAGCGAATCCGCTCTTCCTCGGGCGTCTCCGCCTCATGTTCTGCCAGGGCCTGCTGGATCGCCATCGCCGAGGTCACCGCGTTAACGACGCTCGCGAACTCACACAGCATGCCATCGCCGGTGAGTTTGACGATCCGACCCTGGTGCTCGGAGACCAGCGGTTCGAGGAGGTCCTTGCGATAGATCTTCAGCCGCTCGAGCGTGCCGCGCTCGTCGCGTTCCGTCAGGCGCGAATAACCGACCACGTCGCAAGCCAGGATCGCTGCGAGGTGACGCTGCGCGGTCATTGCAACGCTCGGCAAAGCGCCTGCACGCGGGCCGCCCCGCGTCCATGTCCGGCCAACTTCCAGACGCCTCACCTGCATGGTATCCATCTCTCCCAGTCTCCGCCGGTCGCCGATACAGGACGGAGAACGCAGCCTGACCTTGCCTCCACGTGATTTCGCTATCCCGGGAGCGTTCCAGTCGCTGCGCTCGCAGCCAACCGACGACACGCCCACGCAGCCTCTGGGGGCGCTGACTCGCCACTCCCAGAAGGCCGGGATATTTCCTGACGTGTGTAACCGGCTGACGCCACCGTGGCGGTGTTTTTGTATCGGGTATCACCCAGACGTTCGTGCTTAGAGGTGCTGAGGTCAGCAACGCTGCCGTCCGACGCCGAAGTGTATCGGCTTGGGCCCAAAAAAGCGGGAGCCACCAAGCCCCGAAACCAGTTGCCACCTGACGACCTTGGCAGCCAGTTTTCCTAAGAGCGCGCCCGCGTCTGACCAACTGCATGCGTTCGCGGGCTATGGTGCAGGCCGGCACCCGACCCTCGTAGGGCAGGTAACGAAGCATTCTAAGGTGGATTTTCGGGTGGATGGAAGTCCCCAAATTTCCCGTATCATACTGAAAATAAAGCATTTTTAGTGTGAAATGGTGCCCCTAGCCGGAATCGAACCAGCACTCCTTGCGGAACTCGATTTTGAGTCGAGCGCGTCTACCAATTCCGCCATAGGGGCTCAGGCCGGGCGGCCTGGATGGCGCGGGACTATACGGTTGGAGGGCTGTTCGTCAACAGGCCAATTCTCCGGCATGCCGGATGCGACCAAACTGCGCCTTTCGATTTCGTGACGGGACTGCCATTGTGCAGTGCGGAAAATCTTTCTAGACAGGCGGCGCGTCAAAGCGCGGCATGTCTGAGAAGACCGCTGCGCATTTTTGGGCGACATGCATTAGGAGTGCCGATGCTTCGCGGACTTTACGACTGGACCTTGTCGCTGGCGGCCCGCAAATCCGCCGAATGGTGGCTGGCCTTCATCGCCTTCGTCGAAAGCTCGGTGTTCCTGGTGCCGGCCGACGTGCTCTATCTGCCGATGGCGCTGTCGCGACCGGATCGCGCCTACCGCTATGCGCTGATCGCCACCGTCGCCTCGGTGCTGGGCGGCATCGCCGGCTGGTTCATCGGCCACTACGCCTATGACGCGGTGGCGCGGCCGATCCTCGAATTCTACGGCAAATACGACGAGTTCGAGACGCTGCGCGCGGGGGCAGGCGTCGGCTTCATCGTCCTGATGCTGATCACGTCGGGCGCTGCCCACCTGCCACCGATCAAGGTGGTGACGATCCTGTCCGGCGTCATCGGCGTCAATTTGCTGCTGTTCATCGTTCTGGCGATCGTGGCCCGCGGTGGCCGTTTCCTGCTGCTCGCCTGGCTGCTGCGCCATTATGGCGAACCGATCCGCGAATTCATCGAAAAGCGCCTCGGCCTCATCGCCGGCGCCGGCGCGGCTGCCCTGATTTTGCTCTATATCCTGGTCAAATACGCGTTCTGAACAGAACCATTGCGAGCCGGACGGACCGATTGAAATGACAGCGACCATGAATGCCGACACCGGACGCCAGCGCACGCTAACCGCCTTGTTCCTCGCCGTCGCCATGGCCGCAACCGTCGGCTCGGCGCTCGGCTTCCAGTATCTCGGCGGCTACATCCCCTGCCACCTCTGCCTCGAACAGCGCACGCCCTATTATATCGGCGTGCCGCTGATGGTGCTGGCGGTGATTGCGTCGATGCTGCACGCACCCAGCTGGCTGACGCGCGGCCTGCTGGCCGTCGGCGGCATCCTGATGCTCTACGGCCTCTATCTCGGCGTCTACCACTCCGGCGTCGAATGGCAGTGGTGGGCCGGCCCGACCGATTGTACCGCAGGCGCCGGGCCGGTCGACACCGGCGGCAAGGGCGTGCTCGACGCGCTGGACAAATTCGTGCCGCCGTCCTGTGACAAGGCCGCCTTGCGCATCCTCGGCCTGTCGCTGGCCGGCTGGAACGCCATCGCCAGCCTGATCCTCGCCGCCGTAGCCTTCCGCGGCGCCCTCACCCGCGACTGATTGAGCAGCGCGACGCAGAGTTCCAGCAAAAATTCGCCAGACTGAGCCGGATGGCGCGACTTTCGACGTCCGAGCAAGATCGACCCCCACTCCGTCTCGGCTTCGCCGAGCCACCTCTCCCCCGATCGACGGGGTAGAGGAAAGGCGCGAGCCTATTGAGCCAGCGCTCCTTACGCTGGGCTCCCTTCCTCTCCCTCCGGAGGGGGAGAGGTGGCGCTGCGAAGCAGCGACGGAGTGGGGGAAGCCGGTCCTTAAGCGCGAAGCCGCTGATAGGTGAGTGCCACCGTGCTGGCCCGATACCGGGGAGTGGTAGGCATGTGAATCGCTCCAGACGGCCAGCCTCCCGAATTCTCGAACGATCTCAAGGCTCCAGTTCGACATCCCAGTACAGATAATCCATCCAGCTCTCATGCAGATGGTTGGGCGGGAACAGGCGGCCATTGTTGTGCAGATCGTGCACCGTCGGCTGGAAAGGCTTCTGCAGCGGCCACATCTTGGCATGCGCCGGCATCATGCCGCCCTTCCTCAAATTGCAGGGCGAACAGGCGGCAACGACATTCTCCCATGTCGTCGCGCCGCCGCGATGGCGGGGAATGACGTGATCGAAGGTCAGATCCTCCGGCGTGCCGCAATACTGGCACTGGAAACGGTCGCGCAGGAAGACGTTGAAGCGGGTGAAGGCCGGGTGCCTGGAGGGCTTCACATAGGCCTTCAGGCTGACCACGCTCGGCAGCTTCATCGAGAAGGTCGGCGAGGAGACGGCGTGCTCGTATTCGGCGACGATGTTCACCCGGTCGAGGAACACCGCTTTGATGGCATCCTGCCACGACCAGAGCGACAAGGGGTAATAGCTGAGCGGACGGTAATCCGCATTCAGCACCAGTGCTGGAAGCCCATCCGGAGATACGGCAACCGTCACGTGTTCACCTCCTTGGTTCTAGACCCGAACGGCGCGGATACTGTAAGCCCGACATGACAGGGATGTGAAGCGGATTGTCGCGTCGCCGAAGCGCCAAAAATGCATGATTTTTAGGATTTTTTGCGGATTCAGGCCGGCGGCGCGGCGTCCCGCCCTCTGGTTTCACGATAATAGGACCAGAAAAGCCGCGATGCGACACCTCGCCACGGGCTCCATGATTCGGCCAATGCGATCAGGGTTTTCTCCGGCGGACGCGGCACGATGCCGAGCGCGTGGCCGACCGCGCTCTGCAGCGCGACGTCGCGCGCGGGGAAGATGTCGGGATGCCCGGCGGCGAATAAAAGGTACACTTCCGCCGTCCACGGGCCGATGCCGGACACCGCCGTCATCGTCGTGATCGCCTCCTGGGCATCGAGCGAACAGAGGTGATGAAGGTCGAGGCCGTCGGCCACCGCCTGGGCAATTGCGATCAGGCCGCGCTGCTTGGGCCGCGACAGGCCGGCCTCGCGAAACATGTCCTCGCCGGCGGCCAGGATCGCTTGCGGCGTCAGCGGATCGACGAGCTTGGTCAGCCGGCCGAAGATCGCATCGGCACTGGCGCGGGACACTTGCTGCGAGACGACGATCGACGCCAGGCTTCGAAACCCCGGCTCGGACAGCCGCAGCGGCACCTCGCCGGCCATGCCGCGCACCTTTTCCAGGCGCGGGTCGATCACGCAAAGCGCATCGAGCCCCCGGGCAATGTCGTCTGATGTCACGATACGGCGCATGCTTTCTTGTTCCTCGACCGTCGACAGGGTAGCAATTGGCGAAGCGCCGCAAAACATGATTGCCGCCTGAGAGATGACACTCCTGACATTCCGCTTCGCGCCCAGCCCCAACGGCGACCTGCATCTCGGCCACGCCTATTCGGCGCTGCTCAACCAGAAGCTGGCGGCACAGGCGGACGGACGCTTGCTGCTGCGCATCGAGGATATCGACACGACGCGCTGCACGCCGCAATTCGAGGCCGGCGTGCTTGCCGACCTCAAATGGCTGGGACTTGGCTGGGAAGAGCCGGTGCGCCGACAATCCGAGCATTTCGCCGAATACCAGGCGGTGCTCGAGCGGCTGGTCCGGGAGGAACTCGTCTATCCCGCCTTCATGAGCCGTGGCGAGATCCGCGCCTTCATCACCGACAGCGAAAAGCGTGGGCGCGACTGGCCGCGCGATCCCGATGGCGTGCCGCTCTACCCCGCCACCGACAAGGCGCTGCCGCTGAAGGAACGCCAGCGGCGGATCGCCGAGAATGCACCCTTCGCCTGGCGGCTGGATGTCGATGCCGCCATGGCGCGTGTCGGCAAGGACCTTTCATGGACGGAGTATTCTGACGAGACGCTTTCCGCGACGCGCTCCGTCGAAGCCCGCCCGCGGGACTGGGGCGACGTGATCTTGGCGCGCCGAGACATTCCGACCAGTTACCACCTCGCCGTCGTCATGGACGATGCGCTGCAAGACGTCAGCCACGTCGTGCGCGGCCAGGATCTGTTTTCCGCCACTGGCGTGCAGCGCCTGCTGCAGCAACTCCTCGGACTGCCGCAACCGGCCTATTTCCATCATCGTCTCATCCTGGGACCAGACGGACGAAAATTGTCGAAGAGCCTGGGCGATACCGGCCTTGCCGCCTTGCGCCATGCCGGCGCATCACCTGACGACGTCAGGCGAATGATCGGGCTTTGAGCCCGGTGAGACCAGAGAGCCCAAATGCGCGGGCCGTTGAATTCCGGTGATCCATGGATCAACCGTTTCGCTTTGCGCGCCGGGGTGAACGGGATTAGAGCAGCGCCACGGTCAACTCCCCCCAACACGGCGGTCTCCGGAACATGCACAGCATCAAGCGGTTCATCCCCGCCACCTTCGTCGTCCTGTGGGCGACCGGCTTTATCGGCGCACGCTACGCCATGCCGTGGGCGGAACCGTTCACATTCCTCGCCGCGCGTTTCGTCATCGCCGCCATCCTGCTGGCCGTCCTGATGCTTGTGCTGGGCTCGAAAAGAGCCACCCGCCAGGAGGCGCTGCATGCCACCGGCGCCGGCATCCTGATGCACGGCGTCTATCTCGGCGCCGTCTTCTGGGCCATCCACAGGGGCATGCCGGCCGGATTTTCGGCCCTCATCGTCGGCCTGCAGCCGCTGATCACGGCGGTGCTTGCCGGTAAGTTTCTCGGCGAGGCGATCCTGCCGCGCCACTGGCTTGGCCTTGGTATCGGCCTCATCGGCATCGTCATCGTGCTGTGGCCGAAGCTCGGCGCGCTCGGCGGCGGCGTGACCGCGGCGACATTGATCGCCTCGCTGGTCTCGGTGCTCGGCATGAGCGCCGGCACCATCTGGCAAAAGCGCTTCGCTTCCGGCGGCAACCTCGTCGCGGCGACCATGTGGCAATATATCGGCGGTGGTTCGCTGATGCTCCTCGCCTCGCTCGCCTTCGAAACCCACACGGTCATCATCAATGGCGAACTGATCTTCGCCATGGCCTGGCTGGTGCTGGTGCTGTCGCTCGGCGCCATTTTCCTGCTGATGGTGATGATCCGCGACGGGGAGATGTCGAAGGTGGCGTCGCTGTTCTACCTGGTGCCGGCGGTGACGGCGGTCATCGCCTGGGCACTCTTCGACGAGCAGCTCAACGCGCTGCAGATCGTCGGCATGGCGATCACGACCTTCGGCGTTGGCCTGGCAACGGCTCGGCAGGCCAAGGGAGTTGGGGAATTGAAGAACTGAAGAATTGAGGAATTGAGGAATTGAGGAATTGAGGAAGATGGGGGCCATCTGGCGCTGGGTGCTACGTCAATTCTTCAATTCTTCAATTCCTCAATTCTCCCATTCCCCAGTTCCCCAATTCGACCTGTCATCCCACCCGCGCACGCGCCTCCAGATAGCGACTGATCGCGGCGTTGAGCTCGCCGCCGAGGATGAAGATCGCCGAGACCATGTAGAGGAAGACCACGGCGATCATGATCGAGGCCAGGCCGGCATAGGTCGTCACATAGGACGAGAAGTGGTCGAGATAGGTGGCGAAGATGGTCGAGCCGATAAGCCATGCCGCCAGCGTGAAGACGATGCCCGGCACCAGCGAGACGAAGCGGCGCTTGCCCGCCGGCAGCCAGAAATGCACGGCAAACAATCCGCCGACAATGACCGCCGAAGCGATGACGTAACGCCAAAGGGTGATGGTGCCCATATAGGGCTTGATCCAGTCGATATGGGCTTCGGCGAGCCGCGCCAGCAGCGGCGCGAACACCAGGAGCACGCTGATCGCCAGGAAACCGGCCGTGGCGATGAGAACGAAGATGATGCTCTGCACCCGGCGGTAGATGATGCCGCGCGTTTCCGAAACGCGATAGGCGCGGTTGAGCGACGTGCGCAGCGCCTCGATGCCGTTCGACGCAAAATAGGCCGCAAGCACAACACCATAGGTCAAAAGGTCGGTGCGCCTGACGGTCAGCACATTGAGCACTTCGCGCGCGATCGGCTTGGCGATCTGTTCGGGCCAGGTGTCGAAGACCAGATGCACGGCCGTGTCGGAGAACGCCTGCGCGCCCAGGAAGCTCGCCAGCGTCGTCGCGAAGATCAGGAACGGGAACAGCGCCATCAGCGATGTGATCGCCAGATGGCTGGCCATGGCCCAGCCGTCATCGGTGTTGAAATGGCCAAGCGCGTCGTAGAGAACCCGCTTGAGGGCTACGATCTTCCGCAACAAGAACCGCGCCCTCCAATTGTCTCCACGCCGGGAATATGGGAAGGGATTGCGGCAAATGGCAACCCTTGGCGAAACCACGAACAGTCCGGCGCAGAAGGTGCGCTCGATTATCATCACCGGTGCGTCTTCGGGAATAGGCGCGTACTGCGCCCGCACGTTGAAGGCGGAAGGCTGGCGGGTGTTCGCAACGGCGCGCAAGCCGCAGGACATCGCCGCGCTCGAAGCCGATGGCATCGAGGCCTTCTATCTCGATTATTGCGAGCCGGACTCCATCGCCTCGCTGGTGGCGGCGGTGCTCGACCGCACCGGCGGCCGGCTCGACGCCCTGTTCAACAACGGCGCCTATGCGCAGCCGGGCGCCGTCGAGGATCTGCCCGTTGCGGCGCTCAAGCAGCAGTTCGAGGCGAATTTCTTCGGCTGGCATGATTTGACCCGCCGGCTGGTGCCGGTGATGCGCCGCCAGGGTCAGGGCCGCATCGTCCACTGCTCGTCGATCCTTGGCCTCGTCCCGGTGCGCTTCCGCGGCGCCTATTCCGCGTCGAAGCATGCACTGGAGGCCTTGATGCTCTGCCAGCGCCAGGAACTGGCCGGCAGCGGCGTCCACGTTTCGCTGATCGAGCCGGGGCCGGTGAAATCGAAGATCGCCAGCAATGGCCTCATATGGTTTCTCAGGAATATCGACCACGAGAATTCCGTGCACTGCGTGGACTATGCGGCGCAACTCGAGCGGCTGCGGGCCGGCGGCAGCCAATCGGCCTTGAAACCAGGGCCGGAAGTGGTTCATGCGGCGCTTCGCCATGCACTTCTGTCGCGGCGCCCACGCCCGCACTATGTGGTAACAGTGCCCGCCAGGATCGGTGCGGTGCTCAAACGCGTCCTCCCGGCATCGATGCTTTACCGCCTGATGGCCAAACGCGCCTGAACACCAAACAACTGGAACGAAACAATGGCAACCGTCTTCAACATTCTCGCCATTCTGGTCATGGTCGCCGTTGCGGTCGTGCTTGTTCGCGGCCTCATCAACATGATGCGCGGCGGTTCCGGCGTCACATCGAACAAGCTGATGCAGGCACGCGTCATGCTGCAGGCCGTGGCGCTGGTGCTGATCCTGCTTGCGGTGTATTTCACCCGCAAGTGAGGATATCGGCAGCCGGGGAGGCGAAATGGTCAAGCTCAACAAGATCTACACCCGCACCGGCGATGATGGCACCACGGGTCTCGGCACCGGCGAAAGGCGGCTGAAATCCGACCTGCGGGTAGAGGCCTACGGCACGGTCGACGAGGCCAATGCCTGCATCGGCATCGCCCGGGTCCACACGGCCGCGACCCATCCCGCGATCGATGCCATGCTTTCCCGCATCCAGAACGATCTGTTCGATCTCGGCGCCGATCTCGCCGTGCCCGACGACGGCAAGCCGCTCGGCTATGAGCCGCTTCGCATCGTCGCCGTGCAGACCGACCGGGTCGAAAAGGACATCGACCTTCTCAACAAGGAGCTTCAGCCGCTCAAATCCTTCGTGCTCAATGGCGGCACACCGGCAGCGGCGGCACTTCACCTTGCCCGCACCGTGGCAAGGCGAGCCGAAAGGCTGATGGTGGCACTGGCCCAGGACCCGGACGAACACGTCAACCGCGACGGTCTGAAGTACATCAACCGCATCTCGGATTTCCTGTTTGTCGCCGCCCGGGCGGTCAATGACAACGGAAACGCCGACGTGCTATGGGTTCCCGGCAAGAACCGCTGATCGTCGAAAGCGGAAGAGGGCCTGGGGCATGTTCATCCCGCTTTACGACACCAACAGGCTGCGCCACATCCGCCTGCAATATGTGACCATCGGGCTGATCGTGGTCAACGCCCTGGTCTACCTCGCCACCGCGCTCGGCGGCGAGAGTTTCTCCAATGCCGCCGTGCTTGGTCTCGGCTTCATCCCGTCGGTCGTCCATGACACCGCCGAGCTCGATCCCCGTTTCATCGTCATCCCCGAAAGCCTGAGCTATCTCACCTATTCCTTCCTGCATGCAGACATCTTCCATCTCGGCGGCAACATGCTGTTCCTGTGGGTGTTCGGCGACAATGTCGAGGATGCGCTCGGCCACATCCGCTACCTCATCTTCTACCTGTTGTGCGCGATCGCCGGCGCCGCTTTCCAGGGCCTCGTCGCCTGGGATTCGCAAGTGCCGCTGATCGGTGCCTCCGGCGCCATCGCCGGCGTGGTCGTCGCCTATCTGATCCTTTATCCCAGGGTGAAGGTCTGGGTGCTGGCCTTTGCCCGCATCCCGCTGCGGATTCCGGCCTTCATCCCGCTCATCTTGTGGGTGCTGTTCCAGGTGGTGATGTTTGCCGCCGGCGGCGAGGACCAGATTTCGTGGGCCTGCCATATCGGCGGCATCATTGCCGGCGCCGTTCTGGTGCTCGTCTTGCGCAGCCGCGGCGTGCCGCTGTTTGCCGGCGCCGACGAGGACGTCGCGCCCACCGCTCCCGACCAACCGCCGGTTGCCACGGAACCGCTGATCCCCGACCCGCCCGCCGCGACACCGCGCTGGGGGCGAGGAAACGCTTCCAGTTCGGACTGAACCGATTTGAGCGGCTTGCAGCGTATTGACGTGCAGGGTTGCCGCAACTACGGAAACGTCACCGCCGCAACCTAAGGCGGGCAAAGACCAGAATTTCCATCCGAAATGTCGGCTTTCGACAACTCAGAACGGGCGCAGGCTGTTATAGCGCGCCCAACTAGCGTGAAGAGGTGACAGGCAAATGAAGATCCTTGTGCCCGTGAAGCGGGTTGTGGATGCGAACGTCAAAGTTCGCGTGAAGGCTGACGGTTCGGCGGTGGAGCTCGCCAACGTCAAGATGGCGATGAACCCGTTCGACGAAATCGCGGTGGAAGAAGCAATCCGGCTGAAGGAAGCCGGCAAGGCGGAAGAAATCATCGTCGTCTCGATCGGCCCGCAGCAGGCGCAGGAAACCCTGCGTACCGCACTCGCCATGGGCGCCGACCGCGCCATCCTGGTCAAGACCGATGAACAAACCGAGCCGCTCGGCGTCGCCAAGGTGCTGAAGGGCGTCGTCGACGCCGAGCAGCCCGGCCTCGTCATTCTCGGCAAGCAGGCGATCGACGACGACTCCAACCAGACCGGCCAGATGCTGGCGGCACTGCTTGGCTGGGCGCAGGGCACCTTCGCTTCCAAGATCGTGCTCGACGGCGACAAGGCCAAGGTGACGCGCGAAGTCGATGGCGGCCTGCAGACCGTGGAACTGAAGATGCCGGTGATCGTCACCGCCGACCTTCGCCTCAACCAGCCGCGCTATGCCTCCTTGCCCAACATCATGAAGGCCAAGAAGAAGCAGCTCGACGAAAAGACCCCGGCCGACTACGGCGCCGACGTCAAGCCGCGGTTGAAGGTCATCAAGACCGAGGAGCCGAGTGGCCGCAAGGCAGGCGTAAAGGTCAAGAGCGTCGCTGAGCTGGTCGACAAGCTCAAGAACGAAGCCGGCGTGCTGTAAGCGATCGGGAAAGGAACAAGAAAAATGGCTATTCTCCTCATCGCAGAACACGACAACGCAACGCTTTCCGACCAGACCGCCAAGGCGCTGTCGGCCGCCCTGCAGATCGGCTCGGACGTGCATGTGCTGGTTGCCGGCAAGGGCGCCAAGCCGGCAGCGGACGCTGCCGCCAAGCTCAAGGGCGTGAGCAAGGTGCTGCTCGCCGAGGCCGACGAACTCGCCGAGCGCCTCGCCGAGCCGACGGCAGCACTGGTTGTGTCGCTGGCGGACGCTTACGACACCATCATCGCGCCGGCGACCTCGTCGGGCAAGAATGTCGCGCCGCGCGTGGCTGCGCTCCTCGATGTCGCGCAGGTGTCTGAGATCATCGAAGTCGTATCTCCCGACACCTTCAAGCGGCCGATCTATGCCGGCAACGCCATCCAGACGGTGCAGTCGAGCGACGCCAAGAAGGTGATCACGGTCCGCACCGCCTCCTTCCAGGCAGCCCCCGAAGGCGGCTCGGCGGCGGTCGAGGCTGTCAAGGCAGCAGCCAACCCCGGCCTCTCCACCTTCGTCGAGAACAAGCTTTCCGAGACCGACCGTCCGGAACTGACCTCGGCCAAGATCATCATCTCGGGTGGTCGTGCGCTGGGTTCGGCGGAGAAGTTCCAGGAGGTCATCCTGCCGGTCGCCGACAAGCTCGGTGCCGCCGTCGGCGCCTCCCGCGCCGCGGTCGATGCCGGCTATGCGCCGAACGACTGGCAGGTCGGCCAGACCGGCAAGGTCGTCGCCCCTGATCTCTACATTGCGGTGGGCATCTCCGGTGCCATCCAGCACCTCGCCGGCATGAAGGATTCGAAGGTCATCGTCGCCATCAACAAGGACGAGGAGGCGCCAATTTTCCAGGTTGCCGACTACGGCCTCGTCGGCGATCTCTTCGTCATTCTGCCGGAGCTGCAAAAGGCGCTTTGACGCTTTCTGCCAAAGCGTATTAAATGGTGAGGGTGGGGTAGACGAAGTCACCCCGCCCTTTTAGTTTGCACCGCACAAAAAGAGGCCGCAAAGGCTAAAAGCAATTCCAGCAAAAGTGCGCAGCGGTTTTCCCGGGAAAAGCGCGTAGCGCTTTCCCTAGGGAATTGCGGTAAAATAAAAAGGTGGAGCGCTTTCGCAGTTCAAGCGGAAGGGCTCAGGACGGGATCGGTGTAATGAGCAAGATCGAGACGATCGGCATCATCGGCGCGGGCCAGATGGGCGGCGGCATCGCCCATGTCTCCGCGCTTTCGGGCTACAAGGTGCTGATCTACGATATATCGCCCGACCGCATCGAGAAGGGCATCGCCACCATCAGCGGCAACATGGCCCGCCAGGTGGGGTCCGGCAAGCTCGACGAAAAGGTTCGCAACGACGCGATGGGCCGCATTTCGGCCGCCCCGGCGATGGCCGATCTTGCCGGCGCGGATCTGGTGATCGAAGCGGCGACCGAGGACGAGACGGTCAAGCGCAAGATCTACGCCCAGCTCTGCCCACAGCTCAATCCCGAAGCCATCCTGGCGACCAACACCTCGTCGATCTCGATCACGCGGCTTGCCGCGCAGACCGACCGGCCGGAGCGGTTCATCGGCATACATTTCATGAACCCGGTGCCGCTGATGAAGCTGGTCGAGCTGGTGCGCGGCATCGCTACCGAGGACCAGACCTTCGAGGCAGCCAAGACCTATGTGAAGCAACTCGACAAGACCATCACGGTCTCGGAGGATTTTCCGGCCTTCATCGTCAACCGCATCCTGCTGCCGATGATCAACGAGGCGATCTACACGCTCTATGAGGGTGTCGGCTCGGTCGATGCCATCGACACCGCCATGCGGCTCGGCGCCAACCATCCGATGGGGCCGCTGCAGCTGGCCGATTTCATCGGGCTCGATACATGCCTGTCCATCATGCAGGTGCTGCATGACGGCCTGTCGGACTCGAAATACCGCCCTTGCCCGCTGCTGGTGAAATATGTCGAGGCCGGCTGGCTCGGCCGCAAGACCGGGCGCGGCTTCTACGACTATCGCGGCGAGCATCCCGTTCCGACACGCTGATCAGATCCACGTCAGCAGCAGGCTTTCCGGACCGGCTCTGATCAGAGATCAGGAGGCTGCGGCCAGTGACTCGGGCGGTTCTTCTCGGTCGGCCATGCTCTCCCCGTCCGGCGCCACGCAAACGCAACCACGGCCGGCCGCCTTGGCCGCGTAGCATGCGGCGTCGGCTCGCGCGATGATCTCGTCGACCTCGCCGCAATTGGCGCGGATCGCGGCCAGCCCGATGCTGGCGCCGATCACGTGAGGACGGCCGTCCCAGGTGAAATCCAGGCTGCGTATCGCATCGATGATGGAGCGCGCGGCGATCTTGGCGCCGGCTGCCGAACCCGATTTCAGAATGACAGCGAATTCGTCGCCGCCGAGGCGAGCGACGATGTCGTCTGGACCAAGCACGCCGCGAACCGCCTCGGCAACCCGCTTCAGCAGCGCGTCTCCCGCCGCGTGGCCACCCGTATCGTTGACCAGTTTGAAGTGATCGAGATCGATGAACATGAACTGGTGCCCGGTGCCTCCGACCGACTTTGTCGTGTCGACGGTCGACTTTGTCGTGTCGGCGGTGCCGTCCTTGCGCGCCTGGCCGACCAGGCCCTCCATGGCGCGGATGAAGCTTGAGCGGTTGGCAAGGCCGGTCAGCGCATCGTGTGCCGCGGCGTGCGCCAGTTGGCGCTGCAGCGCGCGCGCATCGGTAAAGTCCTGGAAGACGATGACCAGCCCGCAGAATTCGTTCCGTTCGTTGATGATCGGCGACACGACCTGACGGATGCTGCAGCGCGTGTCGTCGCGCCGGATCAGGACGGCGCGGCTGTTCTGGTCGGCCGGCGCCTGAACGCCAACCGCGGGCCGGGTCACGCCGATCCTGTGCCCCGTCTCCTCGTCGACCGCCCAGTAGACATGGCCAAGCATCTTGCCGAGGGCCTCGCCGCCGGCAATCCCGGTCAGCTTTTCGGCGACCGGGTTCATGAAGGTGATGCGGTTTGCGGCATCGGTGCAGATGACGGCATCGCCGATCGATTGCAGCGTCACCCTCAGCCGCTCCTTTTCATCGGCAAGCATTGCCGCCGACACAGTGAGGCGCTCTTCGGCCTCCTTGCGGCGGGTGATGTCGGTCAGGCTGCCAATGGCCCTGATCAGCCGTCCATCCTCGTCGCGTTCGATAGCCTTGCCGCGGTCGAGTATCCACATCCAGTGGCCATCCTTGTGGCGCATCCTGAACTCGGCCTCAAAGAACGGTGTCTTGCCCTCGAGATGAGCGCGATCCGCTTCGGCGACAATCTCGCCATCGTCGGGATGGATCATCGTCAGCCAGCGGTCGGTGTCGCCATCCAGCTCGCCATCCGCATAGCCCAGCATCTTGACCCAGGTCGAGGAATAGGTCGTGCCGCCCTTGCGCATGTCGAGGTCCCAGACCCCTTGGCCGGCGCCGGCCAGGGCGAAATTCCAACGCGTTTCCGCCTCGGCAATGCGCGCCTCGGCCTGCTTGCGCGCGTCGATGTTCTCGATTTGGGAGACGAGATAGAGCGGACGGCCGCTGTTTTCATCGCGAATGACCGAGCCGGCAAGATGGGCCCAGACGGGCGTTCCGTCCTTCCTGAGATAGCGCTTCTCGAAATGGAAGGAATTGACCGTGCCCGCCTTCAGATCGTCCATCGTCTCCCGCCCGATCTGCAGATCGTCGGGATGCGTGATCTGGAAGAAAGTCAGCGCCTCGATCTCTTCGCTTGTGTAGCCAAGCATGGCGGCGAAGGCCGGATTGGTCTGGCGGATGCGCCCGTCAAGACCGACAACCACGATACCGATCGCCGAATCCTCCATGGCGCGGCGGAAGCGCAGCTCGCTCTCGGCGATCTGCTGGCGATCCCTGCTGATCCTGCGGATGGACAGGGCGGCGAGGAACAGCGCGCCCACCGCCACCGCCACAGCGATCTGCAGACAGAGCTTCAAGGCTTCGGTGCCGAAATCCAGGCGCGACAGCAGGATTGAGGTCGCCAGCACGCCCAGGCCGGCGACGAGCAACGCCAGCCCTGCATGCCCAAGAGATTTTCGGCTGGCCAATCCTCGCCACATCACGATACGTGCCACCCCCGTGCGCAAACGCATGTCAGACATCAACCTTGACGGATCGATTTTAAGGAAAGGTTGCGTCCGGCCTGCCGGCGCCATCGCTAACCGGCAAACAATTGCCGGCATGATTAAGGATCGGTGTGCATGGGCTCGCGATCGTGGCGGAACGCTACCAGCGCACGAAAAACCGTCCGCCGAGCGCGCCGAGCAATGCGAGCGCTGCAATGGCTATCGTGTACCAGGTGGCGACGAAAAGCGGCGAGTCGTCGAAGCAGTGCGCGGCATAGAAGGTTGCCGCCAGCCCGCCGGCTAGCAGGCCTGCCACCGCGCCGGCAAGCATCGGCCGTGTCGGCGCCCCGTAGCGCAGCATCCACAGGAAAATGGCAAGCGGGCCGAGGCCGATCAACGGGATGAAGCCCATGCAGATCATCATGTTGGAGCCGACCATTTTGGTTCCCCACAGCGCCTCCGGCACCATGAAAAGCTCCAGAAGCACCGCCACGGCTACCAGCACTGGCGCCGCAGCCATCCAGGCCATCGCCCGGCCCGTAGAGGCACCCGGCGTCGACAAGGCGCGGATCAGGGCAAAGGCGCTGACGGCAAGCACGATGGTGAAAACAAATTTGGAGAGGAAGCGCATCGTGTGCGCGGCTGCCATGAAGTCCGGGCGCGGGCCGATGGTCAGCAGGAAAACGACGGCCGCGATCACCGCTGCCGCGCCGGCGGCCATCCACCAGGCCGATTGCAGCGGCATCGCCTTGCTGCCTGCATCGGCGTCCAGCGCCTTGATGAGATTTTCCGTCCTCATGTCATTCCCGCCCGAACCGCCCCTGCCCGAATCGCTTGGCTATCGCGGCAAGTCCGCGATGCAGCGACACACGCACCGCCGTCTCGCTGATGCCGAACTTTGCCGCCGTCTCGCCGATGGACCGCCCTTCCACCGATACGGCCGAGACCACGGAGCGTTGTGCCGGCGACAGGCCGTCCAATGCACGGTTGATGTCGCGCTCGCTGACGGTCTCGGTTTCCGGCTCGGCGAACGTCTCGGCGATATCATCGACGTCGATCTCGATGCGTCGTCCGCGCCGCCGGAACGCATCGATCAGCTTGAAGCTGGCGATCGCATAGATCCACGGCAACACCGGCGCATCCTGGCGCCAGGTATGCCGTTTCACATGAATGGCCAGCAAGGTTTCCTGCACGATATCCTCGGGATCGACCCCGCCCTGCACGATCTTGCGCCGGGCAAAACCGCGGACCATCGCGGCAATCCGGTGCAGAAAGTCGGCGTAAGCCCTTTCATCTCCCGCGATCGCGGCCCGCATCAGCCGGGAAAGTTCGGCCTCGTCCTTGCCGCTCACAAGAGTTCACTCCCCGATTTTCGCGTCTCGGCGCTGATTTGTTACGTGGCCGGCGAAATAATGTCCAAGCCAAACTGTCGGCAAATCACGAAAGTTTGCGGCACCGCCGAACCGGGAGCATCACGCGGAATTGTCCGTCCGGCACCGACCTTTGCACGTCAGCGACCGATTGAAGCACATCGACAATGTTGACTACTGCTGTCAGGTATCGATAGGTGCAGCCGTGACAGACCAAAGCCCCGAAATCGAGGACAATGCCATGAAATATGCTCTTTCCACCCTCGCCGGCGCCACCGCGCTGGCAATCAGCCTCGTCGCCGGTCCGGCAAAGGCGGAAGAGGATGGCATCATTGTCTACAACGCTCAGCACGAAAGCCTGACCAAGGCGTGGGCCGAAGGCTTCACCAAGGAGACCGGCATCAAGGTCACCGTGCGCAATGGCGGCGACAGCGACTTCTCCAACCAGATCGTCGCTGAGGGCACGGCTTCGCCGGCCGACGTGTTCCTGACGGAAAACTCGCCGGCCATGGTGCTGGTCGAGACGGCCGGCCTGTTCGCGCCGGTCGACGCCGACACGTTGGCACAGGTTCCCCAGGACTATCAGCCGGCCAGCGGCAAATGGGTCGGCGTCGCAGCGCGCAGCACGGTCTTTGCCTATAACAAGACCAAGCTGACCGCCGACCAGTTGCCCAAGTCGATGCTTGACCTCGCCGATCCGAGCTGGAAGGGCCGTTGGGCCGCCTCCCCGTCAGGCGCCGATTTCCAGGCCATCGTCAGTGCCCTGCTCCAGATCAAGGGCGAAGCCGCTACCGCCGACTGGCTGAAGGCGATGAAAACCAATTTCACCGCCTACAAGGGCAACAGCACGGTGATGAAGGCGGTCAATGCCGGCGAGATCGAAGGCGGCGTCATCTATCACTATTACTACTTCGGCGATCAGGCCAAGACCGGCGAAAACAGCGGGAATGTCGAGCTGCACTATTTCAAGAACCAGGATCCGGGCGCCTTCGTCTCGATCTCCGGCGGCGGCGTGCTGGCTTCGAGCAAGCATCCCAAGGAAGCCCAGGCATTCCTGAAATGGCTGACCGGCAAGGGCGGCCAGGACGTGCTGAAAACCGGCGATTCCTTCGAATACGCTGTCGGCAAGGGTGCGGACTCCAACCCGAAGCTGGTGCCGCTCGCCGATCTGCAGGCGCCGAAGGTCGACGCCACGACGCTGAACTCCAAGAAGGTCACCGACCTGATGACGGCAGCCGGCTTGCTTTAGTTGCCATTCGTCCTAAAAGGACACCCGACCACGCTCCCGCGGGAATTCGCCTTCCGCGGGAGTGATTTTGTTTTTCGAGATGGCATTCGTCGATGACGACACGCTGTGTTCCCGACCGTGATCGCGGTCCTTCAATTGCTGCCGCTGGACGGCAGCGGCACGGCGTCTGACCTGATGCAGTCCGCGGTTGATCTCGCGCGCTCGGGCCTGCCTTCGGGCACAGGCCGAAGGGCCCGGCGCCGAGCCCCGCTTTGGCTGGTCCTCGCCGCCATCTTCGTTGCGCTGCTGGCGCTGGTGCCGCTCGCCTTCATCGTCTGGATCGCGGTGCAGACCGGCTGGGAGACAGTCTCGGCACTGGTCTTCCGGCCGCGTGTCGGCGAGCTTCTGGTCAACACTGTCCTGCTGGTCGCGCTCTCCGTGCCGATCACCATCGTGCTGTCGGTTGCGCTGGCCTGGTTGACCGAGCGCAGCGACCTGCCGGGCGCCCGGCTCTGGGCCTGGCTGTGCGTGGCGCCGCTCGCCATCCCGGCTTTCGTGCACAGCTATGCCTGGGTCACCATGGTGCCGGGACTGCACGGCCTGTGGGCCGGCGTGCTGGTTTCCGTGATCGCCTATTTCCCGTTCCTGTATCTGCCGGTGTCGGCGGCGTTGCGCCGTCTCGATCCCGCCCTGGAGGACGCCGCCGCCGCACTCGGCCTTGGACCCCGGCGCGTGTTCTGGCGGGTCGTGCTGCCGCAATTGCGGCTCGCCATCTGCGGCGGCTCGCTGCTGGTCGGCCTGCACCTGCTGGCAGAGTACGGCCTCTATGTCTTCATCCGCTTCGACACCTTCACCACGGCGATCGTCGACCAGTTCCAGTCGACCTTCAACGGACCGGCCGCCAACATGCTGGCCGGCGTGCTGGTGAGCTGCTGCTTCGTGCTGCTCGGCCTCGAAGTGCTGGTGCGCGGCGAGGAGCGCTATGCCCGCGTCGGCTCAGGTGCGGCGCGCCATCAGCAACGCACGAGCCTCGGACGCGCCACCATCCCGAGCCTGCTCTTGCTTGTCGTCACCACGCTTTTGGCGCTCGGCGTGCCGTTCGTCACTATCGGTGGCTGGCTTGCCGCCGGCGGCGCCGCTGTCTGGCGCCTGAACGAGATCGGCCTGGCGCTTGGCCAGACGCTGTTCCTGGCGCTCGCCGGCGCCTTGCTGGCCACGGTCGCCGCCATGCCGATGGCCTGGATCTCGATCCGCGCGCCGGGGCCGTTGCAGCGTCTGCTGGAGGGCTGCAACTATATTGTCGGCTCGTTGCCGGGAGTTGTCATTGCGCTGGCGCTGGTCACCATCACGGTGCGCATCGCGCTGCCACTCTACCAGACCCTGTTCACGATCCTGGTGGCCTATGCGCTGATGTTCCTGCCGCGCGCGCTGGTCAGCCTGCGCGCGTCGATCGCGCAGGCGCCGGTCGAACTCGAACGCGCTGCTTCCAGCCTCGGCCGGCCGCCGCTGCAGGCGTTGTGGTCGACGACGATCCGCCTGTCGGCACCTGGTGCCGCGGCCGGCATGGCGCTGGTGGCTCTCGGCATCATGAACGAACTGACCGCGACCCAGATGCTGGCGCCCAACGGCACCCGCACGCTGGCGATGGCGTTCTGGTCCTACAGCGGCGAGATTGATTATGCCTCGGCGGCACCCTACGCCTTCATCATGGTGGCGATGTCGCTGCCCTTGACCTGGCTGCTCTATGTCCAGTCGAAACGGATGGCCGGACGATGAGCTTTCTCGAAATCAGCGGCCTGCACAAGCAATACGGCCCGGTGGCGGCCCTTGCCGGCGTCGACCTGAGCGTTGCCAGCGGCAGCCGCACGGCGATTGTCGGTCCTTCCGGCTGCGGCAAGACGACCTTGCTGCGGCTGATTGCCGGCTTCGAGGCGCCGGACCAGGGGCACATCACGCTCGACGGTACGATATTGGCCAATGGCGGCGCTGCGGTGCCGGCATATCGTCGAGGCATCGGCGTGGTGGCGCAGGATGGTGCCCTGTTTCCGCATCTGACCATTGGCGACAATATCGGTTTCGGCATGGACCGCGGCGCGGACAAGCGCTCTGAGCGCATCGTCGAGCTCGCCTATATCGTCGGGCTCGACAAGGCGATCCTCAAACGCCGCCCGCACGAGCTTTCCGGCGGCCAGCAGCAGCGCGTGGCGCTGGCCCGCGCCATGGCGATGAAGCCCAGGCTGATGCTTCTCGACGAGCCGTTCTCGGCGCTCGATACCGGCCTGCGCGCCTCAATGCGCAAGGCGGTGGCCGAGCTTCTGGAAGCCGCCGGCATCACCACCATCCTGGTGACGCACGACCAGGCCGAGGCGCTGTCCTTCGCCAGCCAGGTCGCGGTGATGCGCGACGGCAAGTTCTCGCAAATCGGCACGCCGCGCGAGCTCTATCTCAAGCCGAAGGACAGGATGATCGCCGAATTCCTCGGCGACGCCATCATCCTGCCGGCAAAGATATCGGGTGGCTTCGCCAATTCGCCGCTCGGCCGCATCGCGGTCGACACCAATGACAGCCGCGATATCGCCCGCATCATGCTTCGCCCGGAGCAGATCGCGCTGAAGAGAACCTCGCGCGAGGGCATGTCCGGCACCTCGGACATGCTGTTCGGCGAGGTGACGGAATCCGAATTCGCCGGCTCGATGTGCACGGTCGCGGTGCGGCTCTTGAACAATGCCGATCCTCCCGATGCGGCAGCGATCGGCAACACGCCGCTGGTCCTTCGCAAACCGGGCATGGACGCGCCGGCGGTCGGCGAGATCGTCCGGCTGACCGTATCGGGAAAGGCGCATGTCTTCGCCTGAACGCCGTATGCGGTTAACCGACGCGCTTTCCTGCCTGATCGAACCAGTGCAGCTTTTCTGCCTTGGCAACCACGCGCAATTGGTTACCAACCGTGGCGGTGGCGCGACCCGCGACCCGCACGACGATCCTGCTCCCCCCTGCGGCACAGTGAAGGAAACTTTCGGCGCCTACCGGTTCGACTGCCTCGACCAGCGCCGGCAGGATAAGCGCGCCGGACGGTGCCTCGGCCCCGAAGGTGACATCGGCATCCTCGGGGCGGAAGCCGAGCGTGATGGCGTTCGCAGGCGCAAATTCAATCGTCTTGCCATCAGCCAGCGCCGGACCAGCCGGCCCTTGCGAAAGGGGCAGAAGATTCATCGGCGGCGCGCCGATGAAGGAGGCGACGAAGGTCGAGGCCGGCCTTTCGTAGACGTCGAGCGGTGCGCCGACCTGCTCAACCAGTCCCGCATTCATGACGACGAGGATGTCGGCCAACGTCATCGCCTCGAGCTGGTCATGTGTGACATAGACCGACGTGACGCCAAGCGAGCGCTGCAGGTTTTTTATCTCGACCCGCATCTGGCCGCGCAATTTGGCATCGAGATTGGAGAGCGGCTCGTCGAACAGGAAAACCCTCGGGTTGCGCACAATGGCACGACCCATGGCGACACGCTGGCGCTGGCCGCCGGAAAGCTCCCGCGGGCGGCGGTCGAGCAGCGCCGAAAGTTCCAGTATTTTCGCCGTCGCGCGGACCCGGCTGTCGATCTCATCTTTCGGCGTGCCGCGGTTGCGCAGCCCATAGGCCATGTTGTCGTAGACTTTCATATGCGGATAGAGCGCATAGTTCTGGAACACCATGGCGATGTCACGCTCGGTCGGACCGATTGAGTTTACGATCTTGCCGTCGATCGCAACTGTTCCCGAGGAGATGGTTTCGAGCCCGGCGATCATTCTGAGCAGCGTGGACTTACCGCAGCCCGATGGGCCGACAAGCACGCAAAGCTCCTTGTCGGGAACGGCGATGGAAACGCCCTTCACGGCCTCGAAACCGCTGGGGTAGACCTTCTTCACATCCTTCAGATCGACGGTCGCCATCAGCTTCTCACTTTTCGGAATCGACCAGGCCGCGAACGAACCAGCGTTGCATCAGCACCACGACCAGGATCGGCGGCACGATGGCCAGCATCGCTGTGACCATGACCAGGTGCCATTGCGTATCGGCATCGGCGAAGGAGACCATCTTTCTGAGCGCGATGACGATCGTGTTCATGTTGCTGCTGTTGGTGACGAGCAACGGCCATAGATACTGCGTCCAGCCATAAATGAAGAGGATGACGAACAGCGCCGCGATGTTTGTCCGCGACAACGGCAACAGGATATCGAAGAAGAAGCGCCACGGCCCCGCACCGTCGACACGCGCCGCCTCCACCAGCTCACCTGGAATGGTCATGAAAAACTGTCGAAACAGCAATGTGGCGGTGGCCGAGGCGATCAGCGGGATGATCAGGCCGGCATAGGTGTCGATCATGCCGAGATCGACCATCACCTTGTAGGTGGGCAGGATGCGCACCTCAACGGGAAGCATCAGGGTGATGAAGATCAGCCAGAAGAAGACCATACGCAGCGGAAAACGGAAGAACACGATCGCATAGGCCGACAGGATCGAGATGAAAATCTTCCCCACCGCGATGCCGAGCGCCATGACCGTGGTGTTGAGCAGCAATCGACCGACACTGACGCCGCCGATGCGGCCGACACCGCCGAACAGCGCTTCGCTGTAATTGTTCCAGAACTGATCGCCGGGCAGGAGCGGCAATGGCGGCTTAAGGATCGTTTGCAGCGTCTGCGTCGAGGCAACGAATGTGTAGTAGATCGGGAAGGCGACGATCAATATGCCGAGGATGAGCACGGCATGGGCGAGGAAAATGCGAGACGAGGACTGACCGATCATCGCTTGCCTCAGCCGTAATGGACTTTGCGTTCCACGTAGCGGAACTGGATGGCGGTGAGCGAGATGACGATGATCATCAGGATGACCGACTGCGCCGCCGAGTCACCGAGGATCAGATTGACGAAGCCGTCATTGTAGACCTTGTAGACCAGCGTCTCAGTCGTCTTGCCCGGACCGCCGCCGGTGACGGCATGGACGATGCCGAACGTGTCGAACAGGGCATAGACGGTGTTGACGACCAGCAGGAAGAAGGTCGTCGGCGCGAGCAGCGGGAAGACGATGGTCCAGAAGCGCTTGGTCTCGCCGGCGCCGTCCATGGCCGCCGCCTCGATCAAGGCTTTCGGCACCGCCTGCAGGCCGGCGACGAAGAACAGGAAATTGTAGCTGATCTGCTTCCAGGCAGCGGCGGACACCAGCAGGATCATGGCGTGGGTGCCGTTGAGCAGTGGATCCCAGGCGATGCCGAGACTCCTCAGCATGTAGGCCAGCGACCCGATCGACGGGTTGAAGAGGAACAGCCACAGCATAC
Source organism: Mesorhizobium sp. M7A.F.Ca.US.011.01.1.1 (assembly GCF_003998295.1). Classification (NCBI taxonomy): domain Bacteria; kingdom Pseudomonadati; phylum Pseudomonadota; class Alphaproteobacteria; order Hyphomicrobiales; family Phyllobacteriaceae; genus Mesorhizobium; species Mesorhizobium sp. M7A.F.Ca.US.011.01.1.1. Next base: position 132,001 of record NZ_RZRT01000012.1, read on the forward strand.
CGGCGATCGCCGGCGCCACTGCGTAGGGCCAGATCAAGAGCGTGCGGTAAAGACCTTTGCCGCGCACCACCTTCTCTGCCATGACCGCAAGCAGGAGCGCCACGCACATGGCGACGATAGCGGTCGCAAGGGAAAACACCACCGTGACCTTGATCGAGTTCAGGTAGGCCGGATCGGCAAGCACTTTCCTGAAATTGGCGAACCAGACGAACTTGGTCCTCAGTCCGAACGGATCCTGCCTGAGCATGGATTGGTAGAACGCCTGACCGGCCGGCCAGTAGAAAAAAACCAGCGTGATGGCCAGTTGCGGCGCCACAAGCAGGTAGGGAAGGATCTTGTTGGGGAACACGACGCGAGGGGTCATGGAGCCACTCCGAGGTGATGAGGCGGGCGGCACGATGTGGCACCCCTCTTCGCCAAGATGGCTTTGACGAGCGTTTCGGATTGGGCATCATCGACCATTGGCGAAATCGCAAGGGACGGCAAAACTCCCCTCGCCGAGGGGAGATGCCTGGCAGGACAGGTGGATGCGCCGTAGAGCAAGGACCTGCGCTCGCTCTAATTCCCCAGCGCTTCCTTGATCGCGGCATTGCCACGCGTAACCGCATTGTCGAGCGCCTGCTGCGCGGTTTGCTGGCCGGCGAGCATCTTCTCGAACTCCTCGTTCTGGATATCGCGCACCTGCGGCAGGTTCGGCAGACGTACGCCCTTGGAATTGTCGGTCGGCGCCTTACCCGTCATCTGCAGGATCGGGGTCTCGCGACCGACGTTCTTGTCATAGAAACCGGACTTCTTGGTCGCTTCATAAGCCGCCAGTGTCACCGGCAGATAACCCGACTTCTGGTGCAGGTATTCTTGCACCTCGGTCTTCGACAGGTAGGCGAAGAAGGCCGCGACGCCCTTGTATTCCTCGTCGGATTTATCAGCGAAAACCCACAGGCTGGCGCCACCCGGCGTCGTGTTCTGCGGCGCGCCCTTGGCGTCGCTGTCATAGGGTAATTGGCCAATGCCGTAATTCATGCCGGACTTGACGATATCGCCAAGGCCGCCGGAGGATTCGGTCATGATCCCGCATTCGCCAGCGAGGAAGATCTGCTTGGCTTCGGAGGTGCGGCCGCCATATTTGAAGGTGCCGTCCTTGGCGAGGTCTGCGAGCGCCTGGAAATGGTTGACGAAAATCGGCGCATTGATCTTGAGCTCGACATCGCCGCCGGCCAGACCGTTCTGCTGGGTGGCCCATGACACGTCATTCCAGGCCGCGAAATTCTCCAGATGGATCCAGGTCAGCCAGGTCGAGGTGTAGCCGCAGGCGGCCGCGCCGCTCGCCTTGATCTTCTTGGCGTCTTCCCACACCTCATTCCAGGTCTTGGGTGGGCTGTCGACGTCGAGACCAGCCTTCTTGAAGATATCCTTGTTGTAATAAAGGATCGGCGAGGAGGAGTTGTAGGGGAAGGAGAGCATGGTGCCGTCCGGCTTCGAATAATAGCCGACTATGCCTGGCAGATACTGGCTCTTGTCGAAGGTCATTCCTGCGCTGGTCAACACATCGGCTGCCGGCTTGATTGCGCCTTCGGCTGCCATCATCACGCCGGTGCCGACGTCGAACACCTGCATGATATCGGGCGCCTGGCCCGCGCGGTAGGCGGCAATGCCGGCATTCAGCGTCTCGGGATACGTGCCTTTGAACACCGGAACGAGTTCATAGTCGCTCTGGCTGGCATTGAAATCTTTGGAGATCTTGTCGACAACTTCGGCATTGGCGCCAGTCATGGCGTGCCACCAACTGATCTGCGTGACAGCAAAAGCGGAGGTTGAGGAAAGCAGCATAAAGGTGGCGGCAACACCGGCCGCGAAGCCGAAGGACTTCATGTTTCATCTCCCGTTTGTCATTGGCGAAAGGGGCACTCCCGCAAAGGCAATATGTGTCGCTCGTGACAATCAGACAACGGTTTTGTTGCAGATCGACGAACTTCACCCTTTACCTCACGCCACCCTCGCCTCCGCTTGGAGACATGGAAAGCCACACGGTTAGCCGGCTTAGCGCGACGACAAGCGCGCCAGGAACTACCGTCGGAACTGCCAAGCTGGCTTTCGGCGTGTCAGCCCTGATTGCAGCCGCTGCAACCCGAAGAGACACGCCAAGGTTGCAGGCGACTTTATCGATCCCTCAACGGCAACGGGCTACTCAATCCTGCTGCCCTGTTTATTTCCAAAGCTCAGGTGAAATAAAATGCTGACGGTCTACAATTGTATCGTCAACGAACACGATCTGAGACTGGTCGCACTTGCCGCGCTGATCTGCGGAATTTCCTGTTTCTCTGCCGTCAACCTGCTTCATCACATAAGCCGCTCCACCGATCGGAACCGGCTTGCCTGGCTGATGATCGCGGCCACTTCGACCGGCTTCGGCATCTGGGCAACGCACTTCATCGCCATGCTCGCATTCACACCGGGCATACCCAGTGCTTACGATCCCGCACTCTCCGTGCTTTCGCTCGCTGCTTCGGTCACTCTGACGGCAGCCGGCATGTGGATCGCCACCTTGCGGAATGAGTTCGATTATCATCTCGTCGGCGGCGCCGTGCTGGGCGGCGGTATCGCGGCCATGCACTACATCGGTATGGCGGCGTTCGAGGTTCAGGGCCGCATCGAGTGGAACCTGTTGCTTGTCGCCGTTTCCCTTCTGGCCGGCGTGACGCTCGCCGCGCTGGCGCTGCGTGTCGTGCAGCGCCGCCCCTCCTTGAAGTCGACATCCGGCGGCGCGGTGCTGCTGACGCTGGCAATCTGCACCCTGCATTTCATCGGTATGGGCGCCGTCTCGATCTTCCCCGATCCCTCGATCGTCATATCCGAATACACGATCGAGCCGACCTCGCAGGCTTTCGCCGCCGCCGCCGCCACATTGGTGATCCTGGTCCTGTCGGCATCGGCGCTGTGGATCGATTTGCGCTTCCGTCGCCAGAAGCTCGAGGTCGACCGCATGCACGGCCTGGCCAATGCCGCCGTGGAGGGGCTGATCGTCTGCGACGGCCACCGCATCATCAGTGCCAATGACAGCATTGCGAGGCTTACGGGCATCGCAACAGCGACGCTGAACGGAATGCAGCTCGGCGATCTCTTCGGGTCCGATATATCGGGCTTCGGCGAACAGCCGCAGGAGGCCGAATTGAGCGGCCGCAATGGTACGAGCATTCCTGTCGAGCTGATCGCCAGGAGCATCGATTACTGTGGCAAGCCGCACAACGTGGTCGCGGTCCGCGACATTCGCGAGCGCAAGAAGGCGGAACAGGAAATCCTGCGGCTTGCCCATTTCGATCCGTTGACCGGACTGGCCAATCGGCGCAGTTTTTCAGGCCGGCTGGAGGCGGAAATTGCCGCGATGGGCCGGGCGAGGAAAGGCAGCCACCTTGCGCTTCTGTTGCTTGATCTCGACCGGTTCAAGGAGGTCAACGATCTGTATGGGCACGGCGCGGGCGACGCCATGCTGCAGAAGGTTGCGCATTGCGCGACCGGTATTCTTCGTCAAGGACAGATGGTGGCGCGGCTGGGCGGCGACGAATTTGCCATCATCGCGCCGAACCTGACCGACCCGTTGGAGGCAGGCCGTATCGCCGACGCGGTGCTGACCGCCATGCGCGAGGAAAACCGGCTCTCGGTCGGCGGCGGCCTGGTGTCGGCCAGCATCGGCATTGCGCTCTATCCGTCGGATGCCGAAAACCAGGCCAGCCTGATAAGCCACGCCGATACGGCGCTCTACCGGGCCAAGACCGAAGGCAAGGACACCTACCGCTATTTCGAAGCTTCGATGGGGGCCGAGGCCCGCGACAAGCGCGTGATGGAGCACGAACTGCGCCAGGCAGTCGCGCGCCAGGAGTTCTACCTCGTCTATCAGCCGCAGAAGGAGATCAGCAGCGGAAAGATGGTCGGCTTCGAAGCGCTGGTCCGGTGGCGGCATCCGACGCGCGGCGACGTGTCGCCGAGCATATTCATCCCGGTCGCCGAAGACAGCGGCGCCATCGGCCAAATTGGCGAATGGGTGCTGACGGCCGCCTGCGAGGAAGCCGCCCGCTGGGAAAATCCGCTGACGGTGGCCGTCAACGTTTCGGCGGTGCAGCTCCACAACACGAATTTCAGCCGCAAGGTCCACGAAACCTTGCTGAATTCCGGCCTGGCGCCCGGCAGGCTCGAGCTTGAGATCACCGAGACGGCGCTTGTTAAGGACATGCCGCGGGCACTGGCCACCTTGCGGCAGGTCAAGGCGCTGGGCGTGCGCGTCGCCATGGACGATTTTGGAACCGGCTATTCCTCGCTCTCCAACCTTCGCGCCTTCCCCTTCGACAAGATCAAGATCGATGGCTCCTTCATCAAGTCCGTCGACAAGAACGGCCAGGTCGCGGCGATCGTGCGCGCCGTCCTGGGACTTGGACGCGGTCTCGGCCTGCCGGTTCTGGCGGAGGGTGTCGAGACGCTCGGCGAACTGAAATTCCTGGACGCCGAAGCCTGCGAGATCGGCCAGGGCTACTATATCGGCAAGCCGGCTCTCATCGAGGAATTCGGTGATCTGACCGGCGTCGTCGCACCCGCTGTCGGCAGCAAACCCACCAGCCTGCGCGACAGAAGCGTTCTGGCCTTCGCGCCCGCACCCGCGCTAGCCACACGCTAGAGCGTTTCATATTTTGACGGAAGCGTAGCCTGCGTTTTCGAAGTAGTTCTTGCATTCGGCTGCCTCGATGGTTTCGACGAGGTGGCCGATGTGGCGCCACGTGTCCTCGACGGTGCGTTTCTGA